>CAUGJN010000070.1 GCA_959599635.1 uncultured Collinsella sp.
TTGCGGGGCGTGGACAGATGGTCGATCTGGATAGTGCCACGCTCGCCTTCGATCTGCGAGGGCAGCAGGTCATTCGTAATTTTGGAGTGCGCGAGCTCGACGGAGATACGGCCACCGCCATAGCTGGCGAGAATGGAACCGCAACCGTCGATGGGGCCATGGGTGAGCTCTTGCGTTGAGGGGTCGAGCAGCGTGGTCATGCTGGTGAGACCAGAGGGCATGCCGAAAATCTCGACCATGGGCTCGACGGCGTAGACGCCAATGTCCATGAGGGAACCCGATGCCATATTGCAGTCGAAGATATTGGTGGCGCGTCCAGCGAGGATTTCGTTGTAGCGTGAGGAATACTTGCCAAAGCGCAGTGAGGCGCGGCGAATGGGCGCAATCTCGCCCAGAGCGTCCTCAATGGCGTGGAAGGCGGGGTCGTGAAGCGGGCGCATGGCCTCGAGGGCCACGACGCCTGCTGCCTCGGCAGCGCGGAAGACTTCCAGTGCCTGCGCTTCGGTGGCGCAGAAGGGCTTCTCGACGATGACGTGCTTGCCACCGGCGATGCAGGCGAGCGCCTGCTCGTGATGGAGCGCGTTGGGGCTGCCGATGTAGACGGCGTCGACGTCGTCGGCGGACGCAAGCTCGTCAAGTGCGGTGAAGTTGCGTTCGCCGCCGTGTTCGGCGGTAAAGGCGGCGCCACGATCTGCGTCGCGCGAGAGCGTGCCTACGAATGTAGCCTGGTCGTTGGCATTGACGACTTGGATAAAGTCGTCGGTGATCATGGATGTGCCGATGGTTGCGATGCGCAGCATGTGTCCCCCTTGCGTTGTTTGGCCTACAGGACGAGTGTAGCGCGGGAGGACATAAAAGCGTGCGAAAACGCCGTTACAGGTCGCTCTCGCTAAAGCCGGTGTCGATATCGAGGTTGGCTCCGTCGGCCGCGGTGGTGGCGAGCTCGTCGCAGCGCTCATTGAGCTCGTGGCCGGCATGCCCCTTAACCCAGATGAACTCCACCTTATGCTTGCTCTTTGCGGCAAGCAGGCGCTCCCACAGGTCGCGGTTCTTGACGGGCTGCTTGTTGGCAGTTTTCCACCCGCGCTTTTTCCAGCCGTCGATCCAGTGTTTGTTGAAGGCGTTGACGACGTATTGCGAATCGGAATGGACCTCGACCTCGCAGGGGCGGTTAAGTGCCTCGAGCGCCACGATGACCGCCATGAGCTCCATGCGGTTGTTAGTGGTCTTGGCGTAGCCACGCGAAAGCTCGGAGGTGAAGGTCTTGCCGGCGGGGTTGGTGTACTTGAGCACGGCGCCGTAGCCGCCGCGTCCCGGATTTGATCGGGCCGAGCCGTCGGTATAGATGATGACCTTCACATGGTTCCTTTCGTTGGGTACGCTTCGTGTGAGTGACCATTGTAGCGCCATGCCTGCCGGGGGCTAGCAATTTACGATTTCTATCCCGTCTTCCGACAGTTAGTTGGCATGGATGATGCGGTTGAGCTCGTCGAGGTATTGCCGCAAGAGAGGAGAGGGCTTGCGCTCGTCGTGCATGATATATCCTACGTGCATCGTTGGGGCGTCTGCTAACGGGATCGATGCCATACCCCACTGCATTTCATTGGAAAGGACACCGGTCGACAGGGTGTAACCGTTCGACGTGATAAGTAAGTTAGTAAGTGTTCCGCGGTCCGAGATTCGTATGTTGCGGTCGCAAGGGATATAGCTAAAAGGTTCCTCGGCGTAATAGAAGGAGTTTGAGGTTCCCTGCTCAAAGCTGTAGCGCGTATAGGGCGTGAGGTCGGCAAGGGACAGCTGAGGGCGGCGTGCGAGCGGGTGGCGTTCGCTAACGAAGACGTGGACCGTCGCGTCGAAGAGGGGATGGAAGCTTGCGCGGGCATCGGCGAAGGCCTTCTGCAGAACGCGGGCGTTAAAGTCATCCAGGTACAGAATGCCGATATCGCTGCGAAATGCGCGGACGTCGTCGATGATCTGCGAGGTGGTGGTCTCGCGCATGATGAACTCAAACTTACTGTCGCGGCAGCGCTCGACGACGTTGACAAAGGCCTTGACCGAAAAAGCGTAGTGCTGGGCCGAGACGGCAAGGCGCGCCTGGGGTGTGCCGCCGTCCTCGTAGCGTGCCTCGAGCATGTCGGCCTGCTCTACGACCTGGCGCGCATAGCCCAATAGCTCGGTGCCGTCGTTGGTGAGCGTGACGCCGCGGCTGGAGCGCGTAAAGATCTCCAGATGGAGCTCCTGTTCCAGGCTTTTGACAGCGTTTGAGATGTTGGACTGTGCCGTATAAAGGCGCTGGGCTGCGGCGTTGATCGATCCGGACTCTGCCACGGCGATCAAAAAACGAAGTTGCTGGAGGGTCATCGGCGCCCATCCTTTCGATAGCTATCTAAAAAACCGATAACAAGTTAGCGCTTTTAAGTGATTGACCGAGCAAAACAATGCTCGTACTATTCAAAACACACAAAGGCGGTAGGTAATTAAGCCGACCAAGGAACCGGGATGCGAAAGGAGGCCCGCATATGAATTGCTTACCAAGACGAATGCCGGGCTCCTGTTTGCGCCCGTCGGCGTGATCAGGAGACAGCGACTTACTTCTCTCTTTTTATTTACTTTTGTTCGATCAAGGAGATCATCATGAGCCAGTTTATCAACAACCCCGAGCACACCTTTGGTTTCGATACCCTGCAGCTGCACGTTGGCCAGGAGAGCGCCGATCCTGCATCCGACTCCCGTGCTGTGCCTATCTATCAAACCACGAGCTATGTGTTCCGCAACTCCCAGCACGCCGCCGACCGCTTTGGTCTTGCCGACGCCGGTAACATCTACGGCCGTCTGACCAACTCCACCCAGGGCGTCTTCGAGGACCGTATCGCTGCGCTCGAGGGCGGCGTTGCTGGCCTCGCCGTCGCCTCTGGCGCCGCCGCCATCACCTATACCCTGCAGGCCCTCGCCCAGGCCGGTGACCACGTGGTCGCCCAGAAGACCATCTACGGCGGTTCCTACAACCTGCTGGAGCACACGCTCTCCCAGTTTGGTGTCGAGACCACCTTCGTCGATGCCCATAACCTGGACGAGGTCGAGGGCGCCATCAAGGACAACACCACGGTCATCTATCTCGAGACGCTCGGTAACCCCAACTCCGACATCCCCAACATCGACGCCATCTCCGAGATCGCCAAGAAGCATGGCCTGCCGGTTGTCGTCGACAACACCTTCGGCACCCCGTATCTGTTCCGTCCGCTGGAGCATGGTGCCAACATCGTCGTCCACTCCGCAACCAAGTTTATCGGCGGCCACGGCACCTCGCTGGGCGGTGTGATCGTCGACGGCGGTAACTTCGATTGGAAGGCGAGTGGCAAGTACGCCCAGATCGCTGAGCCCAACCCCTCCTACCACGGTGTTTCGTTTGCCGAGGCTGCCGGTCCCGCCGCCTTTGCAACCTATGTCCGCGCTATCCTGCTGCGTGACGAGGGTGCCTGCATCAGCCCGTTCAACGCCTGGGTCCTGCTCCAGGGCACCGAGACTCTGTCGCTGCGCGTTGACCGTCATGTCGAGAACACCAAGAAGGTCGTTGAGTTCCTGACCGGTGACAGCCACGTCGCCAAGGTGAACCACCCGAGCCTGCCCGAGCATCCCGACCATGAGCTGTACCAGAAGTACTTCCCCAACGGCGGTGCCTCGATCTTTACCTTTGAGATTAAGGGTGGCCAGGAGGCAGCTTGGAAGTTCATCGATCATCTGCAGGTGTTCTCGCTGCTCGCCAACGTGGCCGACGTCAAGTCGCTCGTCGTGCACCCGGCTACCACCACGCACTCCCAGCTCTCTGCCGAGGAGCTCGCCGAGCAGGACATCACGCCCTCCACGATCCGTCTTTCCATCGGTACCGAGAACGCCGAGGACATCATTTGGGATCTGAAGCAGGCCTTTGCCGCACTGGACGAGTAAGGCGACTTGTGCAAGGACCCCTTGCGACTCGATAGGTATAACTGCATAAAATGCCTGCTCAAGGCGCCTGTGCGAACAATGGTCGCACAGGCGCCTTTTTTGCATAGAGAGGGTGCAAAAACAGGGTTTTTGGCACGCTTTATGCAATCGAGATGTGGAAAACTCCTGTTGAGAGGATGTGAGTTTTACGCAAATGACGTGCGCCTTTTGAGAAAAACCGCAGGTCGCGATTTGCTCGGGGTACTATGCAGCGCGATCGAATCACACGCAGCTCAAACGCAGCAAAAACGCACTACGGAGGTTTCCAGCTACATGAGGATTGATTCACGAAAACCGAAAGCCGCCGCCCTTTCCGCCGCTCTGACCGTGGCACTTTTGACGGGCGCCGGCGCAACTGATGCCCACGCGGCAACACTATCCGATACGGTCGGATCCACGCCGTCCGAGGCGACGCTGATGCAGCCCGTCGACTATCGCGGCGACGGCTTTGGCTCCATGCAGGAGTGGAACGCCTCTATGGGGGCCAAGCGCGATTCCCTGGAGGTCCGCGCCCAGATCATCATGAACATGTACGGCGACTATGCCACCGATGACGAGCGCGCTGTACTGCAAGGTTGTATCGATGGTGCGGGCAGTCTTTTGACGATGGAGGAGGTCGACGCGAAGTCGGCCGAGCTCGACGAGCTTCGCTCCGCGCTCGAGGATGCTAAGCGCGAGGCGCTCGAGGCTGCGGCTGCCGAAGCCGAGGCCGCTGAGGCCGTTCAGGCTTCGTATTACAACGCCGGCTCCGGCTCGTCTTACGCGTCTGCTGCGTATTACGCGAACGGCTCGGGCCTGACGCGCTCGAGCGGCGTCAATAACTATAACGGTCGTCGTGAGACCTATTACAGCAGCAACGTGTTGTATCACCACCGCACGGGCGAGTGGACCCAGGATTCCGAGGGCTTTTGGCGCGATTCCGATGGTTACTACGTCGTGGCCGCGGGCGATAAGGCTCAGGGCTCCACGTTTACCGGATCCAAGGGCGAGTGCAAGGTCTATGACTCCGGCTGCGCTGCCGGAACCACCGACTACTACACTGGCTGGTAATTTTTCTGCATCACGGATATTTGGCGGACGGGCGTCTTTACCGAGCTTTAGGGCAACGTAAGGGCGCCCGTTCTATGTATGCATTTGAGTTAACAGAGCGCTTACCGTGGCAGTACGCCGCGCATATGGGCGCGGGGCACACTAAGTCACGAGAAACAAAGTCTTTCTCGTGGAGGAAGTGGTTCCATGAACGCTCGAGATGTCGCTATTGCCGTCGTTGCCCTTTTGATCGGATGCCTTGGTCCGACGGCGGCGTTAACTGCCGGCTTGCAGTCCGCTACGGGCGCCGCTCCTGTGATTGTGGGCGCCTTGATTGCAGCGGCGTTGCTGGGAAGCGCCGGCGTGCTACTTTGCCGCGATGACGAGGACGAGGTTCCGGAATCGCAAAATAAGCCTCAGTTTTAGCCTCGAGCTAAATGCAACAGGCCTTCGCGAATGACGGAATCCTCGCGAAGGCCTGTCTGCTTGTATTGCGCACGTCGCGATGCGGCCGAGGCTACCAGCTGCCTTCTATTTCGCGAATCCTCTGGTAGAGCCAATCGTTTTGCGGCACTTGGATATCGTGTTTGGCGGCCAGGCGGCAAATGGTGCCCGCGAACTCCTCGACTTCGGTCTTTCGTTGTGCGATGCGGTCCTGCGCCATCGAGGGCATACCGGTGGGGTCGATTCCCTCGATGAGGTGCACCATCTGCGTCAGGTCTGCCTCGGTCAGCTCAATGCCCTCGGCATTGGCGACCGCAAGTGTCTCTCGCATGGCGGAGACAAAGCAGCGGCGCTGCTCGGAGCCGGCCTCTGTGGCGCTTCCATACGTTCCGCCGTAGGCCATGCACGTCTGGTTGATACCATCGTTGAGCATGAGTTTGGCCCACATGCGGTGCGCAATGTCGCTCTCGACGGTATGGGCGATGCCGCAGCGTGTGTAGAGCTCGTCGATGGCGGTGACGGTTGCGGGCTCGGTGCCCGCTGCCGCGCCAAAGCGAATCTCGCCCGCATTGGTAAAGGTGAGCTCTCCGTCGAGGAACACGGCATCCATGCCCTGGCAGATGCCCAGGACGGTGTGCTTCCAGCCAAAGCGCTCGGCAATCTTTTGCTCGCTCGTAATGCCGTTGCACAGCGAGGCGATGAGCGTGTTGGGTCCCACGACGCGCTCCATAGTCTTGAGTGCTTGGTTGAGTCCCGTCGTCTTGACCGTGAGAATGACCAGATCGGCGGGCGTTGCCTCACTGACGCGCACGGACTTGAGTGCGCAGGGCTCGCCGTTGACCGTAAGGGCGTCGCCTGCGTGACGCTCGAAACGGGCGTCGTCCATGACGTATTCGACGGCATCGTCGCCGAGTGCCTGGGCGATCATGCTGCCGTAGAGTAGCCCGACGCCGCCCTTGCCGATAAAGGCAACCTTGTTGATCTGCACGTGAATCATCTCCTCACAAAAAGGCGCCCGCGTGCGGAGCGCCCGGTGGATTGTATGCCGCTGGAGCATGTAGCGTGCACCGGAGGCGGAATTTAGAAGAACAAACGCATGAGAACTTATGCCGCGGGGCAGATGGCAAAAACGCGTGCGGGATATCCAACGCCATCGCGCGCCTTGGGGAAGGTGCAGAAGATGACGGCGCCTGTGGCGGGAAGCTCGTCCAGATGGTCCATGATCTCGGTCTGGTAACAGTCGACCGAGAGGATGTATTGCTCGCCGGGATAGGGGTAGGCGTCCTCACGCGTGGCCACGCTTGCCTCCTTTCATCG
The DNA here is from genome assembly GCA_959599635.1 of uncultured Collinsella sp. Lineage (GTDB taxonomy): Bacteria > Actinomycetota > Coriobacteriia > Coriobacteriales > Coriobacteriaceae > Collinsella. The sequence continues at coordinate 6,775 of CAUGJN010000070.1, forward strand.
GGCTTTTTGCTGATGTTAAAGCGGTGCCGTGACGGCCTGATTTCTGCTGCGTTACGATACGTTCTCGATTGCGATTCCGATGTGCTTCGATGACGTGACAGGTTTGTTTCGCCTTATCAGGGCTTCGATGGGGGAGGAGGGGCCGTGCAATATCGCGTTGACCCCAAAAGCGGTAACCGTATCTCGGCGTTGGGGCTGGGCTGCATGAGGTTTCCCGGTGCGCCGGGACGCCCGGATGCGAAGACAGCCGACGCCATCATCTCCCGTGCAGTGGAGCAGGGGATTAACTACCTGGACACGGCCTATCTCTATCCCGGCAACGAGGCTTGCGTGGGCGCTTCGCTTGAGCGCCTAGGCCTACGCGACCAGGTTTTGCTCGCGACCAAGCTGCCGCATGCTTCGTGCAAATGCGCGGAGGATTTCGACCGGTTCTTTGACGAACAGCTGCGTCGGCTGCGGACTGACCATATCGACTATTACCTTATGCACAACATCACCTCGCCCGCCCAGTGGAAACGTGTGGTGGCGTTGGGCATCGAGGACTGGATCGCGCGTCAAAAGGCGGCGGGGCGCATTCGCCAGATTGGTTTTTCGTATCACGGCAGCGCGGCGGATTTCCTGACGGTGCTTGACGCATATGACTGGGATTTTTGCCAGATCCAGTACAACTATGCCGGCGAGCGTTACCAAGCGGGAACGGCAGGACTCATGGCGGCTGCGGAGCGCGGTCTTGCGGTGTTTGTGATGGAGCCACTGCTGGGCGGTCGTCTAGCGGGCAAACTTCCGCCGCGGGCACGCGCTGTGCTCGATGGCGCCCGTGACCCGCATTTGCGCACTCCGGCCGCCTGGGGGCTTTCGTGGGTGTGGAACCATCCTCAGGTGACGATGCTGCTTTCGGGTATGACCGATATCGCGCAAGTGGATGAGAACGCGGCGTTGGCCGATCGGGCCCTGCCGGATTCGATGACGGCTGCTCAGCTCGATGCCATCGCACGCGTGCTGAGGGAGTTTGAAAAATCGAATCGCGTGCCCTGCACGGGATGCGGCTATTGCATGCCGTGTCCTAAAGGCATCAATATCCCTGGGTGTTTTGCTGCCTACAACGCAAGCTATGCGCACAGCTGGTTTACGGGGCTGTCTCAATACTTTACGGCGAGCGCGGTGCGGACGAACGAGCCCAAGCTGGTGAGCAATTGCGTCAAGTGCGGCAAATGCGCGCGGCATTGCCCGCAGCACATCGATATCCCCGGGCGCTTGGACGACGTACGCCGCCGTTTTCAGCCTGGCCCCGTGACGGCGGTGCTTAAGGCCTTCGGCAAAACGCGCTCCTCGTGACCCTTTTATAACTTGCGGTGGAATAGTTCCTGCTTGCGGCAGAATAAGGCATCGACAGGAACTATTTCACCGCAACTGAAGGGGGCTGTCGTGGGCCATCGGGATTCATGTGATGATTTACGTGAGGTTCGTTGGGGCGTTTTGGGCGCTGGACGCATTTCTCATCGATTTGCATCGTCGCTCAAGAAGGTCGACGGGGCACGGCTGGTGGCTGCGGCCGGCCGCACTCCTGCACATGTCGAGGAATTTTGCCGAGCGTTTTCGATTGATGCCGCGCACAGTTATGCCACGGCTGACGATAGCGGCGATGCGGCTTATGATGCGCTGATTGCCGACCCCGATGTCGACGCAATCTACTTGGCTCTTCCACATGGCATGCATGCGCATTGGGTCTGTCGGGCACTGCGCGCGGGAAAGGCCGTGCTGTGCGAAAAGCCGGCCGTTTTGAATGAAGAAGAGGCCCATGCGATCGCCTCCGTTTCCCGTGAGTGCGGCGTGCCGTTTATGGAGGCGATGAAAAATCGGTTTTGTCCGATGCATACTCGCGTGAAGGTCTTGCTTGCGTCGGGCGAGCTCGGCCGTATTGTCTCGATTGAAAGCGTGCAAAAACTCGATTATGGTGAGCCTCCTTCGAGTTATCTGCTCGACCCGTTGCAGGGTGGCTGTCTATATGACATGGGCTGCTATGCGGTCGGTTGGTTTGAGGATTTGCTCGCGGGCGCGTGCGAGGTTTCGTCCCGTGAAGTTCGCTGGCGTGACGTATCGGGCGGCCGCGTGGATTGGGCCGATGAGATCCATATGAGTGTCGGCGGTATACCCATTCATATGGTGGTCGACGGCAAAGCAGCATATGAAAGCCGCTTAACGATTGCCTGCGAGCGGGGCTCGTTGGAAATCGAGCGCCTTCATCGCCCCGAACTCGCCCATGTGAAGTGCTCCGACGGACGAATGCTCGAAATAAATGCCCCGTTTGAGGTCGATGATTTCTACGGCGAAGCTTCGCATGCGACCCAGCTCATCCGGGCGGGGAAACTCGAGAGTCCCGTCATGCCCCTTGCCGCCACACAGCGCTGCGCGC
>CAUGJN010000071.1 GCA_959599635.1 uncultured Collinsella sp.
TAACATCTGGGCGGGCAAATCGGCTCTATCTGTTACAGATCGAGACAGACGGCGGGCGTCGGGACGAACATCTCAATCTGTAACAGTAAGATGACTTTCAACGGCCTAGATGTTACAGATCGAGACAAACTACCGTGGCTGGTCAAAACCACCACAAAGGTGCCTGTCCCCTTTGTGGTGGTTAGGGGAGGAGCTTCATCGCGGCGTCGTGGGCGGCGTGCTCGTAGGTGTCGTCGAGGGACTTGAGCGGCAGCAGAGCGTTGGTCTGTGCATCGCCGCGGCGCTCAAGGGCGTGGGCGATGAGCCAGTCGGCGAGCTCGGGGTTCTTGGGTAGCGCTGGTCCGTGCAGGTACGTGCCGATGACTCCCTTGTAGATGAGACCCTCAAAGCCATCGTCGCCGTTGTTGCCGGTGCCCGCGACGACGGACGTTCCGAGCGGCGTGGCCTCTGTATCGAGCAGGGTGCGGCCGCCATGGTTCTCGAATCCCACAAAGGGCTCGGGTGCCAGGTCGGTCTTGACGGCGACGTTGCCGATCAGGCGGTCGGAGCCGCGTACGGTTTCGGCGGCAATGACGCCCAGACCCTCGATGCGGTCCTCGCCCATATAGTACGAACGGCCGAGCAGCTGATAGCCGCCACAGATGGCAAGCAGTGCGCCGCCATCCTCAACATAGGCCGCAACCTTGTCTTTTTGAGCGAGCAACTCGTGCGCCACAGCCAGCTGGTCGCGATCGGAGCCGCCGCCCATCATGACGATATCGGCATCATGCAGATCGAGCGTCTCGCCCATACGGACCTCGTCCACGCGAACGGGGATGCCGCGCCAGGCGCAGCGGCGCTCGAGGGCAATGACGTTGCCGCCGTCGGCATAGAGGTTGAGGGCATCGGGGTACAGATAGACGATGCGCAGCGGGCGCGAAAGCTCGACCAGCGCAATATCGGTGGGGACAGCGCTGCCATCGGCGCGCGTTACGGCGTGGGAGGCTACCGAGTTCGTATCGGTGCCTTTGAGTCCGTCGAGCTCCTTGACCAGCGGCGGAAAGGCCGTGTAGTTGGCGACGGCATAGAAAGTGTCGCCGGCGGCCTCGTCTGCCACGGCACCAATCGCCTGCTCGACATTCGAGATAATCGTGGCATCGATGCCGGCGTACTTGAGGCGCACCTGCATGTCGTGCGCACGCGTGCCTCCGGCAAAGGCGACAAGACCCGGCGTGTCGGCGATGCGCTCGAAGTCGACGTCGTAGATCCACGATACATCGTGGCCGTCGGCGTCGTTGTCGTTGAGGAAGAAGGCACAGAGCCTGCCGCCTGCCGTTTTAATGGACTGAATCTGACGATCGAAGCCCACGGGATTCTTGGCCAGGTTTGCCTCGACGGTGCGGCTGGCAATGTTCCAGCGGCCCATGCGTCCGCCGGCGGGGACGTAGGCATCGAGCGTGGGCTGCAGATGTGCCGCGTCCACGCCCATCTCGCGCGCCGCAAAGAAGGCGGCGGCAACGTTGTAGACCATGTACAGGCCGTTGTAGCGCGTGGCGATGTGCGTGGCGGGTGCGTCGGTATCGGGTCCAAAGACAAGGTCAAAGCCGTAGCCGTCGCAGCCGAGCTCCACGCCCGTTACGCGACGGACAAGCGCAGGGCGGGCCCAGCCGCACGAGGGGCAATGGTATGCGCCGAGCTGTCCGTACTGCACATAGTCGTACTCCAACGGCGCGTTGCACTGTGAGCAAAAACGCGAGTCGCTAATGCGGTCGGACTCGGTGCCCGTGGCGCCGTCGATGCCAAAGGCGATGCTTGCGTTGGGAACGCGCGCGGCGATCGCGGCACACAGCGGGTCGTCTGCATTGTAAATGAGCGTCGTTGCCGGCGAAAGCTCCAGCGCGTGGGCGATGACGTCTTGGGTATGGTCGATCTCGCCGTAGCGGTCTAGCTGGTCGCGGAACAGGTTGAGCAACACAAAGTATGTCGGCTTGAGCTTGGGCAGGACGCGCACCGTGTAGAGCTCGTCGCACTCAAAGACGCCTACACGCTTGCTGCTGGCGGTTCGCTTAAGGTTGCCGCGCGCCTCGAGCAACGCGCCCACCACGCCCGGCTCCATGTTGTTGCCGGCGCGGTTGCATACCACGGTGGCGCCGCTGGCGGCAACGGCGTCGGCGATGAGGTTGGAGGTGGTGGTCTTGCCGTTGGTGCCGGTGATTACCACGCTGCGGTCGACAAGGCCCGCGAGGTCGCTCAGCAGCTCGGGGTCAATCTTCATGGCGATTCGGCCGGGGAGTACGCCGCCCTGGCGCTTAAGGACGGAGCGCAGCCCCCAGCGGGCGATATCGCTCGAGGTGCAGGCGAGAGAAGAGCGGAAGTTCATGAAGTCGTTCCTAACGTGAATGACATGGTCGTGGCGTTTGCGCCGTTAAAAGCCGTAACGGCGCGCAAATTCCTGGGCAAGCTGCGATACGTCTTCGCAAGCGTTGGCCCAGGGGGCAAAGTCGGGAGTATCCGAGATGATGCCGTCGGCTTCCCAAACTGCCTGATGCGAAAGGTCCCAGGGGTCGTGCGGTTCAGGCCGGCAGGGAAGGTACGGTGTCTGATACATGGGGTTCAGCAAAAAGAACGCGCCGCCCTCGCAGCGGTTGGCAAACTCGCGCAGCGCGCGTGTCGCCGGGCGCATCTTGTTCGTTTTGAACAGCAAGATCGTGCGGGCGAGCAGGTACCAGGGGGAGTCCTCGAGGACATCGGCCCCCATCTGTTCCTCGAGCTGGTGGGCCAGGGCAAAAAAGCCGTCCTCGTCTTCCAGGCGAGCGAGGGCGAGTAGCACGGTGCCTGCAGCTCGGGTGGGATAGCCTTCCGCCTTAAGAACACGGCGAGAATAGTTGGCGGCAGCACGGTAACGAGCGCTCGCCATGCACAGCTGCGAGATGGCCTCGAGCGTGTGGAGCCACCCGATAAGCGCCGGCTCGCTTACGGTGAGATCGGCCGCCGTTGCGCCGTCCGTCAAAACCTTGTTGGCCCAGTAGTGTGGGGCCTCCATATCGAACCCGGGCACGCTCTGCTGCAGGTAATCGGCCGTGGTCGCCTCGAGTTTCATCAGGTCGCCCAGGCAGGCGTCGACGGGCGTGTCCGCCAAAATGATGGCGAGCAGCTGGGCATCGACGACATACGCATCGATGCGGACAATCTTGAGCAGCTCATCGCGCATATCGTCGAACAGGCGGTTGCGCGTCTGCTCAAACTCTTCGTCGCTGCCCATGTCCTCGATACGATGGAGCTCGTCGAGCAGGTGACGGTGGACGCCGGCATAGGACAGCAGCGCCTGGGCATGCTCGGTCTGCGCATACTTGTGAGGGTTGACGCTCACGTCGTTATGGACAAGATCGCGTGCTGCATCGGTGAGTTCGGGGTGCGACGCAACGTAGGCGCGCTCCAGGTAGGCGGGGATGTAGACGCTCGGATCCATTAGAGGTCTCCTCCCTTAAACGGCAAGCCCTGCTCGGCCGCCCGCAGGATGCGCTCGTCGATCTGGGAACGCACGATATCGTTGGTGGCGACCCAGGCGGCAAAGCTGGCGTTGTCGGGGGCGCCCAAGCCCTCTTGCAGTACCGGCGTCGCCTCGGACAGTGCAAGGACAAGCTCGTCGGTGGAACCTGCACCCACGTTGACGCGGGCATAGACGCCATCGGGAAACTCGGTTTGGAAATAGAGCGCCTCGGCTGCGTGCGGGCACGAGTGCGCAAGGATGCGCAGGTAGTGCTCGGCACCCTCGTAGTCCAGCTCGCGCCAGGCAGCGCTCATCAGCGCGATGAGCGTCCACGGGTCCAAGTCACGCTCTGCATCCTTGGGACGACGGCGTAGCGGCGTGTTGGCGAGATAGGGGACGGAGTGGGCAGAGCGAAAGCGCTTGAGCTCCTCGGCGGGGTATTCGAGCTTTGCCATGGCGAGCATCGCAGTATGGCGGACGCCGGCGAGGTCGTTGGGCGCAAAGTCCAGGCTGCGATTCGCGGCTTCGAGCGACATGCGATAGCGGCCGCTAATGAGGGCGCGTGACGCAAGGGCGGCAAGCCAGCGCAGGTAGGGACGGCGCATAAGGTCGCCTGCGGCCTCGCGCTCGTAGGGGTCCTGCGCCGAGGCAATCTTGAGCGCCAGATCGTGCTCGACTTCATCGCGCTTGGATACCAAGTACTGTACGTACTCCTCGTTGGAGTTGGCGGTGAGGGCGGTCAGCATGCGCTGAGCGTCCCAGTTGGTCGGGTCGAGCGCGGCTGCCTCGCAAAGCATGTCCTCGGCAGCGGTCTCTTCTTGCTCTGCCTGGGTATCGTCAGGGATAAAGGGAATGCGGTAGTCGACAGCCTCGACGACCTTGGCAATCAGATGCCCAGCTCGGTCGCGGTCGTGCACGATGAGCGGCGCGGGGTTGCGAGTGAATTGTTCCATCAGACGCTCTACGGCGGCACCGTCGGTGAGCGGGATATTATCGCGGCGCAAGGCCTCAAGAACGAGGCGATGGCAATCCTCTTGAATGGGATCGAATGCCATGGGGCCTCCTTTGCTGCGGTTAGGGTTCAAATGTCTCTATATAAGGTTCTAGTTTACCCGCATGTGGCACACCGGGGGCGCCGCACTTGGACATGCACCTTTGCACCACGAAGACGGATGTCGCACAAATGTCGGCACCTTGGACGACTGAGTGGTATCACGGTGCCGCAAACGGTCGATTTTTGGCGGCGAACGGGGCGCATTTTGGAGGGGCACAGTCCTGCCCGGGATATGTGGTCAACCTTGATAAAACGTTTGCCCAGCTTGGGAGTATGAATGCCCCACGAGGGTCTTCAGGGGTAGAAAAAACGTTTCATCATTTGAGTCTTTAGGTGAATAACTGACCAACCAGAACGGTAAAATAGTGTTTGTCTGAGCGTTGAGATGTTTAGACATCGCGCATTGTCATCGCCGGCAACGCGCAAAACGGTCCTAACGGAGCCAATCGGGTGCTCCGTTATATACGCAAGTCTAAGAGGGGCTTGTTTAGGAGGCACAGTATGGGACGTTTTACCAATCCTCGCGATCTGTACTTTGGTGAGGGCGCTCGCCACGAGGTGAAGAACCTCAAGGGCAAGAAGGCCATCATCGTTTCTGGCGGCAGCTCTATGCGCCGCGGCGGGTTCTTGCAGGACGTTGAGGCCGACCTCAAAGAGGGCGGCTTCGAGGTCAAGCTGTTCGAGGGCGTCGAGTCCGATCCGTCCATCGAGACGGTCATGAAGGGCGCCGAGGCCATGCGCGAGTTCGAGCCCGACTGGATTATCGCCATCGGCGGCGGCTCGCCCATCGATGCCGCTAAGGCCATGTGGGTCTTCTATGAGTATCCCGAGGAGTCCTTCGATAACATCATCCAGCCGTTCAGCTTCCCTGAGCTGCGTCAGAAGGCTCATTTCTGCGCCATCTCCTCTACTTCCGGTACCGCTACCGAGGTCACTGCCTTCTCCGTCATCACCGACTACGCCAAGGGCATCAAGTACCCGCTGGCCGACTTCAACATCACCCCGGATGTCGCCATCGTCGACCCCGAGCTCACCTACACCATGCCTGCTAAGCTTTGCGCTCACACCGGCATGGACGCTCTGACCCACTGCATGGAGGCCTACGTTTCCACCTGCGCTTCTATGTTCACCGATGCCAACGCCCTGCACGGCATCCGCGAGATCGTCGAGTGGCTGCCCAAGTCCTATGCTGGCGACCATGAGGCCCGTCAGCACATGCACGAGGCTCAGTGCATCGCCGGTATCGCCTTCTCCTCGGGTCTGCTCGGCATCGTTCACTCCATGGCTCACAAGACCGGTGCAGCCTTTGAGAACGGCCACATCATCCACGGTGCTGCTAACGCCATGTACCTGGGCAAGGTCATCCAGTGGAACTCCAAGGATCCCCGTGCTGCCGAGCGTTACGCTTACGTGGCCAAGGAGATCCTGCACCTTCCCGGCGAGACCAACGAGGAGCTCATCGCTGCGCTCGTCCAGAAGATCCGCGACCTCAACGACCAGCTCAACATTCCGCAGTCCATCAAGGATTACGCGAATGGCGGCGTGAAGGTTGACGCCGAGAACCCGCAGATGGTTTCCGAGGAGGAGTTCCTCGCCAAGCTGCCCGAGATCGCCGCGAACGCCGAGACCGACGCCTGCACGCCGGAGAACCCGCGTGAGACCAAGGCTGCCGACTTCGAGAAGATCCTCAAGGCCTGCTACTACGACACCGACATCGATTTCTAATCGACTCTTGTTATCGTAACGAGGGGCTCCGCACGTATCTGTACGGAGCCCCTTTCTTTTTTAGAGAATGGGATAAAAATGGCTGCAATTTTCAATAGCCCCAGCAAGTATATCCAGGGCCCGGACGAGCTGGCCAAGCTCGGTTCTTATGTCGAGCCGCTCGGCGCTAAGGCCCTCGTCATCGTGACGCCTTCGGGCAAGAAGCGCGTCGGCGCCAAGATCGAGGGCGGTTTTGCCGAGGCTAAGGCCGAGCTGCTGTTTGAGGACTTTAACGGCGAGTGCTCCAAGGGCGAGGTCGACCGCCTGGTTGCGCTCGCTCGCGACAACGGTTGCGACATCATCGTGGGCGTCGGTGGCGGCAAGATCCTCGATACCGCGAAGGCCGTTGCCTACTACCTGGAGTCCCCGGTTATCATTTGCCCCACCATCGCTTCGACCGATGCACCGTGCTCGGCACTTTCGGTGCTCTACACCGATGACGGCCAGTTCGACAAGTACCTCTTCCTTAAGGCAAACCCCAATATCGTTCTTATGGATACGACGGTTATCGCGGCGAGCCCGGTGCGCCTGACGGTTTCCGGTATGGGCGATGCGCTCGCAACCTACTTTGAGGCCCAGGCGACGCACGATGCCGACGGCGGCACTTGCGCCGGCGGCAAGGGTGGCATGGCCGGCCTGGCGCTCGCCAAGCTCTGCTACGAGACGCTTATGGCCGATGGCGTCAAGGCCAAGGTCGCGCTGGAGAAGGGTGCGCTCACGCCTGCCGTGGAGCACATCATCGAGGCCAACACGCTGCTTTCGGGCATTGGCTTTGAGAGCTCGGGCCTTGCTGCTGCTCATGCCATCCACAATGGTCTGACGATGCTGCCCGAGTGCCACGGCATGTATCACGGCGAGAAGGTCGCCTTTGGCACCATCGTTCAGCTGGTACTCGAGGATGCTCCGACTGAGAAACTCGAGGAAGTCTTGGGCTTCTGCATTGAGCTGGGCCTGCCGGTCACGATGAAGGAACTTGGCGTTGCCGAGCTTACACGTGAGCAGGCCATGATTGTTGCCGAGGCCGCCTGCGCGCCGGATGACACTATGTGCAACATGCCGTTTGAGGTGACGCCCGAGATGGTCGCAAACGCCATCCTGGGTGCCGACGCTCTGGGCCACTACTATCTCATGGATGAGTAAATCAAGCTAAGGAAGGGGCAAAGCAAGCAGATGGCTTTGCCCCTTTTTTGCTATGGTGCAAACTGACCTGACCCCATCGCACCAAGTTGGTGCAAGGGGGTCAGGTTACTTTGCACCAATCGTTGTTTGATGAAGGGCGGATTCTCGTATGGCGCTTCCTATGGTTTACGGTGGTCCTGGCCGGTATGTTCAGGGGCCGGGCGAACTTTCGCGTCAGGGCAGGTATTTGTCATGGTTGGGCTGCGCTGCCTATGTCTTGTTTGACCAGGGCACCGAGGATCGGCTGTGCAGGCAGATCGTCGATGGATTTCTGGATGAAGATCTAAGCGAGCCGTTCTTTAAAATTTACAACGGTCCGTGTACGGAAGATGCCGTTGTCGAAATGGCCAAGGAAGCCCGGGCCGAGTATTGCGACATGGTGGTGGGCATTGGCGGCGGCAAGATGCTCGATATCGCAAAGGCCGTTGCGTTTTATGCTGAGCTGCCGTTGTGCGTATGTCCCACGGCGGCCTCGATGGATGGTCCGTGCAGCGCGATTTCGGTGTTGTATCACGAGGACGGGTCGTTCGACCGCTATCTGATGCTCGAGAAGAATCCAGACCTGGTCGTGGTCGATACCAACGTGGTCGCGGCGGCCCCACTGCGCATGACGGTCGCCGGTATGGGCGACGCGCTGGCAACGTACTTTGAGGCGCGTTCGTGCGCCGCGGCGAGAGGTGCGAACGAGCACGGTGGCGCACCGGGGCACTTGGCACTGGTCGCGGCACGTGCCTGCTACGACACGCTTATGGAATGCGGCGTCGCTGCCAAGCGCGATCTCAAAAAGGGACGTACATCGCCAGCGGTTGAACGCCTGATCGAGTGCAATATTCTGCTCTCGGGCGTCGGCTTTGAGAGCGGCGGTTTGGCGCTGGCGCATGCGATCGCCAACGGCCTGACGATTCTGCCCGAGTGCAAGGCCATGCACGGTGAGGCCGTGGCATTTGGTCTGGTGGTGCAGCTGCGCCTGGAGCGTGCGCCCGAGCTTGATCAGGTGCTCGAGTTTTGCCAGCGCGTCGGTCTGCCGACGACGCTTGAGGAGCTGGGGCTTGATGAGATTACCGATGCCGATTTGCAGGGTGTTGCAAATGCTGTCTTTAGAAACGAACGCAATATGGCCAACGAGCAGGCCAAGGTGACCAAACAAAAGCTCGTCGAGCTCATGCGGGAGGCATAGTTTGGCGCTTGATTGGCCTTGTGCAATCGAGGCGGCGATAGGCCATGGGCTATTTGCCGCAAAGATGCTCCGCGTGTAATTTGCCCGAGGCGTGGGCCGATAGCGTATCATTATCTCTTGCTTGTTTGCACTGCTCAGGGAGGGGCCGCGCATGGCGCAGGAACACGATCTGTTTGATGACATTATCGAGATCAGTAAGGGTTTCGACTTTCTTAAAAACCCGCTTGGCGGTGTGACCGATGCGCTCGATCCGTCGGCGCCGCAGTGGAATCCTGCTGACTACAAGGAGCGTCCGCGCGGCAACACCATTCTGTGCTTGACCTGCAAAAACGAAAAGAGTGGCTGCACCGCGTGCATGGACGTGTGCCCGGTCAACGCCATCGAGGTCGAGGAAGA
>CAUGJN010000072.1 GCA_959599635.1 uncultured Collinsella sp.
AGCATCCCAACCTGGTGATTCTGCACACGCTGTCCAAGGCGTTTGGCGCCGCCGGCACACGTCTGGGCTATGTGATCGCGGCGTCCGAGGTCATCGACGTGTTCGCGGCGATTCGCCAGATCTACTCGGTCAACGTGCTGAGCCAGGCCGCAGCGCTTGCCTGCGTGCGTGCCCGCGATGCATACGCGCCCGTGGTGGCGCAGGTTGCATCCGAGCGCGAGCGCGAGCTGTGCGCCCTACGCGCAATGGCTGCCGAGGGCTTGCCCGTGGAGGCATGGCCGAGCGCGGCGAACTTTATGCTCGTGCGTACGCCGCACGCCACGCGCGTGCGCGAGCGTCTGCGCGATGAGTATTCGATTTTGGTGCGCGACTTTAGCTATGCGCCGGGGCTTGCGGACTGTCTGCGCATTACCGTGGGCACGCCGCGGGAAAACGACGAGGTGCTGGCTGCGTTTGCCGCGCTGGTGAAGGAGGAGATGTAGATGGGCCGTTATGCCGAGGCAACCCGTAAGACGGGGGAGACCGATATCGTCGTCAAGCTCGACCTGGATGGAACCGGTACGTGCGATATCTCGACCGGCGTGCCGTTTTTCGACCACATGCTCAACGCCTTTGGCCGCCATGGTTTGTTTGATTTGACGGTGCGCGCAGTGGGCGACGTGGAAGTCGACGCGCACCACACCGTTGAGGATACGGGCATTGTGCTGGGTGAGGCGTTCTGCCGGGCGCTGGGTGACAAGGCGGGCATTACACGCTTTGCCGACGCGGCGATCGCCATGGACGAGACGCTTGTGATGGCCGCCGTGGACATCTCGGGTCGCGGGCAGGCCTACTGCGAGCTGCCCGTGCCGACTGAGCGCGTGGGCGGTTTCGATACCGAGCTAGCCGTCGAGTTCTTCTACGCCTTCGCGCGCGACGCCAAGCTCACGCTGCACGTGCGCGAGCTGGCGGGCGGCAACTCGCATCACATTATCGAGGCCGCCTTTAAGGCCGTGGGCCGCACGATGCGTCACGCCTGCGAGCTCGATCCCCGTGTGCAGGGCATCCCCAGCACCAAGGGCTCGCTGTAACCGCCGCATAGGCAAAAACCACCACAAAGGGGATAGGCACCTTTGTGGTGGTTTTGGACGAAGGAAAAGGGAGGGTCGCGTGGGCGAACCGAAGATCGTGGTGGTCGACTACCACAAGGGCAACTTGTCGAGCGTCGTGCGCGGGCTCGCGCGCGCCGGTGCCGCCGCCTGCACGTCGGACGATCCGGAGCAGATCCGCAACGCCGACGGCCTGGTTATCCCGGGCGTGGGTGCGTTCTACGACGCGATTGCCTTTATGCGCGAGAGCGGCGAGGCGGACGCGGTGCTCGACGCCGTTGCCGCCGGAACTCCGCTGCTCGGCATCTGCCTGGGCCTTCAGCTCTTTTTTGAGCGCGGCAACGAGGGCGTTCCTGCGGGCGAGGGTGTTGCCGCGGACGGCGACGCCTCCGGGCAGGCTGGTGCCCCCTGGGTCGATGGCCTGGGCATCATGCGCGGCTCGTGTACGCGCTTGGAATCGAGTCGCCTGAAGGTCCCGCACGTGGGCTGGGACCAGGTGCACATGACGCCCGCCGGTGCGGCCGACCCGCTGCTCGCCGGTTTTGCCGAGGGCGCCAATGTGTACTTCACCCACAGCTACGCGGTGGCCGACGATGTCGATGCCGCCGACGTCTTGGCGCGCACGCACTATACGCGGAGCTTCCCGTGCATCGTGCGCCATGGCAACGTGTGGGGCTGCCAGTTTCATCCCGAGAAATCCTCAGCGCTGGGGCAGCGCATTCTTAAGAACTTCGTCAACATCGTCGAGGAGGCCGGCCGATGATCCTGTTTCCCGCAATCGATCTGATCGGCGGCAAGGTCGTGCGCCTGGAACGCGGCGACCGCAGCCGCTGCAAGGTATATTCCGACGACCCCGTCGCCGTCGCCCGCTCGTTTGCCGAGCAGGGTGCGAGCTGGGTGCACGTCGTCGACCTGTCCGCTGCCTTTGGCGAGGACGAGGACGCGTGCGCGGCCAACTCGGCGGCGATCAAGGCTATCTGCGGCGTCGACGGCCTGTCCGTGGACGTGGGCGGCGGCGTTCGCTCGCTCGCGCGCATCGACGAGCTGGCAGGCTACGGCGCGCGCCGCATCGCGCTGGGCACCGTGCTGGTGACCGAGCCGGGTTTTGCCGAGGTGGCGGCGCGCGGCTTTGGCGGGCTGCTGGTGGCAGACATCGCCGCCCGTGACGGTCAGGTCAAGGTGAACGGCTGGCGCGATGGCGCGGGCGTGGCACTCGACGATGCGGTGGCGCAGCTCACGGAGCTGAGCTTTAAGCATCTGGTGTATACCGACATCGCGCGCGATGGCATGCAGACGGGCATCGATGTGGCGGCGTATCGCCATGTGGCCGAGGTCGCGGGATTTTCCGTCGTGGCTTCGGGTGGCATCTCGACGCTCGACGATGTCCGCGCGCTTGCCGCGGTGGGTGAGGATACCATTGAGGGAGCCATCACCGGTCGCGCGCTCTACGAGGGCAACTTTACGCTGGTGCAGGCGTTGGCCGCCGCCCGAGGGGAGGAGTAGCCCATGCTTACCAAGCGCGTGATTCCCTGCTTGGACGTCAAGGACGGCCGCGTGGTCAAAGGCGTCAACTTTGTGAGCCTGCGCGATGCTGGCGACCCGGTGGAGCTGGCGCGCGCCTACGACCGCGAGGGTGCAGACGAGGTCGTCTTCCTGGACATTACCGCCACGAGCGACAACCGCGCGACGACCATCGAGATGGCGGCGCACGCGGCCGAGGAGCTCGCCATCCCCTATACCGTGGGAGGAGGCTTTCGCGACTTGCCGGGCATGCGGACCATGGTTGCCGCCGGCGCCGACAAGGTGTCGCTTAACTCTGCCGCCGTGCGCGATCCGTCGTTGATCAGCCAGGCCGCCGCGGCGTTTGGCAGCCAGGCCGTGGTCGTGGCGATCGATGCCAAGCGCGTCGGCCTGCCCGGGCAGCCGGGTGCCGACAAGTGGGAGGTTTTTACCGCGGGAGGCCGCAACGCCACGGGTATCGACGCGGTGGCGTGGGCCGAGGAGGCGTCTCGCCGCGGCGCCGGCGAGATCTTGCTCACCAGCATGGATCGCGACGGCACCAAGGCCGGCTTTGACCTGGCGCTCACCCGCGCCGTGGCGCGCGCGGTGCCAATCCCCGTCATCGCGAGCGGTGGCGTGGGCACGCTCGAGCATTTTGCCGAGGGCGTGATCGAGGGCGAGGCGGATGCCGTGCTGGCAGCAAGCGTCTTTCACTTTGGAACCTTCAGCATTCGCGAAGTCAAAGAATATATGGCCTCTCAAGGCATCCCTGTCAGGTTGGACTTCTAGCGCTGCGGCTTGCCCAGGCGCCCGACCTTCCGGCTCCAACCCTCCTCGCGTACTTTAAGTACGCGTCGTCGGGCTTGTCGCTCGGAATCTCGGGCACCTGGACAACCCTCGCCGACCTGCGAAGTTTGAATTTGGGGAGAGAAATGGAAGAGATAACCGATCCTTCAAAACTTACGTACGACGCCCGCGGGCTGATTCCTTGTGTGGTTCAGCAATATGACACCGGCGAGGTGCTTATGGTTGCTTGGATGAACGAGGAGTCGGTGGGGCTGACGCTCAAGACCGGCACCACGTGGTTTTGGAGCCGCAGCCGCCAGGAGCTCTGGAATAAGGGCGCGACGAGCGGCAACATGCAGGAGGTCAAGGAGCTCTGGGCCGATTGCGATAGCGATACGCTACTGGTCAAGGTCGATTCTCCGGGTCCGGCCTGCCATACCGGCAACCGTACCTGCTTCTTTAAGCGCGTGGAAGGGGGAGTGCGATGAAAGTCGTGACGCCGTTCGAGGTCGCCGACTGCAACACCGAGCTGCTCCGCGCGGGCGTGCCATGCCGCGTGCACCTGACTGATGCCTGCGGGGCGCAGTCGCTTTGGCTCGAGGCCGAGAAGGAAAGGCTCGATGAGGCTCATGCCGTCATCGTTGAGTTCTTTGAGAAAAAGGGCGCAAAGCCTCGGTTCGATGAGACCGGTACTTACTTTACGCTGCAGTAACGAGAGGAAATAACCATGGGAGTCAGAACAGCTAACGTGCAGCCGGGAAATATCGGCGAGACGCTGACGGGACTGGCCGAGGTGATTCACGGTCGTCGCGATGCGTCGCCGGAGGAGAGCTATACCGCCCGTCTGCTGACCGACGTCGAGGACGAGCTGCTCAAGAAGCTTGCCGAGGAGGCGAGCGAGGTCATCATGGCCTGCAAGGATAACGATCACGACCACATCCGCTACGAGGCCGGCGACCTGGTCTACCACCTGCTCGTAACCCTTGAGCGTTATGGCATCACCCTCGACGAACTGGCCGGCGAACTCAACGCCCGCCGCCACTAGTCATTGGGGACGTTCTTAAACGACTAGTTAGGCGAGGGGCGTGGATTCCCATTCGCCGGTGGGGTGGGGGATATCGAAGGCCCGGTAGCCGCAGTCGTAGGCGTGGGCCTGGGCCTCGCGGATGTTCCAACAAATATCGCAGGCGCGGTGCGCGTCTGAGCCAAAGGTAATGGGCACCTCGGCATGGGCAAAACAGCGCAAAAGGCCGGTTGCGGGATAGTAGTCGTCAAGGCCCTTGCGCGGTGCAGCCGTCGAGACCTCAACGCGGCGACCCGTATCGTGGGCGCATTCGGCCATCTGCTCCCAAAACGGCGCGGGATCAAAGTCGGGTGCAAAGCCGTCCTTCGAAAAGCGCATGACTAGGTCGGGATGGGCCATCACGTCAAAGTTGAGTGAGCTTTCGCAAGCACGGCACCAGTCGTCGACGTAGCGCTCCCACACGCCGCGCACCCCCAGGTTTTCCCAAACGTGCAGGTTAGTGTCGTCGTCGATCCAGCCGCAGCGTGAGTCGGGCGTATCGGGGCGCGCGACGTCCTCTGTCCCTGCCGTGCCCGCGGCGCCTGCCGCAATATCTCCCGGGTTGCCAATCCAGTGCACGCTGCCCAGACGTACGACGGCGCCCTGGGACCAGTGCTCTACCAAGGGTTCGCAGCCCTCGTACCAATCGCATTCAAAACCGTAGATAAAGGTGAGCTCTGGCGCAATCTGCGCGGCGAGTTTGCGGGCGTCCTCAAAGGCCAGACGATGTGCCGGCAAGTCGCCCTCGACGACCTGCACCTCGCAGTTAGCATCCATACTGGCGGGCAGGGTGAGGTGGTCGGTCGAGACCATGACACGGCATCCGGCAGCAGCGGCGGCACGGACGTTGTCCTCAAACGAGGCGTGCCCGTCCGAGAACGAGGTGTGGGTATGGCAATCGACCAGCGGGCAGGCGGGCATGGCGACTCCTTTGCATTTGGTGAATCCGCTCCATTGTAATGGTGCAGCCCTCAACACGCCGCGCACGCCGGAGCTCGAAATCGACCGGAAAGACTGCGCGGCGCGTGCCGGCGCCGGCGACTACTTGCTTCGTGCCGCCGCGCGTTTGGCCTGCACTGTTACCATTGCGTGTCTCACGGCGGTGATGGGGCGATAGCGGATCATACGCGGTCCCGACCAGCGCATGACCTCGCGGATCTTCTCGCGTATGGCAGGCCGGTAACAATGCGAAGGACAGGCCGAGCAAAATGTCTTGGTGCCCATGTGCGGGCAGTGCTCAATGCGCGCGATGGCGTATTTCTGCAGCTCGGTGCATTCGGGGCAGAGCGTAATGGTCCGAAGGCCGAGCTTCACGCGCACGGACTCATCGTCGCCAGTCTGTTCGACCGCATGCCCGCCGCCATGATGCCCACGACACCATAGCGCAATCATCTGCGACACCATCTGGGCCTCGCGCTCACGTTTGCGTGCCAGCTCCGGTGTGTCGACCGGGCGCGCCATTAGCTCAGCCTCCCGTGCTCGACCGAAAGCGAGAAATCGGCAAACGCGCAGGTGCTGGCACGGTGGCTCACGAGCACAATGGTCTTGCCGCGGCGCTTGAGCTCGTCGATTGCCTGCATCACGGACGCCTCGTTGAGAGCATCGAGCGCGCTGGTGGGTTCGTCGAGCAAGATGAAGGGTGCGTCGTTGAGGAAGATGCGCGCAAGGCCGATGCGCTGGCGCTCGCCGCCCGAAAGCGAGTCGCCCAGCTCGGCAACGGGCGTGTCGAGTCCCTGCGGCAGACGGTCGATGAGGGCGGTGAGTGAGGCGGAGCGGCAAGCGTCGAGCAGCTCGGCATCGGTGGCGCCGGCGCGCGCGACCAGCAGGTTCTCGCGCACGGTGCCGCAGAACAGATGTGTGTCCTGGGTCATATAGGCCTCGTGGCTGCGCAGGCTCGTCGTGTTGATGCGGCGGGCGTCGACACCGCTTACCGCGATGGCGCCGGCGGTGGGGTCCCAAAAGCGCATGAGCAGTTTAAGCAGCGTCGACTTGCCCGAACCCGAGCGCCCCATGATGCAGGTCATGGTGCCGGGCGCAAAGGTGCAAGTCACGTCGTCGAGGATGAGACTCGCAGCGGTGTCGTTCGCGACCTGCTCTGTGGCGCCCGCACCGCCCGCGTTCACGCCGCCCGCATAGCTAAAGCTCACATGCTCGGCTGCGGCGCCGGCAAACTCAACGTCCTGTCCGTCGGCGACCTCGGCGCACTGGGGCTGCTCGTCGAGCAAATCGAGCACGCGTGCGCCCGAGGCGAGTGTCTCCTGCAGTGAGGCGCCCAGGCGGCTCACGGCCATCACCGAGCCAAACGACGACACAAAGGTAAAGGCGGCGACAAACGCTGCGGCAAAGTCAATCGTTCCCGCAGCCACCAGCTGCAGCGCACGTCCGAGCATCACCAGATTGGCCGCAAGAATAAGCGCATCGGCTACGGCCTCACTGGCCGCTTGGCGGCGCTTGAGGCGCGCGTCCACGGCGCCGACTTGCTCGGTCAGCTTGCCCAGGGCACGGCTGCGATCGGCGCCACCGGCAAACTGGATAGTCTCGGATGCGCCGCGCAGACTGTCGAGCACAAAGGCACCCAGCTTACCGGCGCCCTCGCGGCTCTGGCGGCCGGTGGTGCCGCATGCCTTGGCCGAGGTCAGGGGCAGTAGCACGCCCAGGACCGCGTAGGCCACGAGCGCGATGCCCGCGAGCTCGGGGCTCACAGCCAGCAAAAAGCCCTCAAACACAACGGTGCAGACCAGAGCGATGACAATGGGCGAGATGGTGTGCGCGTAGAAGACCTCGAGCAGCTCGATATCCGAGGTGACCAGGCTCACGAGCTCGCCCTTGCCGCGGCCCTCGAGCTTGGCGGGGGCGAGCTGGCGCAGGGCGCCAAACACCAGGTCGCGAATGTGTGCGAGTAGGCGGAACGCGATGTAGTGGTTGCAGAGCTGCTCGCCGTAATGGAGCGGCCCGCGTGCGATGCCGCAGGCGGCACAGGCCACGCATGTGACGATAAGGCCCAGGCCCAGGGCATTGTGGCCCAGCGCGGCCATAAGGCCAAGGGCGCCAAAGGCCGGCACGAACGCGGCGGTGAGCATGCCAATGCTGCCCAGCGCGACGGCTAGCACAAGCCAGCCGGCAAGCGGTCGGACGAGCCCCATCATGCGCCACATGATGGACGGCGCCGAGCGACGGGCGCGGCCGGAGTCAGGCGCCGCAGCAGCAGAAGGCGAGCCGGCATCGTTGAGACCATCGGTACAGGCGGCGCTGCCGCCAACAGCCTCAACCGCGCCGGCATCCTCGGCATCCCCCTCCGCATACGCATATGCCGAGAGTTGCTCCTGGCTGTTCCACATGCGCGCATAGGCGCCCGCGGCGGCCAAGAGCTCGCCGTGAGTCCCGTGCTCGGCAATACGGCCACGCTCCAGCACCAGAATCTGATCGGCGTCTACGATCGTCGACAGGCGGTGTGCCACCACAATTACAGTGTGTCTGCCGGCAAGCGACGCGATGACCTCGCCGATCGCGGCCTCGCTTGCGGCATCGACGTTACTCGTAGCCTCGTCAAACACATAGATCGGCGAGTCGTGTAGCAGGGCGCGCGCCATGCACACACGCTGGCGCTGGCCACCCGAAAGGTTGGTGCCGCCCTCGTTAATCATCATGTCGAGCCCGCCGTTGGCCTGCACAAAGGCCGCCACGCGCGTGCGGTCGAGCGCATCCATGAGCTCGGCATCGGTGGCGTTGGGCTGGGCGAGCAGTAGGTTGTCGCGCAGGGTGCCGGCAAACAGGTAGCCGTTGGTGGGCACCAGAGTGACGGCGCGCATGAGTGAGGCGGCCGTGGCATCGCGCAGCTCGACGCCGCCGATGCGAACGCTGCCACGGTAGGCATCCTTTCGGCCTGCGATGATCCCCGCAAGCGTGGACTTGCCGCCGCCGCTTTCGCCCACGAGCGCCACAAGCGTGCCGTGCGCAATGGTCGCGCTGGCGCTGCCCAGCACCGTGCGGTCGCCGTATGCATAGCTCACGCCCGCGAGCTCGATATCGCCGCGACCGTCAAGCTCAACATCGCCGCGCTCGGGCTCGGGCGTATCCAAAATGCCAAACATGCGGCGCGAGGCGGCCATGCCGTTCATGGCCGTGTGGAACAGCGATCCCAGGCGGCGCATAGGCAAAAAGAACTCCTGTGACAGAAAGACGATGAGGAAGGCAGCCTCAAAGCCGATCTTGCCCGTGGCGAGCTGCAGTGCGGCCACGATAATGCCGAGCGCGGCGCCCATATAGACGACCAGGTCCATAACGCAAATGGAGCGCAGCTGCATCACCAGCAGGTGCATGGTCGCTGTGCGGAAACGCTCGGACTCGGCGTTGATGCGCTCGTGCCAGCTTCGATCGGCCTGGTAGACCTTAAGGGTGGTGAGACCCTGCACGGCCTCCAGGAACATGCCGCCAAGATCGACATAGCTGCCCCAGTACTCGG
>CAUGJN010000073.1 GCA_959599635.1 uncultured Collinsella sp.
CGCGATATCGACGCCAAGCTCATCCGCCGCCACCCACACGTGTTTGGCGATGCGGACGCCGAGAGCTCCGACGAGGTGCTCAAGATTTGGGATGAGGTCAAGCTTGCCGAGAAGGTTGCCAAGGACAAGGCCGTGGCAGCGGGCGAAGCTGCGCCCGAGGGTCTGCTCGACGGCGTGCCCACGCATCTGCCGGCGCTGATGCAGGCGCAGAAGGTGTCGCGCAAGGCGGCTGCCGTGGGCTTTGAGTGGGAGACGGTCCAGGATGTGTGGGACGAGGTAGCTGAGGAGCGTGCCGAGTTTGAGGCCGAGGAGCCCGGCTCGCCCGAGCGCGAGATGGAGTTTGGCGACCTGCTCTTTGCCCTAGTCAACGTTGCGCGCAAAGAGGGGATTGACGCCGAAAGTGCCCTGCGCGTGAGCACGGCCAAGTTCCGCCGCCGCTGGGCTGCGATGGAGCAGATGGCGGCTGACGCCCACGTGGATCTTGCCGAGCTTTCGACCCACGGCCTTAACGACCTGTGGGATGCCGCAAAGGCGGAGGAGTAAGACTGCGGGAACGACGGGCTGACACGCCTCATCGTTCTCACTAAATTTTTCGAAAATCAAGTGTATCCCTAGGCTAACTTAGGGCATAATGCAAAAAGTGCGACATGGCTAACTTACGGAGGCGCACCGACGGTGCACGGTCAGCCGGTCGCCAAGCATTCAACCCGTTTCCAAGTGAGAGGGAGACAACATGAGCGATATTTTGGACGTCTACGGTCGCGAGGTGCTCGACAGCCGCGGCAATCCCACCGTCGAGGTCGAGGTCGTGCTCGAGGACGGCAGCTTTGGCCGCGCAATGGTGCCTTCGGGTGCTTCGACCGGCGCCTTTGAGGCCTGCGAGCTGCGCGATGGCGACAAGAGCCGCTACCTGGGCAAGGGCGTCTCTCAGGCCGTCGAGCACGTCAATAACGAGTGCGCTAACGCCGTCGTGGGCCTCGACGCCTTCGACCAGCGCGCCGTCGATGCCGCGCTGATTGCCGCGGACGGTACCCCCAACAAGACCAAGCTCGGCGCCAACGCCATTCTGGGCGTGTCGCTGGCAGTTGCCCGCGCCGCTGCCGAGTCGGCGGGTCTTTCGCTGTACCAGTACCTGGGTGGCGTCAACGCCCACCTGCTGCCCACGCCCATGATGAACATTCTCAACGGCGGCGTGCATGCCGACAACAACGTCGACTTCCAGGAGTTCATGATCATGCCGGTGGGCGCCCCGAGCTTTACCGAGGGCCTGCGTTGGTGCGCCGAGGTATACCACACCCTCAAGGGCGTGCTGCACGAGGCAGGCCTGGGCGGCGGCGTGGGCGACGAGGGTGGCTTTGCCCCCAACCTCAAGACCAACGCCGAGCCGTTCGAGTACATCACCAAGGCCGTGGAGAAGGCCGGCTTTAAGCCCGGTGTCGACTTCATGTACGCCATGGACCCGGCCTCGACCGAGTTCTACAACGCCGAGACCGGCATGTACGAGCTCAAGGGCGAGGGCGTGGAGTACACGAGTGCCCAGATGGTCGATTACTGGGAGAAGCTCGTCGACACCTATCCCATCATCTCCATCGAGGACGGCATGGCCGAGGAGGACTGGGACGGCTGGGTCGAGCTGACCCGCCGCATTGGCAACAAGGTGCAGCTGGTGGGCGACGACCTGTTCGTCACCAACACCGAGCGCCTCAAGAAGGGCATCAAGCTGGGCGCCGCCAACGCGATCCTGGTCAAGGTCAACCAGATCGGCACGCTCACCGAGTCGCTCGAGGCCATCGAGACCGCCAAGGAGGCCGGCTACGCCTGCATCGTGAGCCACCGCTCCGGCGAGACCGAGGATTCCACGATCGCCGACCTGGTCGTGGGCGTCAATGCCGGCCAGATCAAGTCGGGCGCCCCGTGCCGCAGCGACCGTATTGCCAAGTACAACCAGCTCATCCGCATCGAGGACGAGCTCGAGGGCAGCGCGCGCTACGCCGGTAAGGCCGCGTTCTACAACATTCGCTAAACGGGCGAATTTGGCGAGGAGGAGGCTGACTCGGTTCCGCCCCGCCTTGGCTGGACGCCGCAAAGCGCTGTGGGCGCTGGGCCATATGGCTCAGCGCCTTTTTTATGTCGAGCAAAGGCTGGCGAAGGCGGTGCGGGCGCTCGTGCTATAACTAAAGGACTTAGCGCAAACAAACCTCAACCGCACAAGGCGCACATGGATCAGATTTACGACAACAGGCACTATTCCGCCGGTTCGCGCGAGCCGTCGCCTCGCCGTGCGCGCACGGTGCAGCTCGGTGGGTCCGCCTACGCCGGCGTCGACCGCCCCGCGCAGCGCCCGACAAGTACCTCGCGCCCCAATGCTCAATCAAATACCTTGGCAGATGGACCGGTGCGCCCGGCACGTTCGTCGCATGCGTCGCGTCCCTCGACTCAAGCACACGACAAATCGAGTAGGCCCTCGAACCGTCTTTCGGGCTCGGACTTTATGCATTACGCCAACGACAACGCGGTGGTCAAGGCGATCTATGACTTTACGCATGGCCCTCTGCGTCCGCTGTTTATCGGTATCGTGGTGGCGCTGGTGCTCGTGAGCCTGTATTTCCCCGTGCGCGATCTGTACGTGGCAAAGCGTTCGAGCGATATCTTGGCCAAGCAGGTCGAGATTCGCCAGCAATACAATGATGAGCTGCAAAAAAGCGTCGACAAGCTGCTCTCGGAGGAGGGTATCAAGGACGCGGCGTCCGAGGACCTGGGCTTGGTGATGCCCGGCGAGAAGAAGATTGACGTGCTAGGCTTGGACGACGATTCTGACTCGTCGTCGAGCAAAAAGTCCTCAAACGCCAAGAAGGCCAGCGAAGTGGCCAAGGAAATCGAAGAAGTCGGCAAGGACGCGCCGTGGTACATCCAGGCGCTCGACATGCTGTTTGGGTTTAACGGCGTCGAGGGCCAGACGGTCGTGTCCAACGGCAAATAGCGCTCGGAGGGGAGCCCGCAATGACAAATTGCAAACGCTATAAGGTGGCCGCGATCGACCTGGGAACGGTGTCGTCGCGACTGGTGTTGGCCCAGGTCGAGGGCGGAGCGATTGTGGAATCGTCCAAGCATACCGAGATTACCGACCTGGGCGAGGGCGTGGACGCGACGGGGCGCTTCTGCGAGGCGGCTGTCGAGCGTGTGCTCGCTGCGTGCCGCATGTTTGTGGACGAGGCCCGTGCCTTTGGGGCCGTGTGCGTCTGCACCACGTGCACGAGTGCCGCGCGCGATGCGTCCAATGCCGCGCTGCTGCTGGACGGCCTGCGCGAGTTGGGGCTCAAACCACAGGTGATTCCGGGCGAGGTCGAGGCGCGCCTGACATTTTTTGGCGTGGCGCACGACTTTGCCGGCGAGCGCATCATCGTCGCAGATTCGGGCGGCGGCTCCACGGAGCTCGCGACGGGCGTATACGCTCCGGAGTGCAGCGTCTTTGCGCTGGAGGGAACGCGCTCGCTGGACATCGGTTGCCGTCGCGTGACGGAGCGCTTTTTCTCCGCGTTGCCGCCCGCGGATGGCGAGCTTGCTGCCGCTGTCGCGTGGGCAGGCGAGCAGTTCGCCGCCTATTTTGAGGGCCTGCCTGTCGACTTTGAGCGCGCCGAACGCTTAGTCGCGGTGGGCGGCACGGTGACTACGCTGGTGGCTCTGGTCCACGAGCTGGAACCGTACGATTCGAGCTTTGTGCACCTACGCGAGCTGTCGCTGGAGCAGGTCTCGGCCGCTATCGAGCGCATGTCTGTGTTGGACGCGGAAGGCATCGCCGCGCTACCGGGTGTACAGCCCAAACGCGCGGGCGTGATCTTGGCTGGTGCCGTGGTGATTCGCGAGCTTATGCGAGCCGGCGGCTACGACACGCTCACCGTAAGCGAGAACAGCCTGCTTGCCGGCATGGCCGCCACCATTAACGAGGTTCTCGACGGTGAGCTACCCACCATCGGCTGGACCCCCAGCCTCAGCGCCCTTTAACCATCCCCTCATAAGTTGCGGTGAAATAGTTCCTAAATGGGCTGATAAACTGCCAAAACAGGAACTATTCCATCGCAACTTAGAGGCTTAACGGCATCCAGAAGAAACGAGCCCGCATCCCCAGGGGGCACGGGCCCGTAAAAGCCAAATGGTAGGGGCGGTGGGACATCTGCGTATTTGTTGCGCAAATCCGCACCGGCTTCGGCTGCCTGCCGGCGTCCTCGCCGGCTCGCTACGGACGCTGCGCGTCCGCTTGACGCTCGCCCCCTCGCGGGTTCGAGCCCCACCGGCATCTTAAAGAAATGAGCCCGCCTCCCTGGGGGACACGGGCTCGTAAGCACTACATGGTAGGGGCGGTGGGACTCGAACCCACAATCCTTGCGGCGAGGGATTTTAAGTCCCCTGCGTATGCCAATTCCGCCACGCCCCCGTGAGACTAGAAGTCTAGCACAAGCCGTCCGTTACGCGTTGACGGCCATCGAGTGTTGGCCCGACTTTTCCAAGTACTCGGCGAACTTGGCCTCGTCGCCCTTGTTCTGGTACTGCAGGGCTAGCAGGTATTCCAGGCGGCAGCTCTTAACCTTGTCGTCACCGGCTTCCTTGAGCATGCGCTCCAGCTCGGGAATGTCGTTGTGGCGCTTGAGGATCATCGTGTCGTACATCAGCTGGCATTCGTGTGCGACCGCCTCGGCCTGACCGCCCTCAAAGCCCTTGATCTCGTGCAGAAGCTCCTTGGACTTTTTGCGGTCCTCCTGGCCAGCATAGTAGTTAAAGGCCTTAATCACCAGGTCGACGCGCTGCATCTTGGGCAGATTGAGCCCCAGCAGCAAATCGAACATCTCATTGGCGCGCTTGTGGTCCTCGCGCAGCAGATAGGAGTTCAGACGCAGGTAGTCGCGGTTGTAGCGCGGGTACAGCATGCTGGTGAGTTTGCCGTCGAGCAAACGATCGAACTCGTCCCACTGCTTGGCAGCCATAAGCTGCTGCAGACGCTTGAACGTGGTGCGTTTTTTGACGCTAAAGAACACCGACACGCCGATGCAGATGATAACGACGGCGGTCCAGAGTGTGCGGGAATCGGGCATATTGGGATCCTTAGTCGCTCATATAGCGAGCGGTATGACAACACGTACTAGATGTATTATACGCAGCGCGCAAGCAAACTGGCATAAAAGCTCATCGAGGCTGAGTGCCATCGCTCGCTGCGGTACACTTACCTAAAGTAAACCATGAAGGGAGACATTACCTATGAAGAAGATCGTTTTGGCTTGCGGTGCTGGCGCTGCTACTTCCACGCTCGTTGCCCAGAAGGTCGCTACCATGCTCGACGCCAACGGTTATGCCGGCAAGTATGAGATCGTGCAGTGCGCCATCTCTGAGGCCAAGGACGCTTGCGACGAGGGCGCCGACCTGCTGATCGCCACCACCGTTGCCCCCGAGGGCCTCACCTGCCCGTACGTGAGCGGCGTGCCCTTCATGACCGGCATGAACCGCGTCGCTGCCGAGAAGGCCGTTCTCGACGTTATGGCTCAGTAGGCGCTGCCTGTAATGAATGAGCAGAACGCCAACCCGGTAGAGCTCTTTGGCATGCGCGTCGCCCACGTGGGCATTAACGCCACCGACCCGGCCGATGCCCTGGAGATCGCGGAGCTGTTCTCGACGATGATGGGCCTACCCGTTATCGAGACCCCGGTTTCGTACTTTAACGATTCGCTGATCGAGGTCATGAAGCAGAACGGTCGTGGCACCAAGGGCCACATTGGCTTTGCCGTCAACGACATCGATGCGGCCGAGAAGTGGTTTGCCGAGCGCGGGCTCGAGGTCAACGAGGAGTCGCGCGTGCTGCTGCCCGACGGCGGCACCAAGCTCGTGTACTTTAAGCGCGAGTTCGCCGGCTTCGCCGTGCATCTGTGCCGCGAGTAGCGCACAGGCTGCTATAGCTAGCAAAAAGGGATAGAGCCGCCTGGCCCTATCCCTTTTTTATGCCGAGGGGCTTCCTACCGCGGCAGGCGAATCGTAAAGCGGCTGCCGACGCCCTCGACTGAGGTCACGCCAATGACACCACCATGGCTATCGACGATCCACTTGGCAATGGCAAGCCCCAGACCCGAGCCCTGCGCGCCGGCATCGCGTGCGTTGTCGGCGCGGTAGAACCGTTCAAACGCGTGAGCTGCGGATTCCTGGTTCATGCCGATACCCTCGTCCTCAACACTTATGTCGATCGTGCCTGCGCCCGCATCCGGCGCTACGCCAAACGAGATGGGCGTGCCCGCGTCCGAATACTTGGCGGCGTTTTGCACGATCACGCGCAGAGCCTGCTTCACGAGCGCCACGTCAACGGGCGCGTCGCAGCGCGGGTCGCTGACAAGCGCAGCGTCGTACGCCAGTCGATACGTGTGCGCGGCATCGATCATCTGTGACTCCTCGCATACCTCGCCGACCAGCGCGGCCAGGTTGGTATTCGCACGCCGCAGGACCGTGCGTCCGGCGTCGCCGCGTGCCAAAAACAGCAGCTGTTCCACGAGCTCTTGCATGTGCTCGCTTTCGGCCTTGAGGGACGCGATGGATTCTGCCAGCACGTCCGGGTCGTCTTTGCCCCAGCGGTCGAGCATGTTCACGTAGCCCTGAATCACCGCGATGGGCGTGCGCAGCTCGTGGCTCGCGTCGTTGACAAAGCGCATCTGCTGCAGCTTGGCCTCTTGCATCTGGCGCAGCAGGCGGTTGAGCGCGACCTCGATGCTTGCCAGGTCGGCGTCGCCGGTGGTGACGCTCGGCGAGTCGACGCTTGCGCGCTCGATGGCCTGCTCGAGCGTTTCCATCTTGCCGCCGGAGAGCTGCATGCGGCCGAGTTCGTCCACGCGCAGGGCCAGATCGTTGAGCGGCGCCATGGTGCGGCGCACGCGGCGGGCGCCGCCGAGCATGTTGAGCACGCTGATGACCTGCCAACCCACAACTACAAGGTAGAGAGGCCATAGCGTGACGAGGTCCTGCGCGAGGGGGAAAGTCTTGGTGGTACGCGCAAGCTCGACGGTATAGGTGAGCGTTGTCAGGTCCCAGCCGCGCGCGGGCGTCAGCGACATGCTGCGAACGGTGGCGCTGGGGATCCATCCTGCGGTAAACGCGCCGTTGGGCAGCGTCTGGTTGTATCCATAGACGAGGATCGCCACCGCAATAACCAACAGCAACAGATCGAGCCAGACGTAGCTCATCAGGCGGCGCCACATATAGCTCCAGTTGATGGCGCGGGCGATGGAGGTGACGCGCTTGGCCTCGGCATTACGCGCGGCAGACATAGCCCACCCCGCGCACGGTCTGGATGATGCGGGCACCGCCGGCGTCTTCGATCTTGGCGCGCAGGTGCGCGATGTGCACGTCGACGTTGTTGGTGTCGCCTACGTATTCGTAGCCCAGCGCCTCGTGCGCGATGCGCTCGCGCGTGAGCACGGTTTCGGCATGCGTCATAAGCAGGGCGAGGACGTCGAACTCGCGGGCCGTGAGCGCGATGGGCGAGCCGCCGACCGTGACTTCGCGGCGGTCGGGATCGAGCGCGACCGAACCCACGGCGAGTGCGGCGGGGGAGGGCGCGGCAGCGGTCTGGGCCGTGTCGGTTGCCGGGGACATTGTGGCGATACCGGCGGCCGTGCCGCTCGCTACGCCAGCCCCGGCCCCGCCGCCGCCAACGCCCGAAGCCGCCCGCACGGCTTCCGAGCGCTTCAGCGCCACGCGGATCCGTGCGAACAGCTCCTCGATCGCAAACGGCTTGGTCAGGTAATCGTCGGCGCCGGCGTCGAGCCCGGCAACCTTGTCCATCACGGCATCGCGCGCGGTGACCATGATCACTGGCGCATCCTTGTGCTTGCGTATGCGCCGCAGCACCTCCATGCCGTTGAGCTGCGGCAACAGTACATCGAGCAGAATCAGATCGTAGTCGCGCTCCAACGCCAGGTCAACGGCGGTGCGTCCGTCGGCGGCGTGCTCCACCTGGTAGCCCTCGTGCTCCAGCTCGAGTGTCACAAAGCGGGCGATTTTCTCCTCGTCCTCTACGATCAGGATTCGTGCCATGCGTGCCCCCGTCTGCGATTACTTGTCGTCGTTGAGATTTTGCTTGATGTCGTCCGCGGCGTTAGCAGCGCTATCCATAAGGTTGTTGATGCTGCCGGGCACGTCGCCGTCGCTGTCGATGCGGTAGCGCATGCCAAAGAACAGGCCAATCAGCATCAGCCATATCGTGGCGCCCCAGGCAAACAGCGCGACGATGGGAATCAGGATGGGGATGTTGAGGATGATCGCATCGCGGCGCGTGGCGATAAACTTGGTGTCCAGACTCAGGCGGAAGAGCTTTTTGAGGTACTCCCACACGCTGTCCATCTTCTTGGAGAAGTCGGTCTTTTCACTCGACTTTTCGTAGGCTGCCTGCGCGGCGACCATCTCGGCCGAGGGCTCATCGACTGGCGCGGACTCGGTGGCGGCATGCGCCGACGTGGTCTGGGTCTTGCCCTGCGACTCGAGCCAAATGATGGCATCCAAAACGTTGCCGTCGGCAGCGTCGAGCGCCGCCTTGGCATCGGTGTAACTCACGTTGCACTTGGTGCGGATGGTTTCAACTTTTTCGAGGTCGTCCATGACCTGTCCTTTCGTTCGATGGGCGCGACGCCGGGCGACCTGCCCGGGCGCGAGCGTTGCGTTCGTCGGCCTGCGTTGCGCGGTGCCGCCCGCCCTTGGTCGAACTCTATAGTGCAGGTTATAGATTAAGCGATTCTTGAGCCAAGATTAATGTTGGATGAGTTTTTGGGTGGCAGTGGGAAAAGTATTAGACCTCGATAGCGGGAGATGGGGTGCCTGTTAGCGCCGGAATAATTTAGCCAAATATAGTCGGCCGAGATTGACCAATCCC
>CAUGJN010000074.1 GCA_959599635.1 uncultured Collinsella sp.
CTGCTGGCCGACGATAGTTTGCATAACGCCAGAGTTTCAGCCGATGGTGAGGCCTTGGAGCGCCTGGGGGTCACCCTTGGCAAGGTCGTCGCGATCGGGCCTGGCGTAGATGTAGTAGCGCTCGGTGCCCTCGGGGTTCGAGGAAAAGAGCAGCTTCTGCTCGCGCTCTGCCGAATACGAGATGTTGGGCATGAGGTCGATTTCGCCCGCCTCGAGCATGTCCATAAGCTCGGAGAAGGTGCCGCTAACGTATTCGTATTGCCAGCCCTTTGTGTAATACGAGAGGGTCTGGAGGTACTCGTAGCCCCATCCCGAGAGGCGCTCGCCCGGCGTGCCTTCCTGGAAGCCTTTGTTGTTGACGAGCCAGCCAACGCGGACCGTCTTGACCTGCTGGTCGGAGTCGGCGGCAAAGGCAGGGGCGGGCATGGCGGCGCTCAGTACGGCGAGTGCGGCAAGCGCGACGGCCAGGGTGCGATATATAACTGAACGAAGGACAGCGGAAGCTCTCACATGCAATCCTAACGAATCGAGACAATACCGCATAAGGATACCAGCTCAGCCCGCCTAGTCGGCAGCTGCACCGCAAAACGGCCCCGCCCGGCACTTGGGGACAGTCCCTTTCTGCCGGCATAAAAGGAACGTCCCCAAGTGCCGGGTGTGGGACAATAACGAGCGAATGTGATTGGGCGTCTGGAAAAGGGGTCGCGATGAATAAGTTGAGGACGCTTGCTGACGTGTTGCGCCAGGCTGGCTTTGCGCGCATCACGGGCCTGTTTCTCGTCTTCTATCTGCTGTGCTCGACGGCCGTCTGGCTGTCCGAGCCCACGACCCTTACGTTTGGCGATGGCCTGTGGTTTAGCTTTGAGACCGTATCGACGATCGGTTTTGGCGATATCCCGGCCGAAACGCCGGTCGCCCGCGCTATCACCGTCGTCCTGAGCGTCATCAGCATCTTCTACATCGCCATGCTCACGGGCGTGGCAGTGAACTACTGCAACACGCTCATCAAGATGCGCCAAAAGGACACCATGGCGCGCTTTATGGACGATCTGGAGCATTTGGAAGAGCTCGACCGCGATGAGCTCGCCGACCTGTCGCGCCGCGTGCGCGAATATCGCCGACGCCAGCGCTAGAACGTGCGCCGCGCGTCACAATGAGGGGGACCGAATATGAATATCACGGTATACCTGGGCGCCAGCGTCGGTAACGACCCGGCGTTTCTGCCTGCGGTGCGGCAGCTTGGCACCTGGATTGGCCGCAGTGGCCACGCGCTGGTGTACGGCGGGTCCAAGTCGGGCCTGATGGGCGCGCTCGCCGATAGCGTGCTCGATGCGGGCGGGCACGTGACCGGTGTGGAGCCGAGCTTTTTTATCGAGGCAGAGTTTCAGCACGATGGTATCGACGACCTTATCGTGACGAGCGATATGGCCGAGCGCAAGGCCAAGATGATCGAGCTTGGTGATGCCTTCATTGCCTTTCCCGGCGGGACGGGTACGCTCGAGGAGATTGCCGAGGTCATGTCGGCCGTGTCGCTGGGGCATCTGAGCGCGCCGTGCATCCTGTATAACCTGGACGGTTACTACAACGATCTCAAGGCGCTGCTCGGACACATGATTGATAAAGGACTTTCGAGCCCGCAGCGCCAGCACGGAATCTACTTTGCCGACGATTTGCGCGAGATTGCCTCGATTATCAACGGATAAGTCTTGAGCCTGCCCCACTATGACTCCCAATGGTGCCGTTTGCAGCGCAGACGGTTGGCTCGTTCGGGCAACGCTCGCTCTACAAAAAAACGTATCTTTGCCGAATTTGACCACGGGAGGTCCCGATGGATAGTCTTGCAAAACCCAAAAACCGTGCGCTGTTTTTAGTTAGCGTTGCCGTGACCGGTGCGTTCGCAGGCGCCGCGGTCTGGCTGTTCTTTTTTGCGATGGAGCACGGTGTCGACTATCTATGGACCGAGATTCCGCACGCGCTGGGCGTCGCTTCGCCTGAGCTCGCGAGCGGCCCGTTCGGTTTTCTGCCGTACCCGTTTTTTGTCTGCTTGCTGGGCGGCCTGCTGATCGGTCTGTACGAAAAGATTACGGGCACCAAGACCGATGACCTCAACCAGGTGATGGCCAAGGTCAAACAAGACGGGCGCTACCCGTACGACAACCTGGGCAAGCTTTCGCTCGCGGCATTGCTGCCGCTGCTGTTTGGCGGAAGTATTGGACCGGAGGCCGGCCTGACCGGCGTTATCGCGGGTCTGTGCAGCTGGGTCGGCGACCGCATGCGCCGCTTTGGCGCCGAGTTTAGGGAGCTCACGCTGCTGGGCACCCAGGCCGCGCTGACGGCGCTCTTTACCGCGCCCGTCTTTGGCTTTGTGGCGCCGCTCGCCGGTAGTGCCGACGGCCAGGGCGCCGGCGACGATGGGGATTCCGCGTCCGACGAGATCACCATCAAGCTGCCCAAGGCGCAAAAGACCGTGGTCTACGGCATTGCGATTGCCGGCGGTCTGGGCACCTACCTGCTGCTTGGCCAGCTTGTGGGCGGCGGCATGGGCATGCCCAGGTTCGAGTCCGCCGAGGTGGGCAACCTGGAGCTTACCTGGCTCATTCCTCTGTCGCTGATCGGAACAATCTGCGGCTGGCTGTACTTTGTCTCTGAGCACGCAAGCGAGGCGCTGTCCCATGCCATAGGGGAGCGTCCTGTCGTCAAGGCAATGCTGGCTGGTCTGGCCCTCGCTATCTGCGGCACGGTTTTGCCCTACACCATGTTTGCCGGCGAGACCCAAGCCGACGTGCTCATGGAGACCTATCTGACCATCCCCGCCGGCGTGCTTATCGCGACCGGTCTTGTTAAGGCCATGCTGACGCCCGCCCTCATCAACCTTGGTTGGCGCGGCGGCCACTTCTTCCCGGTTATCTTCTCGGGCGTAAGCCTGGGCTACGGGCTTGCCATCCTCACCGGCGCCGATCCGGTCTTTTGCGTCGCCGTCTGCACGGCATCGACGATGGGCGCCGTCATGCGCCAGCCCGTCATGGTCGTGGGCCTGCTGCTCATGTGCTTCCCGCTCAAGGGCATTGTCTGCATGATCATCGCCGCGGTCATTGCGGCGGGCATTCCGCTGCCCAAGCCACTGCGCAAGTAGTACGGTGGCGCACGCCGGGGACATGCCGTTTGCCATGGATTTACGGGGAGGGGGCGATCACGCCCTTCGTGGATTGAGACACGCGTGGCTACAGGTCGCGCGCCCGATAGACCTTGGTGCTGACGGTGCAGCTGATTGCACATAGCGCGAGGGCAAGCGCGGCAATTCCTGCGCACAGACAGCCAAGAACGGCGGGATCGGGATTCGCCCCGGCAATCGACATGAGCCAGTTGCTGATGGGGTTGGAGGAGCTCAGCGTGGCCATGGTGCCGCAACCAAGCAGGGCAAACAGGCCAACGGATAGGCGTAGCGCCTCCATGTGTCCAAATCGAAAGAACAGCGGCTGTGCCAGGAACACCATCATGAGGGAGATGAGCATCGATGCTGCCGAGGCGATTGCGATTTCAAAGACCGTCTGTCCCGTCGAAGGAATGCCCGCGCTGTTGAAGAGCGGGATGGCGACGATACTCAAAAGCGTAGCTGCACATGCCATGACGGCGGAGAAGACAATAACGCTCAGATAGCGTGCACAGATGATGTCTTTGCGCGAGAAGGGCAGCGTTGCCCGATAACGCTCCCAACCGTTTTGATTGTCGAAACCGGCCAGTGAGTTCATGAATATGATGGGCGACATGGCACTGACGGCGCCGGCACCGGCGCTTATACCGGCATCGCCATCCGACGCGTTGGCGAGCGTCAGCACGATGAAGATGAACAAGCCGACGCCCGCAATGCTCGGGACAAGCGTGCGAACGATGGCGAGCTCGGACATAAAGGCTCGTTTCATTTCGAAGCCCCTTTCAGTATGAGGCGAAGATAGTCATCAATGGTTGCCCGATCGCAGGGAATCTCGGGAAAGGCCTCGAGCGTATCGCGACGGTTGGGCACGAGCACGTCCACGCTATAGGCGTGGTGGGCGGCACGGGCGCCTTCGACGCAAGCCATAAGCTCGGCGGCCTGTGCCTGCGTGCAATGGGCGATGCCAGCGCGGTCGGTAATGTCCTCGCGCGGCAGGTCAAACACAATCGAACCGTTATCGATGCAGATGACGCGGTCGGCGGCGCGATCGAGGTCGGACGTAATATGGCTCGAGAGCAGCACGCTGCGCTGGCCGTCGGAAACAAAGGCGAGCAGCTCATCGAGCAGCTCCTCGCGCGCCATGGGATCGAGGCCCGCGGTGGCTTCGTCCAAAACGAGCAGCTTGGCATTGTGGCTGAGCGCGCAGGCGAGCTGCAGCTTCATGCCCATGCCGCGGGAGAGGTCCTTGACCTTGGCCTTGGGATCGAGGCCAAATCGGTCGATGAATCCGGCGAACGTTTCGCAGCTCCATGTGGGATATGCCGGGCCTACGAGCCTCTCGACCTGGCCCACCTTGAGCGTGGAGGGGAAGGGACACGTGTCCAGGACGAGGCCGATGCGGGAGCGCAGGTGGCGCTGAGTCTCGTCGGGCGCGTCGGCGCCATAGCGCTGCCCAAACAGGTGCACCTCGCCGGCATCGAGTTTGATAAGCCCGAGCGCGGCGCGAATGGTCGTTGTCTTGCCGGCGCCGTTTGCGCCCACAAAGCCGACGATCTGGCCGGGCTCTACGCCGAGCGTGACGTCGCGTAGCGAAAAGCGGTCGCTCACGCGGCGCGATGCACCTTTGATTTCTAGCAAGTTTTGCATGGTATAGCCTTTCTTGCAGATGGCTACTGCATGGTTTCGGGGGCTACGAGGTCGAGCATCTCGTGCAGCTTGTCGCGCGTGACGCCCAAGGCTTCGGCTTGGCTTGCCGCTTTCGCAAGTAGCTCTTCGATATGGCAGAGCTGGTTTTCGCGCAAGAGTTCTTGGTTGCCCTCGGCGACAAAACAGCCCTTGCCCTGCACGGTGCAGATAAACCCGAGCTGCTCCAGGTCGGCGTAGGCACGCTTGGTGGTGATGACGCTCACACCCAGGTCGCTCGCGAGTGAGCGGATGCTGGGGAGTTTGGCTCCCGCAGCGAGCGTGCCCGAAAGGATCTGAGCTTTGACCTGTGAGGATATCTGTTCGTAGATGGGCTTGTCGCTCGAATTGGATAGGATGATGTCCACAGCGGCTCCTTAGCTGTTGGGCTACACGTGTATATAACCGGTAAGCACAGTATATATACACTATGCACAGTTACGCAAGAGCTAAATGTGGAATAGCCCGCCGGCGCCGCGCTTGCTCCAAAACAATCTCAATCTGTAACACCTGGGTCCGTTTTGGGTCGCCTGCTGTTACAGATCGAGATCTTATTTGCCCGACTGTCTATTTGTCTTGATCTGTAACAGTAAGAGTCGATTTGCGCGGCTAGATGTTACAGATTGAGATTGTGCCGGCGGGCCTGCCAGTTTGTCTTGATCTGTAACAGGTAGGGGCTCAAAAACCCGTCTTACTGTTACAGATTGAGACAGTCCTTGGGGCGGCCATCCGGCGCACGGCGAGCTTGGCTGATGAATTTGTCCTGATAGGTGCCCTATGGCGGGATTTCGCGGCTACAATAGTACGGTTTCAACGACGTTATGCACTCAATGCAAGAAAGGATCCGCATGGCAAGCCTGTCGGATGAAATCTCGTCGCGCCGCACATTCGCGATCATCAGCCACCCGGACGCCGGTAAGACCACGCTTACCGAGAAGCTGCTGCTCTATACCGGCAGCATCCAGACTGCCGGCTCGGTCAAGGGCAAGAGCTCGGCCAAGCATGCCGTCTCGGACTGGATGGATATCGAGAAGGAGCGCGGTATCTCCGTCACCTCCTCGGTTCTGCAGTTCACCTATAACGGCGCCTGCGTCAACATCCTCGATACCCCCGGCCACCAGGACTTCTCGGAGGATACCTACCGTACCCTTATGGCCGCCGACGCCGCGGTCATGGTCATCGACGGCGCCAAGGGCGTTGAGGCCCAGACCAAAAAGCTCTTTAAGGTCTGTACGCTGCGCCATATTCCCATCTTCACCTTTGTGAACAAGCTCGACCACGAGGCTCGCGATCCGTTTGAGCTCATGGAAGAGATCGAGAATGTCCTGGGCATCAATACGTATCCCATGAACTGGCCGATCGGCAGCGGTCGCAACTTCCGCGGCGTGTTTGACCGTCAGACCCGTCGCGTCATCGCCTTTGAGGGCGACGGTCACGCTAACGCCACCAAGAAGGTTGCCGAGGTCGAGGCCGAGTTGGGCGATCCCGCCATGGACGAGCTCATTGGCGAGGAGAACCACAAGAACCTGATGGACGACATCGAGCTGCTCGATGGCGCCGGCGACGAGCTCGACTTGGATGCTGTGGCCTGCGGCAAGCTGAGCCCGGCGTTCTTTGGCTCGGCACTCACCAACTTTGGTGTGGAGCCCTTCCTTAAAGAGTTCCTGCGTCTGGCCCCGACGCCGCGCGCCTACACCGATACGCTCACCAGCGAGCCGGTCGCGCCCGCCGAGAACGACTTTAGCGGCTTCGTGTTTAAGATTCAGGCCAACATGGACAAGAACCACCGCGACCGCATTGCCTTTGTGCGTATTTGCTCGGGTAAGTTCGAGCGCGGCATGGATGCCTTCCATATGCAGGGCAACCGTAAACTCAAGCTGGCTACGGGCACCTCGATGATGGCCGACGACCGCGCCATCGTGGACGAGGCGTACGCGGGCGATATCGTGGGCCTGTTCGACCCCGGCATCTTTAGCATCGGCGACACCGTGTGCTCCGGCAAGCGCCACGTGCAGTATCCGCAGATCCCGACGTTTGCCCCCGAGATGTTCGCCCGCATTACGCAGGTCGACACGCTCAAGCGCAAGCAGTTCGTCAAGGGCATGGAGGAGCTTGCCCAGGAGGGCGCCATCCAGATCTTCCGCGAGCTGGGTGCCGGCATGGAGAGCGTCATTGTGGGCGTGGTCGGCGTGCTGCAGTTTGAGGTGCTCGAGCGCCGCCTCAAGGCCGAGTACCGTGTTGAGGTTCGTCGCCAGCCACTGCCCTATACGGACATCCGCTGGATCCAGAACGACCCCGACACCATCGATATCCCGGGCCTTTCGCTCACGCGCGACACGCTGCGCGTCGAGGACATGCGCGGCGGCAAGCTGCTGCTGTTCACGAGCCCGTGGAACGTCGACTGGGCGACCGACCACAACCCCGACCTTATCCTGTCGGAGTTTGGCAACGTAGCCTTTTAGCGCGTCGGTGCGGTGGCCTTGCGGGGCTGCCGCGCCGTTTGCTTGCCTGCGGCTGCGTGAGCGGCTATCATACCCACCGTTGCCTCAAGACCGGGGCGGCCGAGCAGTTCGGGTCCGATATCCTGCTCGTTAAACCTAAAACCAAAGGAGTACATAATGATCAAGAAGGTCATGGAGGACTATAAGGTCCTGTTGCGGAGCATTCCCGCGGCAACGGTTTCGCTGTTTTTCGTGAGCGTCATCATGATGAACCTGCTGGCCAACAAAGAGCTCATCAGCCTGCCGTATCTGGCACTCGATTGCGGCTTTGTGGTGAGCTGGGTTTCGTTTTTGTGCCAGGACATGATCTGCAAGCGCTTTGGCGCCAAGGCATCCATCAAAATCTCTATCCTCGCGCTGCTGGTCAATCTGGCCGTGAGTCTGTGCTTTTGGGCATGCTCGCTCACGCCCGGCATGTGGGGCGCCTACTACGACACCGGCATGATCGAGGTCAACAACGCCCTTAACGCCACCATCGGCGGCACCTGGTACGTGGTGCTGGGCTCTTCGCTGGCAATGCTCGTTTCTGCCGTGGTCAACTCCACGCTCAACCAGTCGCTCGGCCGTATGCTCAAAAAGAATAACTTTGCGAGCTTTGCCTTCCGCTCCTATGTGTCCACGGGCATCGGTCAGTTTATCGACAACCTGGTCTTTGCCATTGTGGTGAGCCACACGTTCTTTGGTTGGACTTGGGTGCAGGTCCTTATGTGCTCGCTGACCGGCGCTGTTGCCGAGCTGCTGTGCGAGGTCTTCCTGAGCCCCGTGGGCTACAAGGTCGTGCGTGGCTGGGAGCGCGAGAATGTGGGCGCCGAGTACCTCGAGCGTCACGCAACCGCCTAAGGAGCAAGTATGCGGGTTTTGATCACGGGTGCCTCGGGCGGTATCGGAGCCGCGTGCGTGCAGCGTTTTTTGGACGAGGACCACGAGGTCGTGGGCTTTGATCTGCTGCCGGCGGCGATCGAACACGAGCGCTACCGCCATCTGATCGTTGATGTCCGCGAACCGGACTCGTTTCCAGACGACCTTGAACCCCAGGTGATCGTAAACGTTGCCGGTACGCAGGATTCGGCCGACGACATTGCCGCCAACCTACGTGGCACCATCAACGTGACCGAGCGCTATGCCTTTGTGGGGGAGGGGCTTGCCGCCAAGCCGACGCCGGCTATCAAATCCGTGGTCAATGTGGGCTCGGCGAGCGGGCATACGGGATCGGAGTTTCCCGCCTATGCCGCCAGCAAGGGCGGCGTTATCGCCTACACCAAGAACCTTGCAAACCGCCTGGCGCCGCAGGCCATCGCCAACAGCGTGGACCCGGGTGGCGTTATCACACCGCTCAACCGTTGCGTGATGGAAGACGAACACCTGTGGAACCAGATCATGGAACTCACGCCGCTTAAACGCTGGGCCACCGCCCAAGAGATCGCCGAGTGGATCTACTTTGTGGGCGTGACCAACCGGTTTATGACCGGGCAGAGCCTGCTGATCGATGGCGGCGAGGCCGGCCG
>CAUGJN010000075.1 GCA_959599635.1 uncultured Collinsella sp.
TCTCGCGCTCGTAATTAGCACGTCCCACCCATGCTCACCACCTTGGCTCGACCAAGCAGGTCATCGGTAAAATACCCCAGATTGGTGGTGGTTATGACCGTCTGGATATCATCACCGATCAGCTGCAGAAAAGCGCCTCGGCGCCCGGCGTCGAGCTCGCTCATCACGTCGTCCAAAAGCAGCAGCGGCGCGGTGCCCAGGATATCGCGCGCCACGGCCACTTCTGCCACCTTCCAGGCAAGCACCAGCGTTCGCTGCTGGCCCTGGCTGGCAAATGAACGGGCCGATCGACCCGCGACGGAAAACTCGATCTCGTCGCGATGCGGGCCCACGAGCGTCACGCCGCGGCGGATCTCTTCGTCGGCGCGCTCGTCGAGCGCCGAGAGCATGTGCTCATACGCCCAGCCCCTGAGCTCGTCGCGATCCTCGGTGCCAGGCAGGTCGCCAAGCGTGGACACATAGGACACACCGGCGGGCTCGCCAGATGCCACGCGGCCATAGGCGTCGCGCACATGGCCCGACAGCCGGTCGAGCAGGGCCAGACGATGCACGAGCAGGGCCGAACCGGCGCGGGCGATAGATTCGTTCCAGGCGCCGAGCATCTCGCGGCAGCACCAGGTCTCCTTGAGCAAGGCATTGCGCTGGGTCACGCAGCGCCCGTAGGCACTAGCCAGATCGGCATAGCGCGCACTCAGCTGAACGCCAAAGTCATCAAGCGCGGTGCGGCGCACGCTGGCACCGCGCTTGACCATATCCAAGTGGTCCGGGCAAAACAGAACGCTCGGCAGCACCCCGCGCACGCCGGACGCAGCGCAGCGCTTGCCGTTGCTGCTAAACGAACGCTTGCCATCTTCCACGCTCAGACCCATGTCCAGCACGCGTCCATCGCCTTCGAGCCTCAGCTCGACCTTGCATGAGCCCACGCCGTCGTGCACGAGCTCGGTTGCGGTCGGATGCCTAAACGAGGCGCCACTCGTCAGCAGCTGCAGCGCCTCTATGAGGTTGGTCTTTCCCGCCGCATTGGGGCCTGCGAGCACCGTCACACCGTCGCTCAGGGCAAGGCGGTAACTGTCGAAGCTGCGATAGCGCGCAACGGAAAGATCACGTGCGAACATGGTCATGGGTAGTGCTAGATGCGTACCGGCATGACCAGGTACAGGTAGTTGATCTTGTCGTAGGACTTGAAGATGCCAGCCTGCGAATAGCTCTTGAGCTCCAGCGTGATCTCCTTCTCCTTGGACAGGGCATTGAGGCAGCCAAAGATGTAGTGGTAGTTGAAGGCGATGGTGCCCGACTCGCCCTCGGCCTCGACATCGATCGTCTCCTGCGCCAGATCCTGGTCGTTGGAAATGGAGGACAGGCCCATCTGGCCGTTCTCGACGTCAATCTCAAACTTGACAGCGGGGTTGGCGCTCGCGATAACGGCCACACGCTTAAGGGCGGCGTTAAAGGCGGCCACGTCGATCTTGACGCTCGTCACGCACGAATCGGGGATGAGCTGCTTGTAATTGGGATAAACGCCCTCGATGCGGCGCGATACGTAGGTGGCGTTGCCGGCCTCAAAGACAACCTGGGTGTCGGTGGCGCCGATCATGATGGTCGCTTGGCTGGCCATGATGTTCAGCGCGTCGTTAAAGGCGTCAGCCGGAACGTTGAGCTCAAAGGAGCCCTCGAGGGTCGAGGTCTCGACCTGCGTATCGCACACGGCCAAGCGGAAGGAATCGGTCGCTACCAGGCGTACGGTGTTGTTCTCGACCTTCATGTGCACGCCGCCCAGGATGGGGCGAGCCTTGTCGGTCGAGGTGACGCGCCACACGCGGCCGACCATTTCGGACAAGACATCGGTCGGCAGCTCCACGGCACTCTCGATGGCATAGGCCGGAAACTCGGGGAAGTCATTGGCATCGAGCGTGTTCAGGCGGAAAGAGCTCTTCTCGCAACCAATCAGCACCTGGCGCTCGGACAGCTCAAAGGTGACCGGGGCATCGGGGAGGGTCTTGGTGATATTGGAGAGCATCTTACAGGGAATAACCATCTCGCCCTCTTCTTCGACATGCGCCGCGATGCGATGACGGATCGAGATGGTGTAGTTAGAGGTCTGGAATTCCAAGATGCCGTCTTGGGCCTTAACGAGCACGCCCGACAGGATGGGGAGGGTGGATGCCGAAGCGACACCCTTCATAACGACGCCGATGGCTTGTGTAAGCGAGCTCTGGCTGACGGTGAACTTCATCTTTTAATACCTTTCTATAGATATAAATATCTTAATAATAGTAATAGCACTGACGAAACTGTTGATTACTCCCAAAGACGCAGGTCAGACCCAGAAAGAGAATCGACAGCAACCTGTGTGCAACAGGGGTGGTTTTCCACGTTCAAAACCTGCGCAAAACTTTTCATCACCGCGGGTTGGGTTTTAGACACCTTATGCCCGTGGTTTCGACAAGTTTTCAACAGGTGTCTCTATTTCCCTACGAGCGCAGTGTAATTTTATCGCGCAGCGACTTGAGGTCTTCGGTGACGGTGCGGTCTTCCTGGATCATCTTCTGGACCTTTTTGTAGCTCGTGCTGACGGTCGAGTGGTTGCGGTTGCCAAATTCGGCGCCCACCGCCGTGGTCGTCATCTCGCACATCTCGATGGCCAGATAGATGGCAATATGGCGTGCTTTGGCGATATTGGCGTTGCGACGCGGGCCGATGAGCTCCTCGTGCGTCACGCCGTACTGCTCTTCGATGACGGACTGAACCGTCTGGACGTTGATCTTTTTGGCCGATGTGTCGAAGTACTGGCTGGCGATGGCGTCGATATCGTCAAAGGTGAGCTCCCCGCCCTCGCGCTCGCGGTCGCCCGCCTCGCCGGCGCAGCGCTCGCAAAAGCTCTCGAGTTCGCGGATGTTGGTGCCCGAGACCTCGGCCATGTGTTTAAAGTGGTCGTCGGTCAGGTGCCCGCTGTCGCCCCCATAGGCCGCCAGCAGCGAGTCGTCGCCTGCCTCGGGAGCGGCGACGATGGTGTTCTCGTAATAGCGCTGCAAGATCTTGTATTTCATCTCGTAGCTGGGCTCTGCGACCAGGCAGAGCATGCCGGCGTTGAAGCGGCTGGTCAGACGCTCGTCCATGCTCAGGTCCTTGGGGGCGCGGTCTGCCGCGATGACGACCTTCTTGTTGTTGCGGATGAACTCGTCCATGAGCTGGAAAAAGTAGTCCACGCTCGCGCGCTTGCCGATGATGTTTTGGATGTCATCGATGATGAGCACGTCCACGCCGTGGTATGCCTGCATGATAGGGGCGTTGCTCTTCTTTTGGCGGTCGAACTCGGTCATCAGGTCGTCCAGATATGCCTGGGAGTTGGCATACTTGACCTTGATCTCGGGCGACTTCTCGGCGAGCTCGTTTTTGATGGCAAGCAGCAGGTGCGTCTTGCCCAGGCCCGATTTGCCGTAGATGAACAGTGATGTGCACGTGCCGCGCTCGTCCGCGAGGGCGGCAAACTTGAGTGCCGAGCGATAGGCATGGCTGTTCTCGGGGCCGTAGACAAAGTTCTCAAAGGTAAATTTTGAGTTCGCGGCGAGTGGGGCTCCATCCGTATTCTGCTCGGCCGGCACGGTCGGTGCTGGCATGGGTGAAGCGGGGGTCGCGGCTTGCGTGGACTTAGTCGGCGCTCCGCCCTTCATCTGGTTCATCATGCGACGAAAATCATCGGCCGAGAGCGTGTTCTTGATTGCAATGCCCGAATCCGCGCCCGCCGCTGCGTCATGAGCGATGGGCATGTGCGTGACGGGTGCGTTCGTTGACGTCGCAGCGGCGGTCGGCAACGGTGCCATGGTTTCACGGGAAACATCGCCGTGCTGGTGCTCGATTGTCGGCACGTCGCCTGCGGAGGCTGGTGCCGCAGGGGAAGCAGCGGGAGCCGTGGCGGGCACCGTCGCGGCAGCAGATTCGGCCGTTGCGCCTTGGGGTGCCACGATGTTGAGCGCGATCGGCGCAAAAGCGATTTCTTCCAGGTACGCCTCGATGGTCGGCTGGTGCTTTTTGAGCTGGGCGATGGCAAAGCGCGAGGGGGCCTCTATCGTCAAGGTGTCCTCGGTGAGGCTGACGGCGCGCGATTGCCCCAGCATGTTGATGAGGCGCGCATCTTGGCCATCGCGTTGGCAAAAGGCGATGGCGTCTCCCAAGATGATGCTTGCTTCCTCGTCCACTGTCTCTCCCGTTCCTTAACCCTGCGTCTGCACGCGGTCTCTGCCAAGCTCGGTCAGATGGTATTTCTGGCCGTGCTTGATCACCAAACCAACTTGCGCCAGGTCGTTGAGCGTGCGTGACCACGTGGGGGCAGAGCTCCCAAGGGCTCTTGCCAAGTCGGTGGCTCCGCATGCTTCGTTTTGAGCTAAATAGCCCAGCGCTTTCTTTCCACGTTCGCTTACGTATGGGTTCGCCGGCGGCTGTGGATATTGTTGAGCCGCATTAGGATACATCATTTGAGCTGCCG
Organism: uncultured Collinsella sp.; assembly: GCA_959599635.1. Classification (GTDB taxonomy): domain Bacteria; phylum Actinomycetota; class Coriobacteriia; order Coriobacteriales; family Coriobacteriaceae; genus Collinsella. The sequence continues at coordinate 4,484 of CAUGJN010000075.1, forward strand.
GTTGTTGAGAACTCTGCATTGGCGGCATCTGCTGTTGAAAACTTTGCGGCCACTGTTGATAGGGTTGCGGAGGCATCTGCTGGGCCCAGGGGTTGTACTGCTGCTGCGGCATTTGCTGGTACGGCTGCTGATATCCCTGCTGGTACTGCTGCGGGAACTGCTGGCCATATCCCAGCGGCGGCATCTGCTGATATGGATATCCCTGTTGGTACGGTTGATAGCCCATCTGCTGGCCACCCGGTGCCCCCGTCGCCTGCTGCATTGTGGCTGCATTCTGATCCGCCAGCGGCATGGCCTCTGACATGTTTGGCTGCATCGACATCGATGCCGCCTGGGGCTCTTGTGTAGGAAGCATTCCGGGTTGCTGCATCTGTCCCACGGGCTGCATTTGCGGCCCCGCCATAGGCTGCTGCGTAAAAGTTCCAGGTAGGGGATATGCCGGCTGCTCCGTTTCGGGGCGCACGGCGGCTCCTCGTCCACCGGCGCGCTCGATCTCCTGCACGCGTTTGGGGTTGAGGCTTACGGTCACGACGGTGCCGTTGCCCATGTTGTCCTCGATCGATACCGCGCCGCCGGCGTTTTCCAGGTACTCCTGCACCATGGGGAAACCGGCTCCGGTGCCGCGGATATATCGTTTCATACTACTATTTGCGCTGGTTACGCCAAAGTCGAAGGCGCGTTCTTTGTCATCGATGCCCGGTCCCTGGTCGGCAAAGCGAATGGTGTCGCCCCCATCGAGGATGGAGATGATGGGCTCCGCGAAGTGCGCGTGGATGAAGTTTTCCACGATCTCGCGAATCACCATGAGCGAGATATGGCCGCCCTGTTCCTTCATGCACTGATAGACGGTGTTGGTCGTCTCCTCCAGATAGGTACGGACGTCTTGCGGCTCGATAACGATCACACGCGGCGTCGACAGCATGTCGTCGTAGACGGCGATGCGCGCCGCATACATGGCGCTCGGTGCCTTTTTTGCCGCGTCGTCGCCCGCGACCCGCTCTTCACGCACACCGGTGATGTGCTCGTTATCGGGCGCCGGGTCTCCCGAATCAACCATGGTGTAGAAGTCGTCTGACATGCTGCTCGCAATCGTTCAAAAGGTTTCGAACAAATAGTAGCTCAGCTCGCAATGTTTCTCATCTTTCGACAACTTTTCAAAACCTGTTGAATACTTTGGAAATCAGGCGAAAAGTTCTCAACATTGCCAACATGACCTGTTGAAAACTCGATGAAATATCGTGAAAAGTTGCCATGCACCGCTAAATCGAGCTCGGCTTATGGGGGAACCGTGTGAACTGCGCAACCTTTTACCTTTGATTTCTTGACATTTGAACATTGATTTCCCTACAATCTTCAAGCTCACGTGTCTATATCTGCGTCCGCGTCCTCGCGGACACTCGAAATGCAGCAGGAGGAACTTAAGATGAAGCGTACGTATCAGCCTAATAAGCGTAAGCGTGCCAAGACCCATGGCTTCCGTGCCCGTATGGCCACTAAGGGTGGTCGTGCCGTGCTCGCCCGTCGTCGCGCCAAGGGCCGCAAGCGTCTCACTGTCTAGCAGCGATACACACATCTCGCATGAAGACTATTAAGTCTCGGCAAGATTTCGAGCATGTGTTCAGTCAGGGGCGTCGTTTCAATCACCCTCTGGTTCGAATGACCATATGTGAATCGGTTGGCGAAGGCGACTCCGGAAGGGTCGCCTTCGTTGGTGCTAAGCGACTCGGTTGTGCCGTCGTGCGCAACCGGTCTAAGCGTGTGATGCGCGAGGCCGCCCGCAGCTGCGGATTTCCCGTTGCGGGTTATGACATCATCTTGTTTGCAACTCCCAAGACGAGGATCTCCTCGCCGCAGGAGATGGACAAGGCGTTGCGTTCGCTTGTGAAACGCGCCGGCGTTGCCGGGGAGGAGCGATGAGCAATCACGTCTTGCGGCGTGTTGCCATCGCTCCTATTCGCATATATCAACAGGTTATTTCGCCCTTATTGCCTGACGCCTGCATTTATTATCCAACGTGCTCGCAATACGCCATCCAGGCGATTGAGAAGTACGGTGTTTGTAGAGGCTGCTGGCTTGCCGTGAGGCGCATCGTTCGCTGCAATCCCCTGCACGTCGGCGGTTATGACCCTGTGCCCTAGCGGGCACTCGCTATCGGAGGAATACTTACATGTGGGATTGGATCGTTAACATCCTTTTCGAGCTGCTCAAGCTCATCCAGACCTTTGCGGTCGACTGGGGCCTGTCCATCATCATCCTGGTGGTCATCATCCGTCTGCTGCTGACGCCGCTCATGCTCAAGTCGACCAAGTCGACGGCCCGCATGCAGGTGCTGCAGCCCAAGATGCTCGAGATCCAGGAGCGCTATGCCGACGATCCCCAGCGTCAGGCCGAGGAGATGCAGAAGTTCTACAGCGAGAACAAGTTCAATCCGATGGCTGGTTGTCTGCCGCTGTTGATTCAGATGCCTGTCCTGTTCGCCCTATTTACGCTGCTGCGTAACCTGCCGGACTACTTTAACGACGGCACGTTCTCGTTCTTTAATATTCTGCCCGACCTGACCACCACGCCGAGTGCCTCCTTTGCCGATGGCTTTATGGTCGCGCTGCCTGCGCTGGTCTGCCTGATCCTGTTCGCTGTCCTGACCCTGATTCCGCAGCTCTATATGTCGCGCAACCAGACCGGCCAGCAGGCTCAGAGCATGCGTATGATGGCCGTTGTCATGACGGTCATGATGCTTTGGATGGGCTGGAGCCTTCCCGTTGGTGTTCTGCTGTACTACGACGTCTCGTCTGCTTGGCAGGTTATCCAGCAGATTTTTGTGACGCAGAAGGTCATCGACAAGGCGAAGGCCGATGAGGAGGAGCGCCTTAAGAACGCGCCGCTGCAGGTTGAGGTCACTCGTCGCGAGAAGAAGCCGCGCCCGCACAAGAAGAAGTAGCGGGATATCAATCTTATTTAGGTACCTAACTTTTGGAGTACGTTATGTCTGAAGAGATCATCGAGGATATGCTTGAGGAGGTTGCCCCGCAGGTCGCGGGCGATTATCCCGAGATTGCACAGCGCTACAAGGCCGGTGAAGAGCTGACCGACGAGGAGCTCGACACCATTGCCGATGTCGCGATTTTCATCCTGCGTTCCATCCTTTCGCACTTCGATGCCGCCAACTCTCCTATCGATGAGTATGAGGGCGACGAGGGTGAGCTGATTCTGGATGTAACGGCTCCCGACCTTGCTGTTCTCATTGGCCGTCATGGTCGCACCCTTGATGCCCTTCAGGTAATGTTCTCTTTGCTGGTGAGCCGCAAGCTTGGCTTTAGGTATCCGGTTGTAGTGGACGTCGAGGGATACAAGAGCCGCCGTCAGGACAAGGTTGCCTCCATGGCACAGTCTGCAGCCGAGCGTGCCATCCGCACTCATAAGAGTGTTTCGCTTCCGCCCATGAATGCTTATGAGCGCCGACTGGTTCATATTGCACTTCGTGGCAATGATGCCGTCGATACCCATTCCGAGGGTTCTGACCCTGATCGCCATGTGGTGATTGTTGCTCGATAATCTACTCGAGCTTATGCTAAGGGGGCGTGGTTTCCACGTCCCCTTTTTTTGTCAAAAGTTCTCGATACACTGATTTTTGTCAGAAAGGAGCTTCTGTTGTTTGTACTTACAAATCTGCAGGCCGACCAGATGCTGAGTCGTCTTACTTCCTATTGCAAAGAGTATTCCTTGAGCGTAACTGATGCTGAGCTAAGGAAATGTATTCAGCATTTGGATTTGGTTCTAGAAACAAATAAGACAACTAATCTCACCCGTATTCTTAATGTAGAAGATGCTGCGGTACTTCATATCCTTGACTCACTTGTCTTGCTCCCTTATATCAATAAGGCTCCTGAGGGAGCTTTGCTCGATATGGGAACAGGTGCAGGCTTCCCCGGTATTCCATTAACGATAACCACGCATCGTAAAGCTACTTATATTGACTCTGTTGGCAAGAAGGTTGATGCTGTAAATTCTTTTGTTCATGCTCTTGGATTGAAATGTGGTCATGCAGTTCATGATCGCCTTGAAGAATATGCTCGAAGCCATAAGAAGCAGTTCTCTGTCGTAACCGCCCGCGCACTGGCCCCTCTACCAATTCTTGTTGAGTATGCGGCTCCGTATCTCAAGGATGGAGGGTTATTTGTTATTACGAAGGGCAATCCATCGGATGAGGAGCTTGCTTCCGGCATGTCAGCAGCTAAGATCTGCGGCTTCACTTTGCTTCTGAATGACGCAATCGATTTGCCTGATGGCTTGGGCCACA
>CAUGJN010000076.1 GCA_959599635.1 uncultured Collinsella sp.
GGGCACCGACCTGTTCCTCGAGATGAGCGAGTCTGGCGTTATCGACAAGACCTGCTTGGTCTATGGTCAGATGAACGAGCCGCCCGGAGCGCGTCTGCGCATCGGTCTGGCTGGCCTTACCACCGCTGAGTATTTCCGTGATCGCGGCCAGGACGTTCTGCTGTTCATCGACAACATCTTCCGCTTCTCCCAGGCCGGTTCCGAGGTTTCCGCACTGCTGGGCCGTATGCCGTCCGCCGTTGGTTACCAGCCCACGCTGGCAACCGAGATGGGCGACCTCCAGGAGCGCATTACCTCGACCAAGACGGGCTCCATTACCTCCGTCCAGGCTGTTTACGTCCCCGCAGACGACCTGACCGACCCGGCGCCTGCCACGACGTTTACGCACCTCGACGCCACCACGGTTCTTTCGCGTAGCATTTCGTCGCTCGGCCTGTTCCCGGCTATCGACCCGCTCGCATCTTCCTCCGACGCTCTCGATCCCTCGATCGTCGGCGAGGAGCACTACCGTGTCGCCGTCAAGGTCCAGGAGCTCCTGCAGGAGTACTCCGACCTTCAGGACATCATCGCCATTCTGGGTATGGACGAGCTGTCCGAGGAGCAGCGCCTTACGGTCAACCGTGCCCGTAAGATTCAGCAGTTCCTCTCGCAGTCCTTCCACGTCGCCGAGAAGTTCACCGGCAACCCCGGTGTCTACGTCCGCGTCGAGGATACCGTCCGCTCTTTCGCCGAGATTGTCGACGGCAAGGCCGATGACCTGCCCGAGCAGGCTTTCCGCTATGCTTCCACGATTGAAGACGTGCGCGAGCGCGCCCGCAAGATGGGGGAGAAGTAGGTTATGCGTATCCGCATCGTGTGCCCCGTGAGCTGCGCCTATGAGGGCGACGCTGCGTTTGTGTCGATTCCGTCCACGGATGGCGAGTTTGGCGTCCTGCCTGCTCACTCCAGCGAGATCTGCACGATCGACCGCGGTTACGTTCGCGTTTCCGATAAGGCCATGGGCACTGTCGACCACACGTTTGCCGTGGCCGGCGGCTATGCCCAGGTTGCGGACGATGTCGTGACCGTTCTCGCCGAGCGCGCTTGCGATTTGGCGACCGTCGATGCCGACAAGCTTAAAGCTGATATTCAAGGTTTTGAAGAGAAGCTGGGTAATTTGTCGGAGGATGATGCACGCCGCGCCTACCTCTATAATGAAATCGCATGGTGTAAGCTCAAGCTTGCCCAATAGTCAAACGATTTAGCGTTCGACCATTTGCGAACACATCATGCCCGGGATGGCCCAGCCACCCCGGGCATGCTTTTTGAAAGGGTAGACCTTGGATATTATCCGCGTTGAGGGTGGCCACGCCATCGGAGGCTCCGTGCCCGTCTCGGGCGCCAAGAACTCCGCGCTCAAACTCATGGCGGCAACGCTTCTGGCGCCGGGCAAGACGACGCTGCAGAACGTGCCCGATATTTCCGATGTCCACGTGATGGGCAAGGTGCTCAAGGGCATGGGCGCTACGATCGATGTTCTCGACGAGCACACGCTCGAGATTGATACCTCTCAGGTCGATTCATGGGAGGCCCCCTACGAGCTCGTTGCCAAGATGCGCGCTTCCACCGCCGTCATGGGGCCCCTGCTGGGCCGCTTCCATCGCGCCAAAATTGCCATGCCGGGCGGCTGCAACCTGGGTGCTCGTAAGATCGATATGCACATTCTTGGTCTTGAGGCCCTGGGCGTTGAGTTCGATACCGCCCACGGTTACATCAACGCTAATGCGCCCCAAGGTCTGCGCGGTACCACCGTCACGCTCGAGTTCGCCAGCGTCGGTGCGACCGAGAATCTCATCATGGCCTCTGTGCGCGCACAGGGCACCACGGTTATCGACAATGCCGCCCGCGAGCCCGAGATCGTCGATCTCGCCAACATGCTCAACGAGATGGGCGCCAAGATTGTTGGCGCCGGTACGCCCGTCGTGACTATCGAAGGCGTGGAAGAGCTCCATCCCGTTATCCATCGCGTGGTGGGCGACCGCATCGAGGCCGGTACCTTTATCGTCGCCGGTGCGTTGATGGCGGACGATCGCGGTGTCGATGTCACGGGCTTTTGCCCCATTCATTTGGGCATGGTGCTCAAGAAGATGGAGCTCATGGGTATCGACTGCGAGCGCGTCGAGGATGGCGTCCATGTGAACCGTGCCGAGCGTATCAAGCCGGTCGACATCCAGACGCTTCCGTTCCCCGGCTTCCCGACGGACATGCAGGCGCAGATTATGGTGCTCTCCGCCCTTGCCGACGGCAGTTCCGTTATTACCGAGAACATCTTCGAGAATCGCTTTATGTTTGCCTCTGAGCTGGTGCGCATGGGTGCCGACATTCGTATCGAGAGCCATCATGCCATGATTCATGGCGTCAAGGGCTTCTCGGGTGCACAGGTTACCTCGCCCGATTTGCGCGGCGGAGCGGCCCTCGTCGTAGCGGGCTTGATCGCCGACGGGACGACCGAGGTTTCGGCTATCCATCACATCAAGCGCGGCTACGAGCAGTTTGTCGAAAAGCTGCAGGCGCTCGGCGCGCATGTCGAGCATGCTACCGTCCCCGATCCCGTCATCTACTAATACAGGTTGCCTATGTTTAATAAAAAGCCCCTCGCGGATACCACCACCCGAAGACCCTCAACTGGTGCGCAGGCCAAGATCTACAGTCGCGATAACGTGGCTCGCTATTCCGAGCGCGCTCGTCAACGCCGCCGTAGCCACACGATTCGTCACGTCGCGCTCATTGTCGTGCTTGGCGTGCTGCTGAGTGCCACTACCGCTGCCGGCCTGTGGTTTGCCACCATTATGGGCAAGCTCGGCGATTCTAATGTCATTACTGACAATCTGCGTCGGGTTCTGGTTGACACCGATGAGGCAAAGGATCCGTTCTACGTGCTGCTTCTTGGCACCGACGGCCGTCCGGGCGAGGATACGTATCGTGCCGACTCGATTATCCTGGCACGCATCGACCCCACGCAAAAGCAGGCGACGCTCATTTCCGTTCCGCGCGACACCAAGGTCGAGTACAAGGGCGAGACCATGAAGATCAACGCCTGCCATACCGTTGGCGGCGCCGAGGCCATGGTCGAGGCGGTCAACGAGCTGTGCGGTGTTCAGATTTCCCACTATGCCGAGGTCAGCTTCGACGGTATGCAGGCGCTGATTGATTCGGTTGGCGGTATCGACATTAACGCAACCGATGATGTTGACGACCCCGAGCACCTGGATATTAAGATTACCGCTGGCCAGCAGCATATGGACGGTGCCACTGCCCTTACCTATGCCCGCTGCCGCTACACCTATGCCGACGGCGATTACACGCGCATGCGCCACCAGCGTCAGGTGCTTGGCGCCCTTGCCAACCAGATTCTCAATAACTTCGATGCCACGAAGATCTTTGGCCTGGTTAATTCGCTGTCCGATATGCTTGTAACCGATATGAGCGTTCAGGATATCGTGGCTACGGTCAACGCCATGCGCGGTATGGATGTCGACGGTATCTACTCGGCCAACCTGCCCTCGTACGCCGACGACAGCACCATGATCGACGGTGTGAGCTACGTCTTTGTCTACGAGGACGAGCTCAAGGAAATGATGGAGCGCGTCGATGCCGGCAAGGATCCCAAGGGTCCCAACACCATGGGTCTTTCCGACGGTTCCAGCTCTACGATCGGTGACCTCAGCAACAACACGTCTGACGACTACGCAAACGGTACCGCAACCTCATCGGTCAGCTCTGACGATTCCGACGATTCGAGCGACAGTTCCGATTACTACGAAGAGCCCACCGGCGACGGCAACGGCTACGAAGCCAATTATTAGGGTTACGCGGGCTTACCAGCCCGCGTAACCAGTTGACGCTGCAAACCCGCCAGAGCGGCAATCTGCCTTTCAACTTCGGCGGCATGATCAAAAGATCAATGCCGCCTCGTTTCAAGGCACCTTGCTCGCTCTGGCGGGTTTTCGCTGTCGTTGCCAAAACATCGGCGTTGCCTTGGTCCGGACTAGTCGTTGGGTAGTCATTGGGGACGTTTTTAAACGACTAGTCAAACAAGAACCTCCCCAATGACTACCCACAAAGCGAGAGTGGATGTCGTCATTTTGCGGCACTTGGGGACGTTCCTTTTGTGCCGGCAGTTTGGGACACTCCTTGCGTTAAGAGGCTGGCGTGCGTCAACCTGTTCTCATTGCAGCAAAAAATCGCCCCGTTCTTGGTTGAGGACGGGGCGATTCGTCTTTTTGACTTGTGCAGCCAGGCTTATGCAAAGCGGGCGACGAGCTCCTGGAGCACGTCGGTCATCTTGACGAGCGAACTGACCGGGACGAATTCGTTGACGCCGTGGTAGCAATAGCCGCCGGTGGAAAGGTTGGGGCAGGGCAGACCGCGGAACGACAGCTGCGCGCCGTCGGTGCCGCCGCGAATCGGCAGCACTTGGGGCTCAACGCCGCAGGCAAGGTAGGCTTCCTTGGCAACATCAATAAGCTCGGGAAAGTCACAAACGATCTCGGCCATATTTCGATACTGCTGCTTAATCTCGACCGTTACGCGCTCCTCACCCAGACGCTGGTTGAGCATCGAGGCGGCGGCATCAATAAGGTCGAGTTTCTGCTGGAACTTGGCGGCGTCATGGTCGCGGACGATGTAGCGCGCCGTGGCGTGATCGACGGTTGCAGATACGCCCTCAAGGTGATAAAAGCCCTCGTAGCCTTCCGTATACTCCGGGCGCTGCACGTAGGGGAGCAACGCGTTGAAGTCGCAGAACAGATTGCCTGCGTTGACCATACGGCCCTTGGCGTCGCCCGGGTGGATGGACTGGCCCTCAAAGCAGACGGTCGCCTCGGCGGCGTTAAAGCACTCCCACTCCAGTTCGCCGATGGGGCCGCCGTCGACCGTGTAGGCGTACTTGCAGCCAAAGGTATCGATATCCAACAGCTCGGCTCCGTGACCGATCTCCTCGTCAGGGCAGAAGCAAATGCCGAGTGCGGGATGGGGCAGAGAAGGGTCCTGAGCGATACGCGCGACAAGCGACATGATCTCGGCGACGCCTGCCTTGTCGTCCGCGCCCAGCAGCGTGGTGCCATCGCTGCAGACCAAGTCCTCACCCGCGAGGTCGTTCAGGGCGGGAAGCTTGGCGGTACTCATGGCAACGGGCTTACCGTCAACCGTGCCGCAGACCAGGTCCCCGCCTTCGTAGTGTACGATGTGCGGCTTCACGCCGGCGCCCGGTGCAACTTCGGTGGTGTCGAGATGGGCGATCAGGCCCAGGGCGGGCTTGTCCTCAGCGCCCGCACTTGCGGGGATATGCGCGCAGACATAGGCATGCTCGGTCACGTGGGCATCTTCCGCCCCAAGCTCGCGCAGCTCTTCAGCCAGCACGTTGGCAAGGTCAAACTGAACGGCGCTCGAAGGTACCTGGTCGCAGTTTGCATCCTCGGACTGCGTGTTGATCTGGACGTAGCGCAAAAAGCGCTCGAGGACATCGGGGTTCGTGGTGGTGTTTTCCATAAAGACCGCTCCAATCTTGGTCGTCGTGTGCAACAAGAACTCTAGCACGGTATGCCACGGCATACCGCGACGCTTGGATGGGGTAGAATCAGCCATTGAATGCAGAAGGGACGGAAGATCATGGATACGACAAATAGCTCGCGCGAACTACATCTGACGGTGGCGAACGAAGACTACTTGGAGTGCATGGTTCGCATTGAAAGCGAAGAGGGGGAAACCAACGGCGTGCGATCGGTCGACATCGCGCAGCGCCTTGGCGTCTCCAAGGCATCGGTCAATAAAGCGGTTTCGGCGCTCAAGGCATCCGAGCTTGTCGAGCAATCGCACTATGGCAAGGTAATCCTGACCGATCGCGGCCGCGAGGTTGGCACGGCTATCTGGTACCGTCATCGCCTCATCCGCACGTTTTTGGTTCAGGAGCTCGGTGTCGAATTTGAGCGAGCCGATTCCGAGGCCTGCATGATGGAGCATGCGCTATCCGAGGACACGATGAGCCGCTGGCTCGCCTATCTCGAAAAGCAGGGAATCAGCGTCGAGGAATAGCGGGATATATATGGATACGAGTTATTACAACCGCTTTGGTGCCGAGGAACTTACGCGCCGCTTGTCGAGCGAGACCTTGTTGGCGCAGGGCCCCATGGGCAGTGTTCTGTTGAGTGAGTACGACGCCGCCGATATTCCACCGGCGTTTTGGAATCTGGCGGAGCCGCAGACCGTTTCTCGTATCCATCGCTTGTATGTCGCCGCCGGTGCGCAGGTGCTCATTACCAATACCTTTCAGGCATCGAGCTATGCCCTCAAGCACGACCAGATTGCGCCGTCCGTGGCGGAGGTCAATCGCGGGGCCGTCGACGATGCCCGCCAGGCGCACCCTCAGCTGCTGCTGGGCTCGATGGGTCCGATCGGTATTGAGTGGTTTGCCGAGGACTCTGCCGAGTTTCGTGAGATCCGAGGCATTGCGCGCGAACAGGCGCACGCCTTGCTCAATGCTGGTGTTGATGGTCTGCTGATCGAGACGGTGACGTCTATCCGTAATTTGCAGCCCATGCTTGCCGGCGCTCGAGATGCCGCTGACGGCATGCCTGTCCTGGTGAGTTTTGTCGTTGATGACAAAGGCGACCTGTTGGGCGATGGCCTCAACATCGAGGCAGCCGTTTTGTACGCCGAAAAACACGGCGCAAACTCGGTTGGTGTTAATTGCTGTTCGCTTGCGGCCGCGAACGCGGCGGTGCCCAGGATGGTTGCATCGGCGACTACTCCCGTCACGGTGCGTCCCAACGTGGGCGATCCGGTCCAGACTCAGGATGGCCCCGTATGGCACGAGAACCCCGAAGCTTTCGCGCGCGCATGCATCGAATGGAGACATGCCGGTGCCGCAATGGTGGGCAGTTGCTGTGGAACCACGGCAATCACTACGGCAGCGATGGCCGAGGCGCTCGATATATAAAGGGCAAAACCGCTCCATACGGGGCGGTTTTTTTTATTGCCTGCATGTCCTCGGCAGCATTTGCCCAAATGGTGAATGCTGGTGCCGGCAGGTTGCCGAGTGTGTATCGCGGGTATACCTCATGCGTACCATGATCCAAACACTGTGAGGTGTCTGCGCGTGTGCGCGATAATTCATTTTGGAACTGACGGTTGGCGCGCTCGCGTCGATGAGGACTTCAATGCCGATAACGTTGCCCGTATCGCCGATGCCGTCGGCGAGTTGTGGCAAAAGACCAATCCGGGCAAAACGGTATATATAGGGTTCGACACTCGGCCCCTGGCGCGCGAGTTCGCTGAGCTTGCGGCGGGTGTGCTAGCAGAGCACGGGCTAGACGCCGTGCTCGCTTCGCGACCTGTTCCGACCCCTGCCCTTACGTGGGCGGCGGCTTATGACGGTGAGGCGTGCGGCGCGCTCATGGTGACGGGGTCCCATCATCCGCAGGGTTATCTGTGTCTCAAGATTCGCATGGGTGACGGCTCGACCGCCAACCAGGATGTCATCGAAGAGCTCGAAGAGACCATGGCTCCCGAGCCAATGGGGATCGAGGGGCAATATCGCACCGCGGATATCATTCCTGACTATATGCAAGCGGTGGCATCGTTTGTCGATGCCGAAGCCATCCGCGCCGCGCACCTGCGCGTGGTTGTTGACCCCATGGGCGGCGCAGCCCAGGGCTATCTAGCCGACTTGCTGCGCGAGCTTGGCGTTGAGGTGCACGAGATTCACGCCGGGCAGGCGCCTGACCAAGAAGATATCTGCCCCGACCCCGTTGAGCCGTGGGTGGACGCTTGCGAGCATACGGTTATCGAGGACGGAGCTTGCGCTGGCCTGGTGACCGACGGCGACGCCGACCGTATCGGCGCGGTTGACGAGCGCGGCAGATATATACATCCGCATCAGATCATGGCGCTCGTTTTGGGCGACTTGGTTCAATTTCGTAATTTGGAGGGGCGCGTCGTCGTCAATCTTTCGTGCTCGACGCTCGTGCGTCGCATTGCCGAGGCGCTTGGCTGCCGCGTGACCGTCAAACCAGTCGGTTTCAAATATATAGCGGCAGAGATGAAGAAGGGTGGCGTCCTCATAGGCGGCGAAGAAGCCGGTGGTATCGGCATCGCCGCGCATATGCCCGAGCGCGATGGAATCCTCGCCTGTCTGATTCTGTGTGAGCTTATGGCAAAGACGGTCGCGCCTTTGGGCGTTCTGGTCGACCAACTCGAGGACAGATTTGGTAAGACGAGTTACGGTCGACGCGATTTGCGCCTTGAGGCCGAAGATGCCGAAACGTTACGAACCCTGCTGCCGGGCGTAAACCCCAAGTCGATTTGTGGCAAGGTGCCGCAAAACGTTAGTCATATGGACGGCTTGCGTCTGTCATTCGAGGATGATACGTGGCTGCTGGTCCGTCCTAGCGGGACCGAACCAGTGGTGCGCGTCTACGCCGAGGGGTTCTCGGTGGAAGAACGTGATGAGTTGCTCGATGCTGGCTGTGCTTTAGCTAGGGGAACGTATCCGCTTTAACCATGAGACTGCCTTATATAAAGAGATGCTCGGTGAGCGGTAGTTAACGGCTGGCAAACGTTAGTCGGATCCCAAATTGTGTAGGAAATGTGTACGCCCAGATTCCCGCCCCCGGCGCCCCTCCGGTCTGGCAATATATCTCCTTGCCGCGCGGC
>CAUGJN010000077.1 GCA_959599635.1 uncultured Collinsella sp.
TCGTTTGAGGCACTTGTCGGCGCTCGTGACGCCGCGGGCTCCAATCCGCTCGATAGCCTAGCCGCCCCGGCGCTCTCGCCGCAGGATGCCCTGGCCGCCGCCATCGCGGGCAACGCGTATGCCGTGCCAACAGAGCTACCGGCGGGCGCCGTGCATGCCGACGAGATCGAGCGCACCTACGGTCCGCTCACCTGTAAGGCACTGCCGGCACTCATGGAGTGGCTGGCCCTGCGCTCCGACTTGGATTCCCTGGCCGGCGAGACGCATGCCATTACCATGATGACCATCCACTCCGCCAAGGGCCTGGAGTTCCCGGCGGTGTTCGTGGCCGGCATGGAGGAGGGTATCTTCCCGCACGTGCACGACTTTGGCGGCAGCGATGACCCGGGCAAGCTCGAGGAGGAGCGTCGCCTGGCCTACGTTGCCATCACGCGTGCCCGTAAGCGCCTGTTCCTGACCTATGCGGCCACGCGTCGCACCTACGGCTCGACCTCTGCCAACCCGCGCTCTCGCTTCCTCAACGAGATTCCGTTTGAGGATATCGAGTTTAGCGGTATCGGTTCTGCCGGTTTTGAGGGCACGGGCTGGGAGAAGCGCGGCGACCGTCACGGCACCTTTGGCTCGGGCATGGGCTCGGATATGTATGGCGGCAAGGTGTTCGGTTCGCATACGCGCTCGACCGGCGGTTCCGGTTCGCGCGGCGGATCGAGCTTCGACGATTTCTTTGGTGGCAGCACCTATGGCACTGAGCGCCATCGCGGGGTTTCGCCCGACGCCGGCCGTGTTGCCTCGACCTTTGGTTCGGGCGCGCTGCGAGCTAAAAAGCCGTCGTCCAAGGTGTCGCCGACGGTGGAGCGCAAGGTCGATCGCGCCAGCGCATCGCAGGACTTTGCCGCGGGCGATACCGTGAGCCACAAGACCTTTGGCGCCGGTACCGTGATCTCGGTCGCCGGAGACATGATCGAGGTTCAATTCGAAAAGACCGGCCAGACCAAAAAGCTAATGAAGGGCTTTGCTCCGATCGTCAAGCTGTCGTGATCCTGGCGGACCTGGGCGGGCGTATAGGGCAACATCGCCTGCTCGGGCAGTCCTGCGCAAGACGGAGAGCACATTAAGTGCTCTCCTTTGCGTGCGGAACTCGCGATCGATGTTGCCCTATACGCCCGCCCAGGTCCTTGGGTAACGGTGCTTGCGAACGTCGCTCTGCTCGGTCGCTTTTTGGTCTGGAAAGCCGGGTGGGCTGAATAATTAGACATGGCAAGGGGCTCCCCCGTTGATGAGCGGGAGTGCCCCTTGTTGCGTTTGGGTTGTTACCTTGTGGTTTTGGTGATTGAACGTTTTATACTGTTCAGTATAATTTTAGATAGTAACTAAAACGTTGGTGAAATGAAAATGGTGATAGGGAGTGTTAATATCCTGTCCCCCGAAACGCATCTTCTCCTTAGAGCTCGCTATCGATCCAAGGCCGGTAGAGGTGCAGATTCCCCGTATGTATCTCGAGCGGTTTTCGCTTCATTTGGCGCAGCTTGGCACGTCTGAGCAAGGTGGCTTTATTGTTGCCGAGCCAAAAGAGCTGCCCAGTGTTATTTCGGCACGAAACATTGTTGATGCCGTGCGCAAGGTCGATGCTCGTCCGGTGGCAATTTGCTGGGATGCCATGGATTTGGGCTTTATGCATGCGCTGGCTTCGGAGGGAATTGCATATATTCGAGATGGGCAGAATGCGTTTCTGCCGTTTATGGGTGCCTTCATTTCTGATGAGATACTGAACGCTCCCTCTGCAGCCCCGCTTTCACCCCAATCCCAGCGAGTCGTATTAAATTACATTGCAGGGCGATGGGTTGACTGTTCTGCCGGCGACCTGGCGCGCCTGTGTGGTAAAAGCGCGGCGAGCGTAAGCAACTATCTTTCAGAAATTGCCGCTATAGCTCCTGGATTGATTGTGCGGGATGGCAAAAAGCGTATATTGCACGACACCGGGTTGTCGACCGAGACGTTGCTAGACGGGTTTGAGGACTACCTTCGCTCGCCAGTTATAGAACGCATCCGGCTTAAGGAGGCAGTCAACAGGGTAGATTTGCGGGCCGTTGATGCGCTGCTTTCCGGCGTCTCTGCCCTTAGCTATATGTCCGACCTTGCTCATGATGGCTCTGCCCCAACCATTGCTCTCGAAAAGTATCAGCTAGAGGCCTTAAAAGAGCGTATGGGTGACAGATGGCTGGAGGCCCAGTGGTACGAATCGGCTGCTATCGAGATTGAGGTTTGGTCGTATCCCGTGGACGAGCCGTCCGATGTTAGCTTTGACACCGCGGGCCTGCAATGCGTTGACCCGTTTTCCTTATATGTTGCCTGCGCGAAAGCAGACTACAAAGACGACCGTCTGCTCGATGCGGTCGAACAGCTCAGGAGGACGATATGCCAAAAGTAAGGGGAATAGAGCGATTTGCCGCTGCCATGAGCAATTGCGAGGGCGGCTATGTCCTTATTGGCGGAGGAGCCTGCAGCGTTCTATTTGACAGCGAAGGTGATTCATTTAGGGCTACCGAAGATTTGGATGTTGTTGTAATTGTTGATGGAAATAGCATCGAATTTGCCACTGCATTTTGGACATTTATCAAAATCGCTGGATACGAGATTGGAAAAGTCGGCGATGGAAAGTGTACTTACTATCGATTCCGTTTACCCGAAGGATCAAGGCAGGCCTTAGATTATCCCGGCCAAATCGAGTTGTTTGCCCGGCATCCAGACTTTACGCTTGAAGATGAAACGAGCGAAGTGGCTCCTCTATCCTTTGACGGAGCGATATCGAGTCTCTCTGCCATTATTCTCGATGATGGCTACTATGAGTTTATTCGTGATAACGCAACGAACGTAGGGGGCGTCACGTTGCTCGATGCACTCCATATCATTCCCCTTAAGATGCGTGCGCACATTGATATCAACAGAAGTTATGAGGAAGGACGTCGTTGCAATAGCATTGATCGACGAAAGCATCGTTCGGATGTTGCTCGGCTTGCTGGTTTGTTGCCGCCTTCGGCTCGTTTGGAGCTAACAGAGCAAATGAGGATTGACGCAGAGGATTTTTTGCGGACTTTTCTTCTTATGTAGATCGGCAGACCAACCGTAAGGAAAGGACACGACTTCAGGACACGTTATCGTTTCTGGAGAGGGTCTATTTGTAGGCGTCGTGATTCGTTATATATGGCAAGGGGCTCTCCCGTTTGATGGGCGGGGAACCCCTTGTTGCTTTTTGATTGTCGTAACTAGCCAGAGGCTCGCCGGGACGGGCGCGGGGTTTGGTCGATCGCGAGTTCCGCACGAGCCGGAGAGCACTTAATGTGCTCTCCGTGCGAGCAGGACTGCCCGAGCAGGCGATCAAACCCCGCGCCCATCCCGGCGAGCACTCGGGTACCAGTGACCTACAGGTGGCTAATAATCAGTTCCATCTTGCCTTCGAGGTCGATGGAGCTGACGGTGCTCGGGGCCAGCAGGTGGCTTCCCTTGTGGACGGGGTCGCCGCAGACGGTGCCTTCGCCGTTGATGACCGACAGGCACATGAAGGGCCAGCGCTGGTCGAGGGTCTTGCTGCCGTTGACGCGCACGCGATCGACGGTGTAGCAGGGGTTGGACTCGAGCTCGGTTACACCATCGACCTCGGGCGCGGTCACGGTGCCGTCGGTCGGCGCCTGAACATCAAAGTCGATGCAGTCGAGGCTCTGCTCAATGTGCAGCGGACGCAGCTTGCCGTCGGTACCGGGGCGGTCGTAGTCGTACAGGCGATACGTCACGTCGCTCGACTGCTGCGTCTCCAAAATGAGCGTACCGGTCTTGATGGCGTGCACGGTGCCGGAGTCAATCTGGAAAAAGTCTCCCTTGTGGATCGGCAACACGTTGAGCATGTCGTCCCAGCGACCGTCCTTGATCATCTGTGCGGCTTCGGCGCGGTCATGCGCGCGCTGGCCGACGATGATTGTGGCGCCGGGCTCGCAATCCAGCACGTACCAGCACTCGGTTTTGCCCAGGCTGCCGTTCTCGTGCTCGGCGGCGTACTCATCGTTGGGATGAATCTGGATCGAAAGGTCGTCCTTGGCGTCCAGGATCTTAATGAGCAGCGGGAACTCTTTGCCCTCGCAGTTGCCAAAGAGCTCGCGGTGCTCGGCCCATAGCCACGACAGCGTGTGGCCGGCATACGGGCCCTCAGCGATCTGGCAGTCGCCGTTGGGGTGTGCCGAGATGGCCCAGCACTCACCGATGGGACCCTCGGGAATGTTGTAACCAAATACGGTTTCGAGCTGGCGGCCGCCCCAGATCTTCTCGTGGAAGATCGGCGTCAGTTTAATCAAATCAGACATATTCATACCCCCATGGTGTTGTGCGGCCGTCCGTTCTAGACGAGCCATAACGAGCGCCCGCATGACTACAAAAACCTATGCCAACGTTACGTTGTGCAGCTCAAAGCGGTCGCCGACGTTGCGCGAAATCGAGTACTCAAAGGCGTTGCCGCTATCCAAAAAGCCAATCTGGTTGAGCTCGAGCAGGGGAGCGCCGGGTTTGGTGTCCAGGCGCTCGGCCTCTTCCTCGGTTGCCGCCACGGCACGGATGGTGCGGTGGAAGCTCGAAATTTTCAGCCCGCATTGCTCGCGGATAAAGCTATAGACCGATCCGTATAGGTCCTTCTTTTTAAGGCCCGGTATCAGCTCGAGGGGCATGTAGGTGTACTCGATAACGATGGGCTTCTCGTCGACCTGGCGCACGCGCACGATGTGATAGGCAAAGTCATCCTCGGCAATTCCC
The DNA here is from genome assembly GCA_959599635.1 of uncultured Collinsella sp. Taxonomy (GTDB): domain Bacteria; phylum Actinomycetota; class Coriobacteriia; order Coriobacteriales; family Coriobacteriaceae; genus Collinsella. The sequence continues at coordinate 4,795 of CAUGJN010000077.1, forward strand.
AGCCGAGTCGCAACCTCTGCCGGCGGATTGACAATCGAGAAATCGTAGACCACCGAGGTTACCTTCTCCCCGCGGTGCTCATACGAAAAGCCCTGGGCGCGGTCGTTCTTGCCCTGGAAAAACGCCTTGTCGGGAAGCCCCGCCGTGTCTTTAACGTAGGTGCCCGATCCGCGCCGGCTGGTAACAAGACCCTCCTCGGTGATCTGCTCGATAGCTCGTTTGACGGTGATTTTGGAAACGCTATAGAGCTCACAGAACTCAACGACGGTGGGTAGCTTGTCGCCCGGTTTAAGAGCGCCATCCTCGATGCTTCGACGGATATCTGCAGCTATCGCCTCGTATTTGGGAATCATGGAACCTCCTTTCCGACATATAAGAATACGCAAGTAAGTATAACCCCCAACGAGGCACCCATATTACTTTTATATAAGAAGTCCGAGAAAGAAAAAACAAAAAGACGCTTTACTTTAGAAATTAGAGCGCTATAGTTGTACGCAACGAACGGAACCCTGCCGCCGGCAGGGCCGACCGTTTGGGGACGGTTTTGTTTTGGCGGGCTGGATACCCGGATAACCGGTGCGCGCCCGCGCCGGATAACTTGCCAAAGCAAACCCGTCTCCAACCGAAAGCTCTAGACACGAAAGCGAGGACTTTGATGGCTCAGTATCAGCTGCCCCGTGACTTCTTCTTTGGCGCCGCTATGTCCGGCCCGCAGACTGAGGGTCAGTGGAACCAGGGCGGCAAGCTCGAGAATCTGTGGGACACCTGGTCCATCCAGGATCTGGGTTCGTTCTACAACTGCGTTGGCTCTTATGCCGGCAATGACTTTATGGCCAAGTACCGGGACGACCTTCGCATCATGAAGGACCTGGGCCTGAATACCTATCGCACTTCCATCCAGTGGAGCCGTCTGCTCGATGCCGACGGCAACCTCAATGAGGAGGGCGCTGCGTGGTATCACGAGCTGTTCCGCGCCTCTCGCGAGGCCGGCCTGGAGCCGTTTGTCAACTTGTACCACTTTGACATGCCCACCTACCTCTTTAACCGTGGCGGCTGGGAGAGCCGTGAGGTCGTCGAGGCTTACGCGCATTACGCCGACGTCGCCTTCCGCGAGTTTGGCCAGGAGATTAAGTACTGGTTCACCTTTAACGAGCCCATCGTCGAGCCCGAGCAGCGTTATCAGGAGGGCGTGTGGTTCCCGCAACTCCACGACTTCAACCGCGCTCGCGCCGTGCAGTATCACATCTCGCTGGCACATGCGCTGGCCGTGGCCAACTATCGTAAGGCCTATGACGAGGGCGCTATTCGCGCCGATGCCAAGATCGGCATGATTAACTGCTTTACCCCGGTCTACACCAAGCAGAACCCCAGCGAGGCAGACATCGAGGCCGTGCGTATGACCAGCGGCATCAACAATCGCTGGTGGCTCGACCTTATTACCAAGGGCGAGCTTCCCGCCGACGTGCTCGACAGCCTGGCCGAGGGCGGCGTTAAGCTCCCGTTCCGTGCCGGCGACCAAGAGATTCTCAAGCAGGGTGTTGTCGACTGGCTCGGCTGCAACTACTACCACCCCACGCGTGTTCAGGCGCCGGCGAGCAAGGTCGACCAGTACGGCCTGCCGCACTTTGCCGACGAGTACGTATGGCCCGACGCCGTTATGAACGAGAGCCGCGGCTGGGAAATCTACCCGCAGGGCCTCTACGACTTTGGCATGGACTGCGCTAAGAACTACCCCGATCTTGAGTGGTTTGTATCCGAGAACGGTATCGGCATCATGGACGAATACAAGAACCGTGACGCCGAAGGAACCATCCAGGATGACTACCGCGTCGACTTTGTGCGCCAGCACCTGGAGTGGGTCGCCAAGGCAATCGCCGAGGGCGCCAAATGCCGCGGATACCATTACTGGGCCGTCATCGATAACTGGTCTTGGGCCAATGCCTTTAAGAACCGTTACGGCTTTGTCGAGGTCGACCTCATGGACGGCTACAAGCGCCGCCTTAAGAAGTCGGCGGCCTGGCTCAAACAGGTCGCCACGACCCACGTGGTTGATTAGCGACCGGGCGAACGCCCAGACCGCGCGCCGCCGCGCGCAAAACATGGCACATCTGGTGGCAGAGGGCGACAGATCACCGTGCGCATAGGAAAAGGCCGGATTTGAAAGTTAGGAGCAATCATGGCCAGTGACAACGGAAAGAGCTTCCTCGACAAGTTTGCCGAGGTCTCTGCGAAGGTGGGAAACCAGGTTCACCTGCGTTCCCTGCGCGATGCCTTCGCGACCATCACGCCGCTCTATATCCTTGCGGGTATCGCGGTTCTTATTAACAACGTCGTGTTCCCCCTGTTCCCGCTCGATGCAGCGGGCCTTGCCAACCTTCAGACCTGGGGTTCGGCAATTACGCTGGGCACCCTCAACGTCTCTGCCATTATCTTGGCCGGATTGATTGGCTACAGCCTCGCTAAGAACGAGCGCTTCGATAACCCGCTTGCCTGCGTGGTCGTCGCAATCTCCGCTTTCGTCATCATGATGCCGCAGCAGATCACCGCCACGCTTGCCGCCACGAGCCCGCTGCTCACCGACAAGATCACCTCTGCCGAGGTCACGGGCGCCCTTTCGACTGCCAACACCGGCACCAACGGCCTGTTCGCGGCTATCATCATTGCCCTGCTCTCCGTCACGCTCTTCATTAAGATTTCCGGCGTCGAGAAGCTTAAGGTCAAGCTGGGCGAGGGCGTGCCTCCCGCGGTCTCCAACTCCTTTAACGTCATGATCCCGATGCTGCTCAACCTCTCGATCTTCGCCATTGCCGCGGCTCTGCTCGCCGTGTTTGCCGGCACCGATCTGTGCGCCATCATCTCCACGTGCATTTCCAACCCGCTCAAGAGCATCATGAACGCCGGTCCGTGGGCTGTTATCCTCATCTACACGCTTGCGAACCTGCTGTTCTGCGTCGGCATTCACCAGTCCACCATCTCTGGCGCTACCGTCGAGCCGATTCTGACCATGCTCATCGTCGACAACATGGCTACCTTTGCCGCCGGCGGCACCATCCAGCCCGATCACTACATGAACATGCAGATCGTCAACAGCTTCGCCCTTATCGGCGGCTCGGGCTGCACCCTCATGCTCCTGCTCGATACCTTCCTGTTCTCTAAGAACAAGGCTTCCAAGACCGTTGCCAAGATGGCTATCGTTCCTGGCCTGTTTAACATCAACGAGCCGGTCATCTACGGTTACCCCGTCGTGTACAACCTGCCGCTCATGATTCCGTTCGTGCTTCTTCCCGACCTGTTCATCGGCATCACCTATGGCCTGACCTGCGCGGGCATCATCAGCCCCTGCATCGCCCAGGTGCCTTGGACCATGCCTCCCGTCATTAACGCCCTGCTTGCCACGGGCTTTGACTGGCGCGCCGGCGTATGGCAGGCCCTCGAGCTTGTCATCGGCATGGCTGTCTACCTGCCCTTTATGAGGATCTCCGAGAAGGCCATCGCCAAGCAGGAGGCCCTTGCCGAGCAGAACGCTTAAACGGTTCGTTTTCCCTTTCATTGTTGCGGGCGCCGGTACGCGGTGCCGGTGCTCGCGGCTCCCCCTGCGTAAAGACGCAGGGGGTGGGTACAGTAGCCGCAAGGAATAAAACCAGTTGTCGTCTGCGCGCCGCGCAGTTATAAGGAGGAAACCATGAAGAAGATCATGCTTTGCTGCAATGCCGGCATGTCCACGAGCCTGCTGGTCCAGAAGATGCAGTCCGAGGTCGCAAACCG
>CAUGJN010000078.1 GCA_959599635.1 uncultured Collinsella sp.
GCGCCCGTTGTTTCGGGCGATTACCATGAGTTGCGTGGCTTGACGGTCAATGCCGAGCAGGCGCTGGCACTCTCGGGTTTGTTGGGAATTCAACTCGCCGACGAATAGGCGCTCTGGTCCTTTGCTCGACCGCTATCTAAAATCAAACCGTCGCAACATTTAATGATTTTTCGCGTTTGCACGATTTTCATCGAATGTTGCGACGGTTTTTGGTGCAAGGTAGCCTGTCTTTTTTTGGCAGGTTACTGGCTATTTAGTACTGCCACATGTGGTTGACAGGGCCGGAGCCTTTGCCCATGTCAAAGCCGGCGGCGAGAGCGCCCGTTAGGTAGGCCTTGCCGGCGTTGACGGCGTCGGCAAGATCCATGCCCTGCGCCAATGCGCAGGCGATGGCGGATGAAAGCGTGCAGCCGGTGCCATGCGTGTTGCCGGTCTCGATGCGCTTGTGGCGGAACCACGTGGTGAGCGGATCGCCCATATGGTTGCCTTCGTTATCGAGTGGCGCGGGTTCGGCCAATACATCGTTGGCCTCGTTGACAAGATGCCCACCCTTAACGAGGGATGCGCAACCAAAGCGGCGGGTGAGGAGCGTGGCAGCATTTTGCTGTGTGCGCTCGGAGTCGACCTCGTAGTCGAGCAGGGCCATGGCCTCGGGAATATTGGGCGTGATGACGGTTGCTAGTGGGAACAGGCGGCGGGTGAGCGCCTCGGCGGCATCTTCGGCAATCAGCCGTGCGCCCGAGGTGGCTACCATGACGGGGTCGACGACCACGTTTGTCGCGTTCCAGGCGCTCAGGCGGTTGGCGATAACCTCGATAATCTCGGCAGAGGAAACCATGCCAATCTTAACGGCACTGGGGCGGATATCATCATAGACGGCGTCGATCTGCGCCGCGACAATGTCCGGGGAGATGTTCTGCACGGCGGTAACGCCCAGGGTGTTCTGCGCGGTGATGGCCGTGATGGCCGTCTCGGCATACAGGCGGTGCGCCGTGATGGTCTTAATGTCGGCCTGAATGCCGGCGCCACCGCTGGAATCGGATCCTGCGATGGAGAGGACGGCGGGTACCTTACTGCGATCCATGTTCGCTCCCTTGCTCGGTCGGATTCAAATGGGTCTTTTACCTGCATTATAAAGATGCCCGGGCCGGCTGTATGCCGATCCCGGGCCGGTGGTGCAATCTTTACGTAAATGTAAGAGAATGTTCACATGTCAACAATTGACGTACGGTGCGGCGACGCGTCAGTCCTCCATGCCGAGGTCGATCGTCGTGCCTTCGAACACCTTGTTAACGGTGCGGACGGCGCACATCTTGCCACACATGGTGCAGGTGCCCTCGGTGGCGGCGGGGGACTCCTCGTAGCGCTTCTTACCGGTGACCGGGTCGAGAGCACACTCCCACATGGCATCCCAGTCGAGTTTGCGGCGTGCCTGGCCCATCTTGTCGTCCATGTCGCGGGCGTGCGGCACCTTCTTGGCGATATCGGCCGCGTGTGCGGCGATCTTGGTGGCCATGAGGCCATCGAGCACGTCCTGGGCGCTGGGCAGGCACAGGTGCTCGGCCGGCGTCACGTAGCACAGGAAGTCGGCGCCGGAGCTGGCGGAGATGGCGCCACCGATGGCGGCGGTGATGTGGTCGTAGCCCACGCCGATATCGGTCACAAGCGGCCCGAGCACATAGAACGGGGCGTTGTGGCACAGGCGCTTCTGCAGTTTCATATTGGCGGCGATCTCGTCGAGCGCCATGTGACCCGGGCCCTCGACCATGACTTGGACGCCGGCGGCCCAGGCGCGCTTGCACAGCTTGCCCAGCTCGATCATCTCGGCGGTCTCGGTGGCGTCATTGGAGTCGTAGAGACAGCCCGGGCGGCAGGAGTCGCCGAGCGAGATGGTCACGTCGTACTCGTGGCAGATCTCGAGCAGCTCGTCAAAGTACTCGTAGAAGGGGTTTTCGTTGCCGGTAACCTCCATCCAGCCAAATAGCAGCGAGCCGCCGCGGCTGACGATGTTCATGAGGCGGCCGGTCTCCTTAAAGGTCTTGGTGACCGATTTGTTGATGCCGCAGTGGATGGTCATAAAGTCCACGCCGTCCTCGGCGTGCGCGCGCACGACCTCGAACAGGTCGTCCTTGGTGAGCTTGACCAGCGGCTTTTCCATGTAGCCGATGGCGTCGTACATGGGGACGGTGCCTACCATGAGCGGCGTCTCGTCGATGAGCTGCTGGCGGAACTGGCGCGTCTTGCCCGAGTTGGAAAGGTCCATGATGGCGTCGGCGCCAAAGTCCTCGGCGATCTTGACCTTCTTCCATTCCTCGGCGGCATCGGCTTTATCGCCCGAGATGCCCAGGTTGACGTTGACCTTAGTAGACAGGCCCTCGCCGACACCAAAGGCGCGCATGCCCTTTTTGATATGCACGATGTTGGCGGGAATGGCGATGCGGCCGTCGGCCACGCACTCGCGGATGTACTCGGGGTCGCGATGCTCGCGCTCGGCAACCTCCTTCATCTGCGGTGTGATCTGCCCGGCGCGGGCGAAGTCGATTTGCGTGACGAGCTTGGGCTCGGTCTGTGTGCTCATTGGCACGGCTCCCTTCGTTGGCATTACCCATATCAGGTTTGCGGGTCAGGGCGGGCGCGCCCAATCTCAGCCTGCCGTCTTGTCCTGCAAGCTCCCCGTTTATGTAATGGGCTCAAGTATAGCTCGAATGGGTACGATTGGCCTAACGAGCGTGCCTGTGGGGAGGCGTACATGGAAGACAAGCATCTATATCGAGAGACACAATGGGACATATCGGCCGAGGAGGGCCGTGCGCACCATGGGTTGGTCGCGATTGGCTTTGCGGTGCTTGCCGTGCTGGTGATTGCCTTTTGTATTTGGACGTTTGGCGGTCGCGGCGGCGCTGCCTGGGAGTTTGAGGCCGACGATGCCCTGCCGATTATGACGGTGAAGGTCGCTGGCGGTAACACGGTGGCCGCGCCGGGCGACTACTGGTATCCGCGCGACGAGTTTGTGCAGCTGCAGTTGAGCGGCGGGTCTATTCCGGGTGAAGAAATCGAACGCGTGACGTTTGATGAGGCACTCAAAACACTCACGGTGAAGCTCAAAGATCAGGGCGATGTGCCTACGACCATGGATATCGCTCTGACGGAGTGGCGTCTGGAACCTCCGTCGGGCGTTACGGTATCCGACGTAGAGCACGTTAAGATTACCTACCAAGATGGCTCGACGAGCGAGATTGCAAAGGCCGATGGCTTGGCGGAGTAATGGGGTGTTTGGAAACGGCGGGCCTATTGTGCCTGCGCGTTCATGAAAACCAGGGTGTTTTTGTCTGAAAGCTCGGGGATGTGCCGATAGCCGATATTGAATGCGGTAAGTTCGCTTACATCCTCGAGCTTGTTTTCTGCCATCCAGCGCACCATGGAACCACGTGCCTTTTTGCTGGCGGTCGAGCGCTGGATGGGCTTGCCGTTGCGGATGCCTTCGCCAAAGAGGCACGTGACGACCGTGGCGTCGCCCGCGAGATGGGGCAGAACGGCTTTGGCGTACTCTACGCTGGCGAGGTTGACGATCGTGGTGTTTGAGCCTGCCGGGGCGATAGCCCGCGCGAGCTTGTCGCTCCAAAACGCGTAGAGGTCTGGGGCATCGTCAACGGCGAGCTTCGCGCCCATTTCCAGCCGATATGGTTCCACGGCATGAAAGGGGCGAACGCACCCGTAGAGGCCAGAGAGGATCCACAGGCGGCTTTGCAGCCATGCGAGCTGCGCGGAATCCATCACCTCGGGCGCCATGCTCTGGTATTGAATGCCGTGGTAGGACATGACGGCAGGGGAGAGGTGACAGGCGAGTGCGGGATTTTCGAGATCGCCGTTTTTCAGGATGGGCCCGAACTCATGCAGGGTGTTGAGGCAAGGCCCCAGCAGTTTGTCACTCACGTTCCATAGCGCCTGCAGGCCGCCGCTGCCTTCATTTCGTTCGATATCTAGCAGTGTGCGGTGGCGGCGAGCCGTCTCGTGCGCAAAAGGTGGAATGCCCAGGACTTCAAAAGCATCTTGGGCCGCGCGCATCTGCTTGGCGGGCGAAATGATGACCTGCAGCATGGACTCTCCTCTGCCAAAAAGGAAGTTGCGGTGGAATACGGTCTGTTTTGGCCGTTTATGGGCCAGTTTAGTCTGTATTTCACCGCAACTGATGAAGGGTTGGTTACGCGCGCTCGATGAAGGCCTTGTAGCCGCGATAGGCCTCGTAGATATCGGCCTTGTTAGCGACCTCCCACAGGGCGTGCATGGACAGGACGGCAACGCCAGAGTCGATGACGTTCATGCCGTACTTAGCCATGATGTATGCGATGGTGCCGCCGCCGCCCGCGTTGACGCGACCGAGCTCGCAGGTCTGGAAGTCCACGCCGGCCTCGTCCATGATGTCGCGGATGAGGGCCACATACTCGGCGTCGGCGTCGTTAGAGCCGCCCTTGCCGCGGCTGCCCGTGTACTTGTTAAAGCACAGGCCGCGACCCATAAAGGCTGCGTTCTTGGTTTCGAACTTGCCGGCGTAGCCCGGGTCGAAGCCGGCGGACACGTCGGAGGAGAGCATGCGGCTGCGGGCGAGCGCGCGGCGCAGGGCCAGCGGGCTATCCTCGCCGGCGAGCGTCATGATCTCGGCGACGGTGTTCTCGAAGAAGCGGCTCGTCATGCCGGTGGCACCCACGGAACCGATCTCCTCCTTGTCGACGATGAGTGTGATGCTCGTGCGCTCCACGTTGGCGACGTTGATCTGGGCGAGCATGGACGGATAGGCGCAGACACGGTCGTCGTGGCCATAGCCCAGAATCATGGAGCGGTCGAGGCCCATGTCACGGGCGGGGCCGGCGGGCACGACCTCGATCTCGGCGGAGAGGAAGTCCTCCTCCTCGACGTCGTACTGCTCCTTGAGGATATCCAGGAACATCTGCTTGACGGGCTCCTTGGGAGCGTCCTTGTCGTCCTCGTCAAACTTGACGGGGCGGCCGCCCACGATCACGTCGAGGATCTCGGCGTCGACGGCGTCCTTGGCGGGCTTGGCCATCTGCTCGCTCGAGAGGTGGATCAGCAGGTCGGAGATGGTAAAGACCGGGTCGTCGGCCTTGTCACCGATGTTGATGTCGACGGTGGTGCCGTCCTTTTTGCAGATGACGCCCACGAGTGCGAGCGGGGAAGCGACCCAGTGGTAGCTCTTGACGCCGCCATAGTAGTGCGTGTCGAGATAAGCCATGTCGCCGGCCTCGAAGGTGGGGTTCTGCTTGAGGTCCAGGCGCGGCGAGTCCACGTGGGCGCCCAGGATGTTAAAGCCCTGCTCGAGCGGGGCGGTGCCCAGGTTGACGAGCATGAGGTCCTTGCCGTGATTGGCGGCGTACACCTTGTCGCCGGCCTTGAGCGCGCGGCCCTCGGCGATCACGGTCTCCAGATTGACGTAGCCCGCCTCCTCGGCCATCTTGATACCGGCCTTGACGCACAGGCGCTCGGTCTTGTTCTCACTCAAAAACTGCTTATAGCCGCGGCAAAGCTCCTCGAGCTCCTCGATCTGCTGTGGCGTGTACTTTTTCCATGCGCTGGGACGCTCCATGACGCAGGCTCCTTTCGGATCGATCGTGCTGGTTGATGTACCGTGAGCCATCGTATCACGCGCGGGCCCGCGGCGGCAGGGAAGCCTGATGTGCGGTGGCCGCGGGGCGGGGAGCGTGTAAACTGGTGTGAGCAAACCGTGCCCAGCCCAAAGCGAGGTATTCAATATGTCTGAAAAGCGCCGTACCTTTGCCGTCATCGACGGCAACTCGCTCATGCACCGCGCCTTCCACGCCGTGCCGCCCACCATGAACGCGCCGGACGGTCGTCCCACCAACGCAATCTTTGGCTTTTTGAATATGTTCCTCAAGATGATTGACGCCTTTAATCCCGACGGCGTTGTCGTGGCGTTTGACAAGGGCAAGCCGCGCGTGCGCATGGAGATGCTGCCGCAGTACAAGGCTCAGCGCCCGCCCATGGACCCCGATCTGCACGCACAGTTTCCCATGATTAAGGAGCTGCTCGCCGCGCTCAACGTGCCGATTTTGCAGTCCGAGGGCTGGGAAGGCGATGACATCCTGGGCACTATGGCGCGCTTGGGCGAGCAGGCCGGTTGCGACATGTTGCTGGTGACCGGTGATCGCGATATGTACCAGCTCGTGACCGAGCACGTCAACGTGGTCTCGACTCGCAAGGGCCTGTCCGACGTGGCGATCATGACGCCCGAGAGCGTGGACGACCTGTATCACGGCATCACGCCGGCGCTCGTGCCCGATTTTTACGGTCTGAAGGGCGATACGTCGGACAACATTCCCGGCGTACCGGGCATCGGCCCCAAAAAGGCGAGTGCGCTCATCGCGCAGTACGGCAGCCTTGACGAGGTCATCGCGCATGCTGACGAGGTCAAGGGCAAGATGGGAGAAAACCTGCGCGCACACATCGACGACGCGCTGCTGAGCCGTAAGGTGGCGACCATCCGCACCGATGCACCCGTTGAGCTCGATTTTGAGGCGACGTCCTTCCCGGCGTTTTCCGCCGATGAGGTTTCCGCGGCGCTGGGCACGCTTGGTATCACCGCCATGCAGAACCGTTTCTTGGCGCTGATCGGCGGCGAGGGCGGGGCAGCTGCCAGCACGTTTGAGATTCCCGCCGTTTTGCGCGCAGCCGCCGGCGATGCTGGCGCGCTTGGTGCCGTTGCGGCTGAGGTCTCCCGCGTGATTGATGCCGGCGAGTGGGTCGCCGCCGTGGTGGACGATGACAAGGAAGAGGGCGCGCTCTTTGGGCTGACGCGCACGCTGTGGTTGGCGACGTCCAAGGGCCTGTTTGCGCTCGAGGAGGGCGACAGCGGTGCGGCGGCTGAGGTTGAGGGCTTCAACTTCGCCCACGGCGTGATTGCCGGCGTGCTCGCGCGTCTGTTTATGGAAGGCCGTGTGGCGAGCCCGGATATGAAGGCGCTTCTGCATGAGCTTTCGCCCATCGATTCTTCTGAGCTCGAGCTCATGGATCCGCTGGCAGTCGATTCCACGCGCATCTTCGATACCGTTGTTGCCGCCTACCTGTTGGATTCCGACCGCTCCGAGTTTGACGAGGTGTATCTGGCCGATACGTATCTGCAGATGGCGCTGCCTGCGGCGCGCGGCGCAGAGGGTGCTGGCGAGGACGCTCCTGCGCCCGCCGCTCGCACGGCGGCCTTGACGCTGGCGCTGGTTGCACCGCTGCGTGACCGCATGGCCCGCGAGAACGCCGCCAACGTGTTCGATGGGATCGAGATGCCGCTCGTGCCGGTGCTTGCCAAGATGGAGCGCGCGGGCATGCTCGTGGACCCCGACCGCCTGCACAGTCTGTCCGAGGGCCTGGCGACCCAGATTGCCGATGTCGAGCGCAGCATTCGCGACCTGGCCGGCGACGAGACCTTTAACATCGGCAGCCCCATGCAACTCTCGCACGTGCTGTTTGATGTTATGGGACTTCCGACCAAGGGCCTCAAAAAGACCAAGCGCGGCTACTATTCGACCAACGCCAAGGTGCTGAGCGACCTTGCCCGCGACCACGAGATCGTGCGCCTGATTTTGGACTGGCGTGAGAAGTCCAAGATTAAGTCGACCTATCTGGACACGCTGGGCCCGCTGCGCCGTGGTGACGGGCGTGTGCACACCACGTACAACCAGACCATCACCGCGACGGGGCGTTTGTCTTCGAGCGACCCCAATCTGCAAAACATTCCGACGCGCTCGGAGCTTGGGCGTACCGTCAAGACGGCGTTCTCGGCGGGCGAGGGCAGCGTCTTTTTGGCGGTGGACTACTCGCAGATCGAGCTGCGCCTGCTCGCGCATCTTTCGGGTGACGAGCACCTGGTGCGCGCCTTCAACGAGGGCGAGGACTTCCATGCCGAGACGGCCGCGCGCGTATTTGGCGTGCCGGTGTCCGAGGTGACACCCGACCTGCGTAGCCGCGCCAAGGCCGTGAACTTTGGCATCGTGTACGGTCAGCAGGCCTATGGTCTGTCGCAGTCGCTGCACATCTCGATGGCCGAGGCGCGCGATATGATTGATCGCTACTACGAGGCCTACCCGGGCGTGCGCACGTTCCTCGACAATGTGGTGGCGCGAGCCAAGCAGACGGGCTATGCCGAGACCATGTATGGCCGCAGACGCCATATTCCCGAGCTCAAGGCCAAAAACCCACAGCTCCGCGGCTTTGGTGAGCGCACGGCCATGAACCATCCCATGCAGGGCACCGCGGCCGACATCATCAAGATCGCGATGACCCGCGTGAGCCGCCGTCTGGAAGAAGAAGGCTTTGCCGCCCACATGATCCTGCAAGTGCACGACGAACTGGACTTTGAGTGCCCCATCGACGAAGTCGAGCGCCTAACCACCATGGTCCGCGACGTCATGGAACACGTAGTAGACCTCCACGTCCCCCTAATCGCCGAAGCTTCGACTGGAGTGACCTGGGCAGACGCCAAGTAAGGGCACGACCACAATTCCAAAGT
>CAUGJN010000079.1 GCA_959599635.1 uncultured Collinsella sp.
CAGCTTACGCGACGGTGTAAACCCAGTTGTGCTTATCCTCGACAGCACCGGACTGGATACCAGTCAAGGTCTCGCGAAGCTTCTTCATCACAGGGCCGATCTCGGTGTAGCCAGCCGGGAAGGTCACGGTCTCGTCGGCGCCGTAAACCTTGTTGTCGATCTCGCCAACCGGGGAGATGACGGCAGCGGTGCCGCACAGGCCGCACTCGACAAAGGTACCGGCCTTGACCTCGGCCCACTCGACGGGACGCTCGTCGACGGTGATGCCCAGGTCCTTGGCGACCTGAACGAGCGAACGGCGGGTGATGGAGGGCAGGATGGAGTCGGTGTGCGACTGCGGAACGACGAGGGTGCCATCCTCCTTCACGAACAGGACGTTAGCGCCACCGGTCTCCTCGACATAGGTGCGGGACTCGGAGTCGAGATACAGGTTCTCGGCATAGCCCTCGCGATGGGCCTCCATCGTGGGCTTGAGGGACATGGCGTAGTTGAGGCCGGCCTTGATGTTGCCGGTGCCGTGCGGTGCCGCACGGTCATACTCAGAAACGCGCAGCTTAACGGGCTTAAGGCCGCCCTTAAAGTACGGACCGACCGGGGTCACGAGAATACGGAACGTGTACTCAGGAGCGGGAGCCACGCCGATCACGTCACCGGAGCCGATCATAAACGGACGCACGTACAGGGTTGCGCCGGAACCGAAGGGCGGAACCCAGGCGGCGTTGGCAGAAACGACCTGCTTGACGGCCTCAACGAACTTGTCCTTGGGGAACGGGGGCATCTCGAGGCGCTGCGCAGAGTTATACATACGCTCGGCGTTCATGTCGGGACGGAAGCAGACGATGCTGCCGTCCTCGGCGGTGTAGGCCTTCAGGCCCTCAAAGACCTCCTGGCAGTAATGGAAGATGCCACCGCACTCGGAGACATGCAGGGTGTGGTCGGTGGTCAGGCCGCCCTCGTCCCACTCGCCATCCTTCCAATGAGCCTCGTAACTGTAATCGGTCTTCATGTAGCCAAAGCCGAGGCTACCCCAATCGATATCCTTCTTCTCGACAGTCATATGTCGCTCCTTACATACACAGTTGCATACTCGCGAACTCGCACGCAAGGACCGAGGCCGACCGCGTCGCAACGTCACACGCCCGGAGCGTAGAGCCGGACGGGACACGCGAACGGCATCAAAGCCGATGGCACGTCGATTCGCATGCACGAGATTGTACTCCCCGTACGCGTCTGATAAAACGCTTTTCTTTAACTAAGTAAAGTATTTTCATTTGACCGAAGCAAAAAGGCCCGCCACCGTAAGCGGTGACGGGCCTCAACTGCACGGTTTGCGCGCTGGCTCGATCTACGCGTTCTATTTGCCCAGCTTGGCCTTGACCAAACCGACCACGGTCGGGATGATCGACACGGCGACGATGCCGATAATCAGCAGCTCAAAGTGCTCCTGCACAAAGGGAATGCCGCCAAAGAAGTAGCCCAGCAGCGTAAAGAGCGTCGACCAGGTAATGCCGCCCAGCACGTTGTAGATGACAAAGTTACGCCAGTGCATGCCGCCCATACCGGCGATAAAAGGCACAAAGGTGCGGATAAACGGGAAGAAGCGGCCCAGGAAGATGGCCAGGTGGCCCCACTTGTCCAAGAAATCCTCGGACTTTTTAATGCGCTCGGGCGTCATGGCCTTCACCTTGCCCGAGGCAATGATCTTTTTGCCAAAGAAGTGACCGATCATAAAGTTGCACTGATCGCCCAAGATGGCAGCGGCCCATGCAACGGCCAGCAAAGCCACGATGTTAAAGCCGCCGTTGTGGGCAAAGAAGCCCGAGGCAAACAGCAGCGAATCGCCGGGAAGGAACGGGAAGAACACCACGCCTGTCTCAATGAAGATGATCAGGAACACGCAGCCGTAGGCCATAAGCGGGCCGGCGGCAATCCAACTGGCGATCGCGGTGCGCGGGTCCTTAAGCAGCTCGGCAATGAAATTGATGAAACCCATGAAGTAAAACCTCTCAGTTGTGGGCGCGGACACGTCCAAGTTGACCAGTATACGGTTGCGGCGCGACCATGCACGCGACCGCACAAAAGCATGACTCCATTACCAGCAAGTTTGCATAACTGACACCTGTCACGCAAAGCCGTGAAAGATTGCTCTTCCTAATCCCTAGCGAATCGCTATACTTTATTGAATCGCATTGCCATGGCGCTAAGGGAGGGCGGCCGGTGAGCTTTATCAATACCATTCGCGAGGACATCAAGACCGTCCAGGCGCAGGACCCCGCCGCGCAAAACGGCCTGGTCATTTTCCTTTCGTACCCCGGTCTGCATGCCAAGTGGAACCACGTACCCGAGCACTGGCTCTGGGAGCACGGTCATCGCTCGCTCGCCCGCGTGCTCTCGCAAATCACCCGCCACATCACCGGCGTCGAGATTCATCCCGCCGCACAGATCGGCAAGCACTTCTTTATCGACCATGCCATGGGCGTCGTCATCGGCGAGACCACCATCGTGGGCGACAACTGCGTGCTCTACCAGGGCGTCACGCTCGGCGGTACCGGCAACGAGACCGGCAAACGCCACCCAACGCTCGGCGATAACGTCACCGTGGGCACGGGCGCCAAGGTGCTCGGCAACATCCGCATCGGCAACAACGTCAAAATCGGCGGCAACTCGGTTGTCGTCAAGGACGTGCCCGACAACTGCACCGTCGTGGGCGTGCCGGGACGCATCATCAAGCGCAACGGCTGCCGTGTGTTCGAGGAGAGTTTCGACGCCAAGCAGCATCGCGAGTACATGCCCGATGACGCCGCCGAGCAGTCCGCCCTCAACCGCCAGGGTATCACCGAGAATGCCCGCCGCGTCAAAGAACTCGAGCGAGAGGTGGCCGAGCTCAAGGCCCTCGTCGCCAAGCTCGTGGACGAGCGCTAGGAACGCGAGCGGCACAAAACAACATCGGCACCGACGCAAAAGGCTCGCCAGGGAATCCATCCCCGGCGCGCCTTTCTTTTTGATGTGACATGCGGGACTGTCCCTTTGTCACATTATGCGAACTGACTCAGATAGAGGTCGGCGTAAGCACCCTCGGCAGCCAGCAGTTCCTTATGCGTGCCTTGCTCGATAATGGTGCCGTGATCCATGACCAAGATCAGGTCGGCGTCCACGATCGTCGACAGGCGATGCGCGATCACAAAGCTTGTGCGCCCATGCATG
Source organism: uncultured Collinsella sp. (assembly GCA_959599635.1). GTDB lineage: Bacteria > Actinomycetota > Coriobacteriia > Coriobacteriales > Coriobacteriaceae > Collinsella. Next base: position 3,205 of record CAUGJN010000079.1, read on the forward strand.
AGCGCGTCCATGGCACGGCCGATGGCAAGCTCGGTGCGCGTATCCACGCTTGAGGTCGCCTCATCCAGAATGAGAATCGCCGGGTTGTTGAGCAGCACGCGTGCAATGGTCAGCAGCTGACGCTGGCCCTGGCTGATGCTTTCGGCATCATTGGCCACGCGCGTGTCGTAGCCCTGCGGCATGGTGCGCACAAAGAAGTCGACCTGCGCGGCGCGGGCGGCAGCCACGATCTCGTCGCGCGTTGCCTCGGGGCAGCCGTAGGCGATGTTTTCGGCAATCGTGCCGTCGAACAGCCAGGCGTCCTGCAGCACCATGCCAAACTGCTGACGTAGCTCACCGCGGTTCATGAGGCGCGTATCCACACCGTCGAGCGTAATGCGGCCGCCGTCAATCTCGTAGAAGCGCATGAGCAGGTTGATGAGCGTGGTCTTACCCGCACCCGTGGTTCCCACCACCGCAATCTTCTGACCCGGTTCGGCGGTAAACGACACGTCGCGCATGAGCGGCTTTTCGGGCGTGTAGCCAAAGCGCACATGCTCAAAAGCGACGCGGCCCTCCACGCGACCCGGCAGATTGGCAGCCTCGCCCGGCTGCGGATCGGCCTCCATCTCGGGCTCATCGAGCAGGTCGAACACGCGCTCCGCACTCGCCAGCGCGCTCTGCAGCGAGTTGAAAGTGAACGACAGCTGCGTCATGGGTTCGGACGCCTCGTAGATAAACTGGAAGAACGCCTGGAACACGCCGACGGTCATGTGACCGGCAACCAGCATGCTGCAGCCCACGAGCGCAATCACGATCTGCGCCAGGCGACCAATAAAGCGAACCGCGGGTCCGACGGCGTTGATCATAAAGTCGGCCTTGGTGCTCACGCGGGCCAGCTCGCCCGAGGCCTCGTGCACCTCGGCAGAGCTCTGGTGCTCACGGTTGAATGCGCGAATCACCAAACGGCCCGAATAGCCTTCCTCGACCGCGCTCGTGATTTTGGACACCCACTCCTGACGCTCGCCCGTCACATCATGCGTACGGCGCGAAACCACCTTGGTCACCAGCAGCGATACCGCCGTAAAACCCAAAAAGATCAACGTGAGCCTAACGCTATAGACGAACATCATGATGATGGCGCCCGTCACGGTACCGATCGATACCAGCAGCTGCAGCAATCCGCGCTGCATACTCTCGGACATCTTGTCCAAGTCGTTGGTCGCGCGGCTGACCACCTCACCGGGGCGATGCGCGTCAAAGTAGGCGAGCGGCAGGTGGCTGAGCTTCTGCGCGATGCGGTTGCGCAGACGCAAGTTGAGTCGCTCGGCGACGCTCGACATCAAAAAACTCTGCAGCGCATAGAACGATCCGGCGGCCGTCCAGATCAAAAAGTAGACAAAGATGGTCTTACCGCACTGGTCCCAGGTGATGCTGAAGGTGGTTCCGCTGGCAAACGCCACCTGTATATGGCCCCACAGCTCGTCGATAACATGGGCGCTATATGCCGGCGCGGCGGTGTTAAAGATGACGTAGAACACGATGCTCGCAAACACGATGTAGAAGCGCCAATGGTCGCCGGCGGCCTCGCCCCACAAGCGGCGCACCGTCGCCCAGGTATCGCGGGGTTTCTCGTCCTCATCTTCGTCGTCCACATCGCGCATGCGCTCTGCTTCCGCGCTGGCACGCTCGTCCCCGGCACGTTCGTTTTCCTCGTACAGCGCTTGGCGGCGAGCCTCACGCTCGGCCGCGGCCCTGGCGGCGTCATCCAGCTCGGTCGACGTGGCAGCCTGCTCGACCGCTTCGACCGCGTCCACAACGACGGCATCGATAGCGTCGCTGCGCTTCTTGAGCTCCCCGGTCATGCTACTCACCTCCCTTCATTTGCGATTCCGCGATGGCGCGGTATACCTCACAGGTTTCCATAAGCTCGCCATGCGTGCCCAAGCCCACGACCTCGCCATCCTTGAGCACGACAATCTGGTCGGCGTGCAGAATCGTCGAGATGCGCTGCGCGATGATGAGCACCGCGGCGTCGCGCGTCTCGTCCTGCAGCGCATGGCGCAGGGCCGCATCGGTCTTAAAGTCCAGGGCCGAAAAACTGTCGTCGAAGATATACAGGTCGGCGCGCTTCATGAGCGCGCGAGCAATGGCCAGGCGCTGGCGCTGACCACCCGAGAAGTTCGTACCGCCCTGGGCAACCGGGGTATCGAGCCCCTGCGGCTGATCGAGCACAAAGGTGCTCTGGGCAACCTGCAGCGCATGAAGCATGTCCGCCTCGGTCGCGTCCTCGTTGCCAAAGCGCAGATTGCTTGCCACAGTGCCCGAGAACAGCCACGCCTTCTGCGGCACATAGGCAATGCGCCCGCGAATCTCGTCTTGCGAAAGGTCGCGCAGGTCAACACCGTCCAGGCGAATGGCGCCCTTCGTGGCATCGTGAAAACGCAGCAAGAGCTTTGCCACCGTCGACTTACCCGAACCGGTCGAGCCCACGATCGCGGTGGTCTGCCCGCGACGACAGGCAAAGTTCAGGTCGCACAGGGTGTCCTCGTCGGCATCGTCAAAGCGAAACGACATGTGATCGAACACGGCGACCGCATCGGCCCCGTCCTTTGAGTCGGACGCGGCCGCATCGAGCGTACGCTGGCCATCGACGATGCTCGGCTTAATCTCCAGCACCTGCTGTGCGCGGTTCAGACATGCGGCGGCACGCGGAAGCGTCAGCACCACCATCTGGGCCATCATCACAAAGAACAGGATCAGAAGCGCGTACTCCAGCACCGCCGAGATGCTCGCGATCTGCATGGCGTGGGCGCCCACGCGGTTGCCGCCCACCCACAGTACCGCCACCTCGGCGATATTCATCAGAAAGAAGGTGGAGCTGTCGAGGCCCACAAACAGATGGTTGACTTTGATGGCGTTGGCGGCGTAGTCGCTAAACACCTCGTCCAGGCGCTGTTCCTCACGACGCTCCTTGTTAAACGCACGGATGACGCGCACGCCCACGATGTTTTCGCGCAGCACCACGTTCATGCGGTCGATAAAGCTCTGCAAGCGCATAAAAATCGGAGCCGCGTTGGCAACCGTAAAGACCGCCGCAACCAGCACGATCGCAACCACGACGCCCAGAAGCATGCCCATGGCCGGATCGATGAGCCAGGCGAAGATGATGCCTGCCACCGCCAGGAACGGCACCGGCAGCACCAGCTGAATGGTCTGCAGAATCGCCTGCTGAATCACGTTGATGTCGTTGAGCGAGCGCGTGATCATCGAACCCGTGCCAAAGCGCTCAAAGTCACTGGCAGACAGCTCGAGCGACTTGTCGTAGACGGCATTGCGGATATCGCAGGCCACGTTGGCGGCCAGGCGCGCCGAAAGATAGCAGCCCAACACCGCGCCGCCGCTGGCCATGCCGGTCGCGATAAGCATGTAGAGACCGTTGCGCAAAATGTAGTCGATATCGCCCGTGGTGATACCGGTGTTGACCATGTTCGCCAACATCGTGGGTACCAGCAGTGTGCCAACGTTGTCGATTAGCAGCACCAACAACGTCACCGCGACAAGCCTGCGATACGGCTTCATAAACCTCATTAACAGTCGCACGACTCCCCCTCACCTTGATTCTCGGCCTGGCTCTCGGCAGCGATATGCTGCTTAAAGGCATCGCACTCATCGCCGAGCGCATGGGAAAATTTTCCGATTAGGCGCATGATTTCGCGTTGCTCACACGGCTCAAGCGCGCCAAAGGCTCGCTGCTCGGCCTTGAGTGCCGGCAGCGCATAACGCTCGGCAAACCGCATGCCCGCTTCGGTCAAACGCACAACCTTGTTCTTACGGCTGCCTTCGGCAAACTCCAACGTTGCAAAGTCCCGCGCCGTCAAGGTTTTAATTGCCGAGTTGATGGTCTGTTTGCTATAGAACCATTCGCTTGTCAGACGGCTTACGGCAATACTGCCGCCCGCCGTGCTGGTATCGACGAGCATCCAGTAAGCGCAGTCCGAAAGGCCGCAGGCGCGCGAGAACTCCGAATAGATATGGTCGAGTCCATTGAGCAACCGGTCGAAGTCGACCAGCGTAACCGCACTATTCATCTATCCCACCATTCGATTGTCCGATTTTTGACCAATTTTGTATCTCTAGATTAGTCCGAGTTTTGACTATCGTCAACAGGCTCTCCGTAAATGCTTGCACTTTTATGGCCTATCGGCAGAAAAAGACCGCCGGCGCGGGGGCAGCGCCAGCGGTCACGTGAAAATCGGGTTTTATTGCCCGTTAAGCGGCGACGGCCTCATAGACCGTAGCGCCCGAGAAGCTGTCATGCAGGCTCTTGCCGGCAATCCACGGCAGCTCGACGACCTCGCAGACCGTGTTGACCAGCTCGGAGCAGTCAGTAAAGTGGCCCTTGTCGTTGAGGGCCTCGCAATCCTGAACACGCCAATAGCCATCGGTGTGCGTGATGTAGTACTCGTGATCGTCAATCGTCACAAAAGCGCGCGTCTTGGAACGCAGCAGCTTCAGAAATCCTTCGAAGTCGGTCTCGACGACATCTCCAGCCTGGAACATGATGTTACCTCCTGGCCCGGCGCCACCACGGCGCATTGATAAACGCTGGTACTCCTTTAGTAAAACCTTTATCAGAGGTTATGCGTTCGTCATTTAGGCAAGTGGTAAAAAACCGCAGGGTAGACGGGATAAAACGTTTAACCATCCCATTTGTTTGTCACATTCTGAAGCTACTTTTATGCAAACCTACTTTCCCAATTGGAATCTATCCTTTTGGCCGGGCAATTGACCGTCTATCGTTTGAGCCCGACGGGTATGAACGGGGCATCTGCAACGCCACTACAAGGAGACACCATGGAGACTATCGAAGCGCTCATCCACCGCCGCAGCTGCCGCAAATACAGCGATCGTCCCGTCGAGGCCGAAAAGCTTGCACGTATTATCGAAGCCGGCCAATATGCACCGAGCGGCATGGGCCGCCAGCCGGTGACGTTTGTCGCCGTCACCGACCCCGCGACCGTCGAGCGTCTCTCACAGCTCAACGCCCAGGTCATGGGCGGCAACAGTGACCCCTTCTATGGCGCCAAGACCGTTGTGGTGGTGCTGGTCGACCGCAGCGTGCCCACGCATCTGGAAGACGGCTCGCTCGCCATGGGCAACTTGCTCAACGCCGCCTATGCACTGGGTGTCGATTCGTGCTGGATTCACCGCGCGCATGAGGTCTTTGACTCGCCCGAGGGCCTGGAGCTGCTGGCCAGCTGGGGCCTGCCCGCCGACGGCAGCCTGCGCGGTGTCGGTCACTGCAT
>CAUGJN010000080.1 GCA_959599635.1 uncultured Collinsella sp.
AGGCGTGCGATGTTCTTGCTCATGCTCATCTTCTTTTCCTCCGTTTTCCGGTTGGTTCTCATTCGATCGATCATCATCTGTCTGTGTCTTAGCATCTGCTTCGTTATGTCTCGCCCCGTTCTCTGTGGGGCTGCCAGCTACTCTTTATGGCTGCCACTTCCCCGCTTGACCAGGAGCGCGACCACGATGAGCGCAGCTCCGGCGGCCGCTGCGGCGGCCGCGGTGAACATTGCCATATCGCCAGTCGAGGGCATAAAGCCTCCGGTGGTAATGCTAGGGGGTGTGCCGGTGGGTGTGTTAATGAGCGACGCCTCCAGGCTGCCCGTCGACCCGTCCGCGCTGTCGGCGCGCAGGGGCGACTCGGCCGTGATGGTGAGCTTGGGCTTGGCGGCGGCCACCTGGTCGACGTCCAGACCCTCGGCCTTGACCGTCACGGAGCGTGTGCCCTCAAAGGCGGTGTAGCCCTTGGGCGCCTTGAGTTCGCGGACCTCCAGCTTGCCCGAGTCCACGCCCGAGACGGCCACGCGACCGTCCTCGCCCGTGGTGACGGTGGCCTTACCCTCTGCATCCCACGTGCCGTCGGCCGCTAGCGTGCAGCCGCGGTCGTCGGCGATGTTCAGGACCGCCCCGGCAAGCGGCTTGTCGCCGTCGCTACCGCGCTTGGTGAGCGCGAGATCCCAGGTGTAGGCGCACGCATCGTCGCTCGGCGTGTGGGTGAAGCCGGCGTCGCCGGACTGGTCGGCAAAGGGAGAGCGCGGGTAGCGCAAGTAGACCTCGTTGGGGTTGCCCCTCGCGATGCCGTGGTTGCATGCGCTGTTGAGCGGCGCATTGTACACGGCGACCACGCGGGCACCCGCGGTGAAGGCGTCGGCCCCGCCGAGCGCGGCGATCAAGTCGGCGGTGCGCACGGTGAAGGTCTTGCCGTCGGCCGCTACCTTGGTGGCGCACTGGGCCGTGATATCGGTCCAGCCCTTCGCGGGCTCGGTACCGGTGCGCCCGTCCTTGCCGGTCGAAACGGCGTCAAAGCCGCCGTCCGCACCCGCTGCCACGTACACGCGCACGCTCGCGGCGACCTTGGAGGAGTCGAGCCCCGCGCTCATGGTGTCGACGAACTGCACCGCATAGGTGTCGTAGGCCGTGAGCCCCGCCGGGACCGTGGCAGAGAGGCGCCAGTACAGGTCGTCGGCGACCGTGGCGTCGGCGGCCTTCTGCCAGGCGGCGGTGCTGTCCTCCAGCACGTGCTTGGACACCTTGGGCGTCGCGGCCTTGGGTTTGACGGTGACGGCGCTGCCGCCCACCAGGGCCAAGATCGGCGCTGTGCCGGCCTCGCCTTGGGCGATGGCGTCGTCGTCGGCAACGATGAGCCAGTAACCGCAGGGCAGCTCGGCCGCCGTGCCCGCATTAAGGGCCACGGACACGGCGCCAGAGCTTTGGAGGGAACGAGCGAGCTGTGCGCTCAGCGCGCTCGTAAGGTGGGAATCGGTGTTGAGCCACTCGGCAGCTTCCTGCGCGGTGGTCTGGGAATTGGGCATGCCGGTGCTGCGCAGCACGGGCAGTGCGGCGTCGCGCACGGCGTCGCTTGCCCAGGCGAGGTCGGTGGCGATCTTGGCGTCGCTGTCGCCGTCGACGACGCTGGCGCTAAAGATCTGGTAGGCGTCGTAGCTGCGCGCCACGGTGCCGCTCACCGTGATGGAACCGGTCGAGGTCGGCGCGGCCTGCGCGGATGCGGGGAACACAACCGCGCAGGTGCCGATCAGGAGGGCAAGCAGCGCAAACAAGATCGGGAAGGAGCAAACTCACTTATTCACGACGCTCGCCCCCCTTCGCATTCGCCTTGCGACGAATGTGCATCCAGGCCGCAGCAGCGCAAAGCACCGCCGCGCCGGCAAGGTACGTCAGAGTGACGCCCGACATACCAGAAAGGGGCAAAGAGGTGGAGTAGGTGTTGGTGAAGGTGGGGGTAGTGTCGGGAAACTCGTGGCCCTCGGTCTCGGCGCTTACCCACGTACCTTCTTTGTCAACGGTTCCCTTCCTGTAGGTCACCGCACAGTTGATCTCTCCTTTTTCGGTGTCATACCTTGCCACAACCGTGAACTTATAGACCGAGTGGTCGTACGTGTAGTGCGAGAACCGCGAACCGTCGGTTTTCTCGCGCACATAGTACGTATAGGTCTTGGAAGGGCCACCCGTGGAGTCGCCCGAGTCGTCGGGATTACCCCTGATATCAGCGAGCGAGTACTTGAGCTCAACCTCTTTACCAGTGGTGTCTTTGAACGAAAGCGTCTGCTTCGTTTCTTTACCAGAGGTCACGGCAGTACCGATGATGTTTTTAAATTTGCTGTCTTTCGCAAACTGAAGTGTAAACTCCTTCATCTCGCCACCCTCAACGACCTTAGTCGCCTTAGGAGTCCAGGAGGCGGGGGGCACGATTTTGTTGGTAAAGGTCGGTTTCTTACTGTTACCGATAGTAACCGTAGTCTTCGTGCTATCTTGTGAGCTATCTTGTGGGATGTCAACGGAATAGCTTTCGGAACCAAGTGGTTTGAAGATGGGATCCTTCTCTGTCTTTTTAGAAACGGTTATTTCTTTTACCTTGTAATAATTAATAGGAATCGACATGAGATATTTAGTGTCGGATGGATTGTCCTCAACTTTTACCACGATCTTGTAAATGGTCTCGTCGAATTTGGTATCCAATTCGTTTTCGCCGCTGATGGGTTCCTCAACAAGATAGAAAACGTATTGTCCCGAAGAATAGTCCTTGCCAGAGTCGAAGGTGATATTGCCGTTTGTTTGATCAACAGGCGCCTCGCCCGCAACACTGCAATCGCCCATATCAAATGTGTCGTCATCTTTCCAAGAAGGCTCGATGTCACCATCCTGGCGCAGCAACTTAAATCTGTAATTGTGCGTGCTAAGGCCTTGCGAGATTCCCTTTTCATCTTTAAGCACCTTGGTGGCATTGAGCTTCATGCTCGGATAAACACTCAGATCCTTGACCTCGCCAACGACGAGATCGCCGTTGGTCATGATGCCGCCACCGTGGGTGTAGGAATAGTTGCCACTGATAATGGTCGTAGCCGCTGTCTGCGCCTTTCCCATGGCATCGGCAGTCGGATGGGCCTCAAGACCGAACATGTACTTGGCCTCGGCGCCGCCATTTGGCTCAATGGTGATCTTCTCGCCGTCGCAAGTGCCCTGCCAACCAGCCGAGTCGCCGCCGAGCATCTTGCCGAGCACAACTGCAATTGTCGAGTTCGCACCATCTTTTTTACGCACCAGGAAGAAATCCTTATGGCCGGATTTTTTGAAGGGCTCGGTAATGTACTCGGAGTTACTATCCTCGTTCTTCCCATATCCGCCGGCAGAGTAGTGTTCACCATTATTATCTTTATTGTTATAAATAGCGGCACCGTTGGAATGCGAAACGATTGTTTCGCCCGTAGGGCAAGCGCCAACGCCGCCGCCCCAGCCGCCAGCCTCATTTTCGGCAATCAACGTCTTTACGATATTGAGCTTGCCGCCCTTCTGGATAAAGACGCCACCGCCGCCCCAGTCGCCGCCGCGATCCTTACCCGTCATAGTCTTGTTGTTCGTAATGTAAATCTTGCTGTTCTCACCAGCGCTAATTGTTGCCATCGTACCAGTGTTGTCACCGCCAGCGATACGCAAACCGCCGCCCTCAGCGTTCTCCGCCACGTTGCCGGCAATCGTGCCGCCAGTCATTTCAAACTCGATGGTCTGGTTGTAAAAACCAGCGTAAACGCCACCGCCAGCCTCATGGGAGTAGTTAGCAGTAACTGAGCCACCCGTTATACTGAGCTTGCCACCATTTACACATGCAATGCCACCGCCACCGAGCAGGCCATTGTTAAACGATTCAGAGATATTGGAATCGACACGATTGTTAGTAATGCTTGCCGAATCGCTGATACTAACGCAAGCATTTTTGGTAAAGACGCCGCCGCCATAACCATTTTCGGGACTGCCGCCGCTGTTGCAAGTGTTTTCATGCGTAGCGTTGCCAGAGATAATTCCGCCCGTAAGCTTCAGGGTGGCTCCCTTGTCAGCATAGATGCCGCCGCCAGAACCCGACTTGTTTCCCGCGACCACGCCGCCTGTCATTTCGAGACTGGCATTCGCGCCCGCCTTCTCGCCCGTTATGCACAGACCACCGCCCCAGCCACCGCCGTTGCCATTGGTGACGTAACCGCCTTCGATTTTGACTTTACCCTCAGAAAAAATCACATGGCCGTCATCGCTCAGATTGGCGGCCGTGGTAATCATGCCGCCCTTGAGATCGAGCGTGCCGCCCTCTTTAACGGTGACCACATGCTTTACGGAACCGCTGTCCGATGCCGCATCAATAGCGCCAAAGCCCGTAACGACATGCCTGATCGTAGTCTCGGTTGTGCCGAGTCCATCTTGATTGGGCGTGCTCTTGGTCTCCAAGTACGTAAGACTCTTAGGAATGCCACTATTTGAGCCGTTTCCTGTTTCCCATTCCATAGACGCAAGATGACCCGCCGTCGTTTCGACCAGGGTCTGTTCGTCTTTTGTTTTACCTAAATCCTCGATAGTGAGTGTGGCTCCATTTTCGACCACAAAGAAGGAGTCTTTGTTGCCGGAACCACGGTAGAGCATGTGTCCCGCAAGATCGATAGCAGTGTCTTTGGTGATGGTGATCTGCTTATCCGAATAGGCAAAATCCGTCAGTCGGAACTTGCCGCCATTGGTGAACGTCTCAGCAATATTACCTTTCACCTCGTTATAGCCATCGGCACTGACGGTAGCGGGAGCGATAGCGTTTTCATCGTTAGTTTCATCATCAGAAGGCTGTGTATCGGAAGGCTGCGCGGCGCCCTTGGCCTCCGCGTCGTCGGACGGCAGTCCCGCGGCAGCGGCGTCTTCGCTCGCGCCATTCTCGGCATCGTCGCTAATCTGCTTTTTGGTATCCACGTTGTTGGTGTCTTCTACATCAGTAGACTCAGTTGAGGAACCACCCGCCTCCTCGGTAGAAACCGTCTGGACATCGTTGGCAATGGCCTGCGAGATCGGGGGCATGACGAGCGACAGTACCAGGCTCAAAACGGATGCTCCGCACAAAACGCCTGCCAGTACACGGCGCGTCGCTTTATTACTCTGCTTAGATTTGTCTGAATTCGCTTTCATCGATGTCTCCTCCCCAAGAGACCGCGATCTTGCTCTTTCCCTATCAAACGTATCTGCGCAATCTGTAATTGCGCACGCTTAGTAATCCATATTGTAGCAATTGTTTGAACATCTAAACAAGATAACCGATTGTTTTGTAGCGAATTCTCAATTCTCTTGACATTTGCTCAGATTTACCTTCGTTTATTCGCTATCTAAATTTTTATTTCTGCTGGTAATATAGTTGTCTATCATTTTTTAATGGCATTAGATTTATTTGCACAACATTTTGCTCAAGAGTAAACATCCTGTAAACAGTCGAAAATAGACCATGAGCGGTAGGTCATTTACCGGGAGTAATACCCTGCCAAACTGATGAGAATATCTTTAGCCCATCGGTGGTTGGAAGCGTAATGTTCAGACAACCATATTTGAATTTGCGCGCAGATTGTAGGCATCAACTCGCCCAAATCGCCTGAGGCCACCACGAAGGTGCCCGTCCCCTTTGTGGTGATTCTGCCCCGGCGCTACAGCAGATGTTCCTCGATAAAGATTGCAATGCCGTCTTTGTCGTTGCTGGCGGTTACAAAATCGGCGGCGGCACGGGTGGCGTCGCTGCCATTTGCCATGGCCACGCCCACGCCGGCGTCAGCCACCATGCAGGTGTCGTTATCGGCATCGCCAAACACGCAGATGTTCTGGAGCTCCATGCCGTTGAGCTCTGCCACGCGCACAAGGCCGCGTGTCTTGGACACGCGCGGATCCATGAACTCGTAGAGCCGCTGCGTGGTTTGCAGAGCCGCCGCCTTAACAGTGTCATCGGCAAACGTCGACGCCCGCTCAATCACCCGCGGCATTACCTCGGGCGCCATGGTAAACATCACCTTGGGCTGCGGCTCGCGCAAAAACTCGGCAAAATCGACCACCTGGTAGGGCACGCCGTCGACGCGCGACAGGTGCTCGACGCACGCGTTGCTCTCGGGCACGTAGAACACGCCGTCTCGGGGGCAGACGGGCGTTGCCGGCAGGCCCGCCATGTGCTTGCAGATGCGCGCGATGGTCTCGCCCGGCAGCGGATAGCTCAGCTCGTTGATGTCGTGCGCGCGGTCGATGACCTCGGCGCCACCGCAGCCCACGAGCACGTCCACCAGGCCTTCGATGCCCCAGAGCTCGTACATGGCCTCGGTCGCGTGGGCGTCGCGCCCGGTGCACAGGCCAAAGAGCACGCCGCGCTCGCGCAGGGCGCGGATCGCCGCCACGGTGCGCGGGGACACCGTGTGCTGGCTCGTGAGCAGCGTACCGTCGATATCGCAGAACACGGCTTTGATGCGGCTGAAGGTGGTGTCCATGGGAGCCTTTCTGGGTTGTGCGGCGGTGTGGGGTGTATTCGCAAACGGCGTACATGGTATACCAAGGCGCAGACGCGTCCCGTCAAAGCAAAAACCACCACAAAGGCGCCTGGCCCCTTTGTGGTGGCAGGATGCAGGATGGCCTGGCCCAGGGCACAAACCATCACAACATTCGATGTTTTTCGGCAAAATCGCGATTATCATCGAATGTTGTGATGGTTTTTACTGCCTTGCGGCACGATCAAAATGCCGGCGTCCAAACAGCAGCAACGCCGCAGGAACCGCCGTCACGACCATGCCTGCCCCCACGAGTGTCCGTTGTACGCCAAATGTTGCCGCCAGCCACGGTGCAACCGCCAGAGGGGCCACGCCGGCGAACATATTGCCAAAGCCCATGACCGAGTTCACGCGGCCGAGTTGCTCGAGCGGCGCCGTCGTTTGCACGATGGTGTTATGGAGCGGATTGACGACACCCCAGGCTATGCCCAGGGCGATCTGGCCGACGAGGGCCACACCCACGTACGGCGTCCCCACATAGAGCAGGCTTCCCAGGCCCACGGACATGAGCGCCACGAGCAGCGTTTTTAGGTTTACCAAGTGCGGCGGCAAGCGGAGCGCGAGCACGGCACCCAGCACCGCGCCCACGCCCGAAGCCGACGAGAGCCAGCCCATCCACTCAACGCCGACGCGCAGAACATCGCGATAGAAAAACGACTCCAGTGGATCGAAGGCACCGTAGCCAAAGTTCGAGAGGAAGATGATGCAGAAAAGTAGCGCGAGGACGCTGTTGGTGAAGACCGTCTTGATGCTGGTCGCGAAGGTGACACGGGAAGATGCGCTGGGGCTGGGGCTTTGCCCGACCTTGTCCGATGTGATATCACCGATCGCGGGCCTGCCTTCGTGCCCGACGACCTGGCCCGCTCGTGGCTTAAAGCCCCAACCGGCGACGAACGCCAGTACGGTAAAGACCATCATGAGCACAAACACCGCGCGCGACGACGCAGCAGCCGCGACAAAGCCACCCAACGTGGGTCCGACGATAATACTCACGTTTGAGAACATGGCGATGGCGGAGTTGATGTCTTTGAGCTCGACGGGATCATCGGTGAGGTAGGCCGGATAGGATGTGGCAATGGGCTGGGCGAATCCCATCGTAAAGCCCAGAAACACCGCGCCGAGCAGGGCGACGCCGGTCGCGCTACCAAAGGCGATGATTGCCGTGCCAGTTGCGAGAGCGCCGATGGTGCTCAGCAAGAAATGGCGGCGCGGACCCCATGCGTCGAGCGCAGCGCCGCCCGCAAAGGATCCCAAGATCACGAAAACGTTCATAAACAGGACGGCCAGCGACGTCGCGACGACCGAAGCATCGTCCGCATAGGTAAGCGTTCCGATGACGCCGATAAAGTAGCTGGTCTGAAAACCGGTGTAGATGAGAAAGCGCATCGCCACCAGGCGCCTGGCCTGCACGGACAGCGATGATTGAGGCTTTGAGAAAAGAGAGGCGAGCATGGAGACTCCTTGTTTCACACGAATGCGGACGGCGGGCATTCGCCACCGTCTATCGAATCAATCAATCCGCATGAAACATTAAGGACGCATCGAGCCCCTTCTCTCCGTTTTTCGCCCGTCATGAATTACTTGGTAGATTGTAAGGCATGTCCCACACATCCACCAAAAATCAAAACCACCCCTAAAAGGGGTGGTTTGCTCTTAGGGTATAACCCTTGGATTGCCGGCACGCGTCTAAAGGCGCCGGCCCTCACGGGGTTCGGGCCGCACTGCAGGTT
>CAUGJN010000081.1 GCA_959599635.1 uncultured Collinsella sp.
ATCGCGCCGATCTCCTTCATGGTCTTCTTGCCCTGGTAGTACTCCTTAAACTGGTTCATACCGGCGTTGGCAAGCAGCAGCGAAGGGTCGTCGGGGACGAGGGACGAAGAAGGATAGAGCTTAAGACCGCGCTCCTCAAAGAAGTTGAGGAACTTAGAGCGGATCTCGGCCGTAGTCATTGACGGGTAGTCAGCACTCATAGAGGGAATCTCCTCGGTTTCACATCGAAACAGTTCAAACGTAACGATATTACCATCCCACCGCGCCTGTGCAAAAAAGAGGGCCGCCAAACAGCGACCCTCCAGCGAAAGTGCACGTTATTTAGTACTGGGCGATCCTTTGAAAAAGGGCTGCTGTAGAATTACATATAAGAGTCACCCGGAAGGAGCGATCGATGAAGAGCAAACGATTTTTCCTCAATGCACTTCTGTTAGCGGCACTTTTAACGCTTTTGGCTTTCACCTGCTGGTACGCAAACCAACCAGCATTTGGCTACGTGTTGTATGCAGTAATGTCCGGCGATAAGGCTTATTACACTCTACGCGCAATTGACATTCTCTTTTTCTATGTTGCCGGCCCCTTATCAATCGCTTTGCTCGCGTTTCTTGTCATTTTCAACTTCAAGAAACGTTAATAGGGCCTATTTAGAATCCGAGTCGTCCATGGAGCCGTCGATGCCGGTTTTGGTATCGTCGTCAGTGTTGGAGTCATCGTCCTTGGCAAAGGGGTTCTTGAAGAAGCCCGTGGCATCGGGCTGCAGACCAGAGAGCTTAATCCAGGGATTATCGAGTTCGGGCTTGGGCATGGCCTTGGCCTCGGGCGCGGCCTCGTTACCGATGAGCTCGGACTCATAGATGAACGTATCGTCTCCAAGCGCGTCGTAGGCGGCGACCGGGTTGCCCTCGGCATCGCGGTACGGCGTGCCCTTAAACACAGCGCCATCGTATGCCACGAGCTGGCGACCGGTCTCGTTCTCAAAGTAGTAGACGAAAATGCCCTTGAGGGCCGCGCACAGCGGAATAGCGATAACCATGCCGATGGGACCCATGAGTGCCGAACCGATAACGAGGGCCGTCAGGCTCATGACGGGATGCACCTGCACCGAGCTCTGCATGACCTTGGGCGAAATGACATTATCGGTGACGTTTTGAGCCACCATCGTCACGACAAGCGTCCATAACGCCAGCATAGGGCTGAACATAAAGCCGAGCACCGTGGCGATCGCCGCGCTCACCCAAGGGCCGACGACCGGAACCAAATGCATGATGCCGGTGAAGATGGCCATGAGTGCTGCGTATGGATGGCCAATGAGCGTAAAGCCGATAAAAGCCAAAAAGCCACCGCAGATGGACGTCACGACCATGCCGCGCATATAGCCGCCGACCGAGCGTGAAAGGATGGCAACCATAAAGCGGTACGAGGTCTCTTTTTCCTGTCCGATGATGGTGCAGACCTCGTGGTGCATACGGGGATAGTCGCAGGCCAACCAATAGGCAAGCACCAAGCCCAAGAAGATGACGAACAGCTGCGAGGCCGTATTGGTAATGAGCGGGAATACACCGCGACCGAGCTCGGCAGCGATTTGCGAGACGTACTTGGACGCTACGGTAACCAGCGAAGAAAGATTGTCGTCCAGATACTCCTTGAGCGGCGTGTTGTTGAGCGTCTTGGCGTGCGAGAGCATCTCGTTGAGATCGCCACCCGCAACACGAAGCTGCTCGGGCAGGCGGCTCAGGACTTCCATGATTTGACCGAGCAAAATAGGCGAGAGGATGCAGACAACACCAACGAGCACCGCCACGACCACAATAAGCGCGATAAGCGAACCGACGCCGCGATTCACGCCATGGTGCTCGAGCCAGTTGGTGATCGGCGACATCACAAAGGCGATGATGGAGCCGACTGCCAAAAACTCGATAACCGGCGCCAGGATGCCCATAAGGTTAAAGATGACGGCGGCGATGACAATGCAGCCGACGACGCCCCAAATGCGCAGCGTCAGAATACGGGTATCGCGCAGCGTG
This sequence comes from uncultured Collinsella sp., assembly GCA_959599635.1. Taxonomy (GTDB): domain Bacteria; phylum Actinomycetota; class Coriobacteriia; order Coriobacteriales; family Coriobacteriaceae; genus Collinsella. The sequence goes on from CAUGJN010000081.1 coordinate 2,025, forward strand.
CGGTCGGTTTGTTGGGGGTGCTCACTCATGAACGAATCATCACTCCGTCGGGGTCAATCTTATCCTGAATCTTCTTGAGGGTGCGGCGCAACAAGCGCGAGACCTGCACCTGCGAGATGCCCAGCTTCTTGGCGATCTCGATCTGGGTCATGCCCTTTACAAAGCGCAGCTCGATGACTTCGCGCTCGCGCGGCGAGAAATCGCGGATGGCCTCTTCAATGACCAGACGGTCATCGGTAAAGTCGAGCTCGTTGTCGTCGTCGGCGTAACGGTCAAGAATCGAGGGCGCATCGTCGGAATCGGACGCACCAGGAGCCTCAATGGGCACCGAGGTATAGGCCGAAGACGATTCCATAGCCTCCAGGACCTCGTCGACGGTCACGTCCAGGTACTCAGCGATTTCTTCGACCTTGGGCGAGCGCTGCAACTCGTTGGTAAGCTTGTCGGTAGCTTGGTTAACCTTGGCAGAAAGCTCCTGCAGGCGACGAGGCACGCGCACGCTCCAGCCCTTGTCACGGAAGTGACGCTTGATCTCGCCCAAGATGGTGGGCGTGGCAAACGTGGTGAACTCGAGTCCGCGCTCAGGGTCAAAGCGGTCGATTGCCTTGAGCAGGCCCAAATAGCCAACCTGCATCAGGTCGTCGAGCGGCTCGCCGCGATTCTTAAATTTGTTGGCAAGGAACCTTACCAGGTTCATATGGGACATGACGAGCTGCTCGCGGGCGTCCGGATCACCGGTCTCCTTGTAGCGACGAAACAGCTCGCGGGTTTTCTCCTTGTCCCAAGCGGTCTTGCCGCTCCGGGAACGTTCGGTCATATTAGATATCCGCCTTGAGATCGAGGGAAAGCGTCAGGGGCGCCGCAGTCTTTTCGTAGGAATCGCACACGCTCGCGAGGATGAGCTCGGCATACACCGCAGCCTGGTCGTTTTCATCGACCGTAGCCTGGTCTCCAAAGGTAATAGTCATGCCAACGTGAGTCTCATCGACATCGAATTTGATGGTGATGTCGTCGCAGTCGACCGCGGTGCACCCAAAGATGAAAGCCTCCTCGGCAGCCATGCGGATGTCCTCGATGCGATCGACAGACATGGAGCACAGGGCACCAACGTTGGCTGCCGTCATGCGCACAAGGCGAGCGAGACGCGGGTCGCCGGCAACGGTCAGCGTGATGGGGCAGGTTGCTTCGCTACTCATCGCAGGACTCCTCAGAGGACTCGGCGGGCGTATAGGTGTAATACTGAGCCGGCTTGGCTGCGGGCTTCTGAGCCACATCCGCACCATCGGCGGCCTCGTCCTCGGCCTCACCGATCAGAACGCGCTCAGTAGGCTGCTCAGCCTCGGCGGCAGCGAGCTTGCGATCGGCGTCGGCTGCAGGAGCCTTCACCTTATTGAAGAGCTTCTGCACGGCGCCAGCAGCAGAATCAGTCACGCTCGATACGGCATTGCTGGCCTCGGCCACGCTGCCCGTGACCTCGGAGATGTCGCGAACGACCGCCTCAACCTCAACGAGGTTAGACGTCAGAGCATCAACGGCAGTCTTGCTCGACTTGAGGAGCGGCTCAACCTGCGCCAGCGCGGGGGTGAGCTCATCGACAGCGCCATCGAGCTTTGCCACCACAGGCTGTGCCTCGGCGAGCGTATTGTTAAGGTCACTCACCGTCTTGTCGAGCGAATCAACGACGGTACGGGTCTTGCGCAGCGTGAGCGCGAGCTCGACAACAGCCCACACGCCGGCAACGGCGAGCACCAGCAGGGCGATTTGAATGGGACTCATACAAGCCTCCCAAAGGAATCGAAATACAGACGCTGTTCATGGTACCCCAAAGGGGACCGAACATGCCAAGAGCAGCAACGTGGGACAAAATTATCAGCAGCTACTTCGGTGCATTCCCGCTGCGGTCGCGTTCGCTTTGCTCTACGCGCCATTCTTCCCAACCGCGGCCGGCAGGCTGCCAAAATGCACCGCGTTCTAAGCCTTCGGGCAAATAGCGCTGGTCGACCCAGCCTTCGGGATAATCGTGCGGATACTTATACACACCGTATTCATCGCTGCCCGGGCGATGACGATCGCGTAGATAACTCGGCACCTCGCGAAGCCCACTAGAATGGATATCGGCCAGCGCCGCATCGATTGAAGCCTCACACGCGTTGGATTTAGGCGCCAAGCACACATAGAGTGCAGCCTGAGCCAGGTTAATGCGACACTCGGGATAGCCAATGACCTCGGCAGACTTAAACGCGGCATGCGCCACCAAAAGCGCCTGCGGATCGGCGTTGCCAACATCCTCAGAAGCCTGAATCATAATACGGCGTGCAATAAACTTGGGATCCTCCCCTGCATCGATCATGCGCGCGAGCCAATAAATGGTAGCATCGGGGTCGCTGCCGCGCATGGACTTAATGAACGCACTGATAATGTCGTAGTGCATGTCACCGTTTTTGTCATACGAAAACCCACGGCGCGGATTGGCGATCTTCACATCGTCGACCGTGATGGGATACCGCTCCCCCGCCGCCGGAGCCGGCGTCCCCTCGGTATCGGGACGCGTGACGGCAATCTCGCTCGCCAACTCAAGCGTCGTCAGGGCCGAGCGTGCATCACCCGCTGCCAGCGTGCAAATGGTCTTGACCGTATCATCATCGGCCGAGAACTTGCCGTTCAGGCCCTGAGGTGCCTCGAGCGCACGCTCGATAAGCATGGCGATATCCTCGTCCTTTAAATGCTCAAGCTCCACGACTCGACCACGTGAGAGCAGCGCCGAGTTGACCTCGAAGTACGGGTTTTCCGTCGTGGCGCCAATCATAATGACGGTACGGTTCTCAACTGCATGCAGCAGGGCATCCTGCTGCGACTTAGAGAAGCGGTGAATCTCATCGATGAATAGAATGGTGCGGCGGTCGTACGTATTCAGGCGCGTCTTGGCCTCGTCAATCACGCGGCGCAAGTCCTTTACGGTGCCCGTCACGGCGCTGACCTCGACAAACACGCTCTTGGTATGGTTGGCGATAATGTGGGCCAGCGTCGTCTTACCCGTACCGGCCGGCCCGTACAGAATCACGCTCGAAAGCACGTCGTGCTCGATCGCGGCACGTAACCATGAGCCCTTACCGACGGCCTTTTGCTGGCCCAAATACTCGTCGAGCGAATTGGGGCGCATGCGCACCGCAAGCGGCGCATTCTGAAAGGAACGCTCGCGCGTCGAAGCAGAAAAAAGGTCGTCCATAGCCATCCCGTGCATCAATCAAAAACGTTTTCCACAAACAGTATACCGAATAAATACGAACTACCGTTCGTTAATATAGGTACGATGCGGAAACTTTAGACCCGGGAACAGCTTGCTCGTCAGCTCGCAGAAATAACCGTCCGTCATGCTCGCGATGTAATCCACCACGGCTTGATCCTTGTCGTCCTGCCAGGCATAGGTACGATCGTAGTAGGAAAGCTGCTGCTCAATGCGCGAAATATGGTGCTTAAAGATATAAGAGGACTCGTCGCCACTGTTTAGATCCCGCAGGCAACGGTCGTAGAGCTTTTCGAACGCCTCGCTCAGCTCCTCCTCGGAATCGCCCTCGATACCGCCCTTGCTATAGATCTTCTCGTAATTCTCCCGCTTGGCACGGCGAATTTCCTCAAACAGGTCCTCGCTCATCTCGATGCGCGGCTTACCATAGCTATGCTCAACGATATCGATGGAAGCGTGCGTGAGGATCCAGCTGTTATAGGCGCCGCCCCGACCATCGTCAAAAGCGTCGGGCGAAAGCAGACCCGCCGCGATCGCATCCTGACGGTCACGACCGACGTAGGCAAGAATATCCGAGATGCGAACGACGCAGCCCTCGAGCGTCATGGGACGCAGGTGCCCAATGGCGCCATAGCCCGTGGCGATGCAGTCCTCGACCGCCTGATCGAACTGGTCAAAGGAGCCCATATCCGACAATTCAAACACGCGCTGCTCGTACTCGCCGTTATGGCATAACACGCCGTCGAGCGTCTGGAGTGACACGTTGCGGCCGCACAGCGCGTCGAGCACGCGGACCGACTGCACGTTATGGAAAAAATAACGCCCCGTACGCTCATGATAGATATCGTTGAGGAAGCGCTCGCCGGCATGGCCGAAAGGCGTGTGTCCCAAGTCGTGGCCCAGGCCAATCGCCTCGATCAGATCGCAATTGAGCCCCAGGGCGCGACCGATATCGCGCGCAATGCGGGAGACAAGCTGCACGTGCAAACCGCGGCGTGACAGATCGTCATTGCTACGGAAGCTAAAGACCTGCGTTTTGCCTGCATAACGGGTGTACGCCGGAAGATGAAGTATCTTTTCGGTATCGCGCATAAACGCCGGACGCATAAGCGTGCCTTTGTCGGCGGCGCGATCAATACGACGAATGACCTGATCGTCGTTGCAACGATACGGGTTAACATAGCCCGAAGCACGATCGGTGGCAATGCGCTCGAAAAGTTCGGGCGACAACGCCGAGGGAATACGGTCCATACGCGCCTTAATGACGGCCGTTTCTTGATTAGTTGCCATGGCATGCTCCTTAAGAAGGATGCGCAATCGGTTACAAAGTGCAGCCCACAACCTCGATTATGGCAAAAATCGGCACCAAAAACGGGAGCAATGGCAGGGAGCGCGATTTCGTGATGAGGCAGGAGAGGGCCAGGGCCAGGAGCGCGCCGGCAAATGCCACGATGCCACCCATAGGGTCGAGCGTGCAAAGCGCGAAAAGTGCCTTAGCATCTCCCATGCCGATGCCCTGGGTTTGGCGAAGACGACGCCAGAGGGACTCAGTCAGCACGAGAGCAAGATACACGATGACAGCAAGACCTGCGTGGTCAAGCGCTGTGTTCAAACCGAGATCGAACCAAACACCCGCTAACGCCGCCACCGCACACGCGCCGACAAGCGAATTCGGGAACCGCCGATCACGAGCATCGATAACGGCGCCAGCAATAGCAAACAACCAAAACGGGATATAGACCATCGAACGCCTCCTCGAGTTACATCGCATAAACAAAAACCACCACAAAGGTGCCTGTCCCCTTTGTGGTGGTTTTGGTGGTGATTATTTGGCGCCTTGCATGACCTCGTCAAGGGTGACGTTGACGGCGTGCTGCGTCGGAACCCAGTCGACCTTCAGGAACAGCGCAGCCACCGTGATGGGGATATAGCTGAACATAAAGATCGGGAAGGTAAACAGGTTAGTCACCAGGCGCCACTTTTGCGCGCAGTGAATATGCTTGTACTCAAAGATAGTCGTGAGCAGCGCCAGGATGAAGAAAGTCTGATACATCATGGCGAAGGTCATAATGAGCGAAGCGGCGCACGCCTGCATCTCGACTTCGGTTGCCAAGAAACCATGCGAAAGGCCACCCACAATCAAGAACGTCGCATTAGCGAGCATCGAGATCAAGGACAGCAGCATACCCGGGGCGATGGTCATAAACATGTCGTAGGCGGCAAAGCGATGATAGCGGAAGGTCGATTTGACCAGGTGCTTACCGTAGGTAAAGAACACCTGGTAGAAGCCCTTGGTCCAGCGCATGCGCTGTTTCCAGGACGCCTTAAACGTCACGGGCTGTTCGTCAAAGAACTCCGCCGGCGCATAACCGATGCGAATGCCGTGAATGGCACAGAACGTAGTGAACTGGATGTCCTCGGTCAGCGTATGGAACTGCCAGCCGTGCATGCCCTCAATTACGCTGGCGGAGATGAGGTAGCCCGAACCAGAGACGGCACAAGACGTCTTGCAGATGTTGCGCGCGTTGTTGAGGAAGCGGGCCTCACGCAGATACCAGGTGGCGTTGGCAGACGAAATCCACGAGCTGCCGAAGTTCTTGGAGTTACGATAGCTCGTAACCACATGGAAGCCCTGGTCAAAGGCATCATTCATCTTGGAGACGTAATCGCGGGAGATAACGTTGTCGGCATCGAAGATAAAGTA
>CAUGJN010000082.1 GCA_959599635.1 uncultured Collinsella sp.
TCGCACTGGCAGCAGCTGAGCTGCGCCATTCAGGACGGCGTTCGCTGCCGCATCTCGTATCGCTCGATGGACGATGCACGGCCACGCGAGCGTCTGGTCGACCCCTTGCGCATTACGGCAAACGGCGACCAAACATACCTGATTGCCTGGGACATCGCGGTCGATGAGCAGCGCACCTATCGCATGGATAAAATCGAGGGACTCGCCTTGACGGAAGACTCCGTCGTGCCTCACGTACCGGACGTTGCATCCCTCCACGATTCCCTTGCCCGGACGCAGCGTAGCGCAAAGCTCTTGATGCCATTCGATATGGCGGAGCATCTGGACTGGGCCGGCATCACCCTCATCGAGCGCAGCGGGACAGACATGGCAACGGCAACCGTACATTACGGCTCCGAGCGTTGGCTGCTGAGCCAGATAATCGCAGCGGGCGGGGCCATCCGCATCTTGGATGACCCCGCCCTGTCAGAGCGTCTGTGCGATATGGCAAAATCCCTCGTCTGTCCGCTTTAGCGGCGCCGCTCGTGGCGTGCGCGCCACAGCTGTAGATAATGCCCGATTTGTGCCGACTCGATGCGCTGATAGGAACTCGTGGGCAGCGACGTCAAGAATTTCTTGCCGTAGCCCTTCGTTACCAGGCGCGGGTCGGCCAAGATGAGTACGCCACAATCGGTCGATGAGCGAATGAGGCGACCGGCTGCCTGCTTGACCTCGAGCACGGCCTCGGGCAGCGAATAGCGCGCCCAAGCGCGGTCTTCGCGCAGATTGCGCTCGCATGAGAGCGGGTCCGTGGGGCTCGAGAACGGCAGCTTGGGGATGATGACGCAGCGCAGCGTCTCGCCGCTGGCGTCAAACCCTTCCCAAAAGGCCTTAAGCGCAAAGAGCGACGAGGTCGGTTCGTTGATAAAGCGATCGCGCAGGCGACGAGGAGACGAGTTGCGCTGCTGGCAGTTGAGTTCCAGGCCCGCACGAGCCATCTTGGGCTCGACGCGAGCGTACAGCTCCTCCATGTCACGCCTGTTGGTGAACAGTGTGAGCACCGAGCCGCCCATGGCAAGATGAGCGTCGACCAGCACGCGCTCGAGCGCCGAAAGATAGCCTTCGCGGTCGCGTGGATCGGGAATATCCCCAGCCACGACCACGGCCATATTCGAATCGAAGTCGTAGCTCGAATCCAAGTGCAGCGACGATGATGTCGAGGCACCGATGCGATCGAGGCCGACGGCGTGGTTAAAGTGCTCAAAACTCTTGGAAACCGTCATGGTCGCCGATGCAAAGATAGCCGTGTGGACCTCGGGCAGCCACTCGGTTGCCAAGGCCTCGCCAATATCGATGCGCTCCGCGGTCATCGACTCGCCGCCGGCACGCAGCCTGCGATTGACTTGCAACGAGTACACGTAGTGTTCGTCGGCGCCATCAATGATGAGCTTGAGGTTCTCGGCCAGCTCATGCAGGCGGCGCGAGATATCACCCAGGTCCACAACGACCTCGGGCTTGTCGGCGGCAACGGCTTGTACCAGTGCGTCGACGCTCTTGTCAGCTTGTTCCAATGCGTCGATGGCAGTGTAGGCCGACTGTAAGAAATCATGCCAGTCGTCAGATTCGCGCAGCTCGGGGCCAATCCATAGGTTCGCATTGTCATAGCCCCCGCGGGCACGGCGGCCAAGCTCGCGAACGCCGTCAAACACATCGGCAATCGCCATGCTCGCACGTACAACCGTCGACGTCGCCTTGGCGGTAAGACCCAGGTAGAGCGTAGAGCCCTCCGAGGTTGCCAAATCGCGGGAAACCTGGCTCAGCGCACCGGTGCTCGAGCCACCCAGGCGCTCAAACAGAACGCGCGATTCATCCGCCGACACCACGCGCGCCCATTGACGGCGCGCCTCGCGCTCGATGGAGTGGGCCTCATCGATCACCCAGTGACGAATCGGGGGCAAGATTCTGCCCTCGGCCGCAACATTGCGGAACAGCAGGGAATGGTTGGTGACCACCACATCGGCATGCGCCGCGCGACGGCGGGCACCGTGGACCAGGCATTTATCGGGAAAAAACGGGCATAGGCGACGGGCGCATTCGCGCGACGCCGTCGTAAAGTCGGGACGGTTGACGCTGCGCCAGCGAATACCGAGCGAGTCGAGGTCGCCATCGGCCGACTGACACACGTACGCCATGATGACCGCGACTGCCGTAAGCGTGTCGGCAGGATCACGCTTAGTCGTAATTTCGACTTGGCCGCGGCTCATGCGCTCAAGCTTGCGCAAGCATGGATAGTGGTCATAGCCCTTAAGGGCGCAAAACGATAGGCCTCCGTCCAGCTGCTCGGCAAGTTTGGGCAGCTCATGATACATGAGCTGGTCGGCAAGATTATTCGATTTGGTCGCGATACCAACCGTGATGTTGTTACGGCGCGCGGCCTCGGCAAAAGGCACCAGGTAAGCCATCGATTTGCCGACGCCCGTCCCCGCCTCAATCACGCGATGCGTTCCCGTAACGAGTGCGTCACGAACCTCGAGCGCCATCGCAATCTGCTCATCGCGCGGCTCGTACGTGGGATACATGCGATTAACCAGGCCGCCCGGGGCATAGTCCGCCTCGATTTCCTCGCGGCTCGGCATCTTAAGGACCGGTAGCTCGTCCGCATCAACGCGATCATCGGCCCGATCGGCCTTGAGTACGTCGGCGCGGGCGGCGCTGAGAGAGAAGATGGAACCGGGGTTCTGTCCCGCCAAGAAGGAGAAGATGGGACGATAGGACCAGGGTACGTCGGGGTGCATGTCGGCCAGGCGCGCCATTAAGCCCTGAGGCAAGTCGGTGAGCGCCACGAGCAACACGCGCCACACACCACACAGGGCGTCGACATCGGCGTTGGCGCGGTGCGACACCGAGTCGCAGCCAAACAGGTCGGCCATAAAAGACAGCTTATGCGAGACCAGGCGCGGAAGCGCGATGCGCGACAGTGCCAGCGAATCGATCCAGATGTCACTGACGTTGACGCCGCCCTTGACCGATTCGATGAACGATCGGTCAAACGTGGCGTTATGCGCGATGACAGGGCAGCCACCCACAAAGTCGGCGAGCGCCGCGACAGCCTCGACAGCCGACGGGGCATCCGCCACATCGGCGTTCGTAATACTCGTGAGCTCGGTAATCTCTGCAGGAATCAGCTGCTTGGGATGCACGAAGGTATCGAAGCGATCGACGATCTCGCGGCCCGAAAGACGGGCCGCCGAGATCTCGATAAGCTCGTTGTCCTGCACCGAAAGACCCGTGGTCTCGGTATCGAGGACGATAACATCTTCCTCGATGAGACCAAACGCTTGGGTTTTGGCGCGCTCGGCAAGCGTGGCATAAGAATCGATGACAAACTGCGGCGTTCCCGACGAAACAGCGTCCTTGATTAGCATGCAACGCCCGCTCGACGAAGCCCCATGCGAATCAGGCTGTCACAGACCTGGGGGAACGTCATGTCATCGGTGTGGCGAATCTCATCCGGATACAGCGACGTATCAGTCATGCCGGGAATCGTGTTGGTCTCGAGGATAACGGGGCCGTCCTCGCTCACGATAAAGTCGCTGCGCGAGATACCCAGGCAGCCGAGTGCCTTATGGGCAGCACAAGCAAGCTCCTGGGCACGAGCGTAGTTCTCGGGCGAAATCTGCGCCGGAATGCGATGGATGTCCGTAGGGTCGACATACTTCACGTCCAGATCGTAGAACTCGCAGTCCTCGGGCTTACGGATCTCGACAATCGGCAGAGCGCGCACGTCATCCTCGCCGTATACGCCGACGGTGATCTCGGTACCTTCGATACACTTCTCGACCAGCACTTTGTCGCCAAACTCAAACGCCTTGGCGATGGCCGCGGGCAGCTCGGATGGCTCGTGGACCAGGGAGATGCCATAGCTGGAGCCGTTAACGGCCGGCTTCACAAAGCAGCGCTCGCCACAAACCTCGACGATACGATCGATATCGACTTCATCGCCTACTTCGAGCGCAAGGCCGGGGGCAACGGGAATGCCCGCCTTGGCGTACAGGAGCTTCGAGACCTCCTTGTCGGCTCCGCAGGCGCTCGCGAGCACGCCCGAGGCCGTGTAGGGGATACCCAGGGTCTCCATGGCACCCTGCATGGCACCATCCTCACCGCCGGCGCCGTGCATGGCGATAAATGCCACGTCGAAACCACCGGTCGCCATGGTTACCATAAAATCATCGGCAGCCGTGTCGAGCAGCTTCACCGAAGTGTAGCCGGCCTCCTTCAAGGCCGCCACGACGTTCTTTCCCGAATTGAGCGAAATCTCGCGCTCGGCGGAATGACCGCCCGCCAAGACCGCTACGTGCATGTTCTCTAGGCTTTTACCCGGCATGGGCAGACTCCTCCTCTATAATTTCTGCAGCTGATACCATATTGTAGCGATACCCTCAACGTTTCCCCAAAATCGAAAGGCTTCCATGAATCCCAGGACTAAATCTCAGGACATTCGCGACTTGAGCCAAAACGATATTCGCGAGCTCGTGGCTGAACTTGGCCAGCCCGCCTTCCGCGCGAAGCAGCTCATCGAATGGGTCTTTGAGAAGAACGTTTGTTCGTTTGACGATATGACCAACCTTCCCAAGGCTTTTCGCGAGCAGCTTAAAGAGGCTTTTGCCTTTGACACGCCGACCGAGCTCACCAAGCAGGTGTCTAAGGATGGCTCTCGCAAGTATCTGCTCGAGTACCACGACGGCATTTCCGTCGAGACCGTTGGCATGCCCCGTCGCAACAAGCTTTCCGTCTGCGTTTCCACCCAGGCAGGCTGTGGCATGGGCTGCGCCTTTTGCGCCACCGGCCTTAACGGCCTCAAGCGCTCGCTGACAGCTCAGGAGATCGTCGACCAGGTGCTTCATGTATCTAACGACTTTGGCGAGCGTGCCACGAGCGTTGTCTTCATGGGCCAGGGCGAGCCGTTTGCCAACTACGACGAGGTTCTCAAGGCGTTGCGAATCCTCAACGACCCCGACGGCATCGGTATCGGCGCCCGTCACCTCACCGTCTCTACCAGCGGTGTTATTCCTGGCATTCGCAAGTTTGCGGATATTCCCGAGCAGTTTACGCTCGCCGTGTCGCTGCATTCCGCCATCCAGTCGACGCGCAATAAGCTTATGCCCGGTGTTAAGAAGTACACGCTGCTCCGCCTGCACGAGGCACTTCAGCTCTACACCGAGAAGACGGGCCGACGCCCGACCTATGAGTATGCCATGATCGAAGGCGCCAACGATACGAATCCCGAGATGCAGGCACTCTGCGACTTCTGCGAGGGAACGCTGTGCCACGTTAACTTGATTCAGCTTAACGACATTGAGGGCAGCCCGCTCAAACCGTCTCCGATTCATAAGGTCGAGGATCTTCAGCGCCGCCTTGAGTCTCGTGGCATCGAGACCACGATCCGTAATTCTCGTGGCAATGACATTGATGCCGCCTGTGGTCAGCTGAAGCAACGTTTCAAGGTTCAGAAGAACGCATAGGGGAGTCAGTGCCCCATAACGTTTCATGTGAAACATCCGACAGCCCCGGTTGCAGATAATGCAACCGGGGCTGTTTCATTTGTATTCATACTATTGGATTTGATTTACGTAAGCCTTATTTTATAGCCAAAATTAGAGGCCCTTGTCTCATGAATCAGACAAGGGCCCCTTCAAAAAAGGCAAGTAATTGTTAGGTACCTAATAATCAACATTTTCCCACTGATGGTTAACCCAGTCTTGGTTAATCTTGGGATTCTTAGTCACCTGTGCAGTGCGCATGGCGACATCTTCGGTCATCACATCCATTTTCTTCTTAGATGTATCGACGATATCCTGAGCTCCACGCATCAGTTGACCGCGAAGTTCATCATCTGTCGCAAGCTTATAGCCTGCAAAAGCACCAGCGGCGACGGTGGTTGCCAACGCAATGGCCGTGAGAATCTTATTCTTCATCCTGATCCTCCTGCCCAAATTGAATCATTTCGCCAAGGATACGGGAGAGCTCCTCTTCATCTTTGAACTCAATTTCAATTTTGTTTTTGCCACGCGAGCTCTTCACGCGTACGTTCGTGTTAAATACTTGACGAAGTACTCGAGCGGCCTTTTTAAATGACTGAGGTGTTGCTGGCCTCGGAGTCCTTGGCGTCTCTCCGGCAGAAAACAACGGAGCAAGATTTTCTGTCGCTCTAACGGAAAGGCCTTCTGCGACAACCTTCTCAGCAAGTCGAATCCTTGCATCTTCATATGGAACTGCGAGAATTGCTCTCGCATGGCCCGCAGTAAGTTTGCCCTCGAAAATCATCTGCTGTACGACTTCTGGAAGATCTAACAAACGAAGTGAATTTGTAATTGCAGAACGAGACTTACTGACAGCCTTTGATAATGCCTCCTGCGTCATGCCGCTGGCATCAATGAGCTGACGATAACCCTTCGCCTCTTCGACGGGATTCAAATCAGTACGCTGAAGATTTTCGATAAGAGCAAGAGCGAGCATTTCCTCATCATTAACTTCTTTAATGATGACAGGCAGTTCTTCAAGACCAGCAAGCTTTGACGCCTGGTAACGACGCTCACCCGCGATAATCTCATAGCCGTTTCCATGTTTGCGAACCAAAAGCGGCTGCAAAACGCCGTGTTCTTGGATTGACTCGCTCAACTCGCGAAGTTCAGTTTCGTTAAAGTGTATTCGAGGCTGATTAGGGTTGGGAACGATATCCTCAATGGGCAGTTTTGTTTCAGAAGCGGCTTTTGAAGCCGATGCAGCCGAACCACCAGTCTCATACTCGGCCTCTGAGACCAAAGCATTGAGTCCACGTCCCAATCCGCCACGTTTCTTTGCACTAGGCACGCTTGATCACCTCTTTTGCAAGGTTCATATACGCTTTTGCACCCTTATTTTGAGGCGCATAGGTAATTACTGGTTCTCCAAAAGACGGAGCTTCGGAAATTTTAACCGTACGAGGGATCAGAGTCTTAAACGCCTTATCACCAAAGTACGATTGAACCTCCTCAACAACCTGATTCGACAGGGAAGTACGCGAGTCGTACATAGTCATAAGCACGCCATAAGTGTCTAAGCCCTTGTTCAGACGTGATTTGACCATCTTCATTGACTCAAGCAGCTTCGTAACTCCTTCGAGTGCGTAATACTCACACTGGATCGGAATCAAAACGCTGTCTGCTGCGGTCAAAGCGTTGATTGTAAGCAGGCCGAGCGAAGGAGGGCAGTCAATGAAAATAAAATCGAACTCGTCCTGAATCGGTTCAAGCAAATCTTTAAGGCGGGTTTCACGAGCAATTGCGCTTACGAGCTCAATTTCAGCGCCTGCAAGCTGAATTGTAGCCGGAATAACGAATACCTTTTTGCAATTTGTATCAAGAACAAGCGATTCTGCCGGCACATCATTCAACAATGCATCATAGATGCAGTGTTCAAGGTCTTCCTTTTCAATTCCAAATCCACTGGTGCTATTTCCCTGCGGATCAAAATCAACAATTAGTGCCTTGCGACCCTGCTCACCCAGTGCTGCTGCAAGGTTTACAGCCGTCGTTGACTTACCGACACCGCCTTTTTGGTTGATGATTGCAATGATACGCGTGTCTTTTGCGTTCTTCGAACGCTTAACGTCGCGAAATCCCACGGTCCCTCCTGGTGTGTATTAAAGCTGTCAAACGGAGGATGTTTCACGTGAAACATTCCGATTCGATATCAACCGCCATGTTTCACGTGAAACACTGCAAGTTGCTAGTATCCATTATGTTTCACGTGAAACATCTAGGCAAGCGGATTCTTCTTTGCCATACCATTTGCACGAGGCAATGAAACGGATGCTGGATGACTCTTCTTAAGAACAATGAACTCCCTGTGGCCCAAGCCATCAGGCAAATCGATTGCGTCATTCAGAAGCAAAGTGAAGCC
>CAUGJN010000083.1 GCA_959599635.1 uncultured Collinsella sp.
AGGTGCGCATCCGGCAGCTTCGCGGTCATGCTCCAGAACGGGAGCGTGATGATGCCGGGGGTCATCTCGCCCACGCCGAGCTCCAGCAACAGCACGCGGCGATCGCTGCGCTCGCGCACGAAGCGCTCGTATCGTCCGAGGCTCTCGCGCCAGGCCGCACCCTGCAGAAACGTGTCGTCGCGCACCCACGGCACAAGCTGCCAGCCGCAGTGCGGGCATCGGGGGACATCCTCGCTGAGGACCTCGAACCCCGCCATGCCCGCGAGCATGCGCTCGACGTAGGGGCTCGCGTCGAAGAGCTCGTCGCAGCATGGCTGCTTGCACTGAAGGTGCGCGAAGCTTCCCTGATAGTTGCAGATCCTCTCGGTGGGAAACGTCTTCTCGGCCTGGGTGTCCACATTGGTGCTCAGGATGAAGTAGTCCTTATGGCCGATGAGGGACCGTAGGTCGAGATAGGGCTGCGAGGTCGGCTCGCGCAGCATGAAGTCGATGTATCGCGCATAGTATGCCCATCGCTGCTCGAGGCTGGGGTAGAGGTGGTAGAAGCCGTCGAAAAGGCTCTTGAAGCCAAAGGCTTGCTGCCAGTCCGTCATTCCGGCGCGCGCCATGCCTGCGCGGTTGTAATGGTTGAACCCGGCGGCGCTTGACATGCCCGAGCCGATGCCGACGATGATGGCGTCGGCATCGTCGATAAGGCTTCGAAGCCTATACGCTTCCCTCTCTAGAGACGGCATTGGGCAATCTCCTCGAAAGCCGGGGCCATATCGCCGTCAACGAGAATCGTCTCGCACGATGCATCGGGCGCCATAGCCTGGCTGTAGTTGAACACGATGTAGGTGGCGTGCTCGCAGACGTTCGCGATCTGGGCGAGCATGTGCTTTATGATGCCGTTGCGCAGTCCCACGCCAAGTTCGAGGATGGCGACCCTGCCGTTGCGATGGGCTTGCACAAGGCGCTCGAGCTCCTCGAGCTGGGCCGTGGCGAGGGCGTCTGGATGGGCGAGACGCCGCTCGTCGATCGACGTGCGTATGCCCCCCTCCGTCTCGAGCACGCGGTTCTCGTCGAACCCGGCGCGCGCGAAGTGCCCGTCGATGTTGCATGTGACCACGAAGGTGTCGGCGTGCTCCGTAAGACGCCGCAGCCCGTTCATGAGCGAGCCGGGCTCATATTCGAGATACTCCTTTTGATGGAACCGCTCGGCCCATCGGCGTCGCACGCTGGCATCCGGGGAAGCGAGCCCCTGCAGTATGCAGCCGATGCCGTCTGCCTGGGCGAGGTCCCCGTACGCCTCTTGGAAATGAGCATCGGCGCAGAAAAGGTTGAGCCCCTCCGCCATGTCGAGTCCGTTGCTAGCGCCGATGATGACAAGATCCGCTTCGGCTAGCGCCCTGCCTATGCGAACTGCTTTCGCCGTCTCCATGCGCTACCTCCCCAGCGTCTTGCGCACGTCGGCAAGCACGTCGGCGATGTCGGCGCGAACGGCGAGCCCCCGATCCTCGATCGCGCGGGGGAGAAACTGCGTCTTGTTGTTTACGGCGATGTAGCTGGCCTGCGGTAACTGCGCCGTGAGGGCCCAGAACGGCTCCTGGATAAACGCGGGCGTCATGCGGCCCACACCCAGCTCGAGGAAGAGGATCCTCTGCCGTGCGTGCGCGTCGAGCCATTCGGACACCTTGCGGTACTGCTCCTCGTAGAGTTCGCCCTGCAGGAAGTTGCCGTAGCCGCGAACCCAGGGGAACGCCTCTGCCCCGCAGTGCGGGCAGCGCGGCACGAGCTCTGTCGGAACCTCAAGGCCGTCTCCCATGGCCTCTACCATGTTGGAGACCGGCTCGACCGCATCCCACACCGCGTCGGTGCAACAGCGGGAGCACTGAAAGAAGCGGTGGTCGCCTTGGATCTCTGCCACTTTCTCCCAGGGATAGAGCTTCACAAACTGCGTGTCCTGGTTGGTGGTGAGCACGAAGAAATCCTTCTCGGCGAGAATGGCGTCGAGGTCCCTGTAGGGCTTGCGCAGCGGGGCGTTGAGCGTGGTGTCGAGGAAGGTGGCGAGGTATCCCCAGCGCGCCTCGGCGGTGGGCCAGCGGTAGAACGACCCCTCGAAAGCGCCCTTGAAACCGTAGCGCTCGGCGAATTTGCCGAAATGCTTGCGATAGGTCGCGTTGTCCTCGTAGTAGAAGTCGCCGCCGCCCGCCGCGGAGAGCCCGGAGGCCCCGCCCACCAGCACGCAATCGGCTTCTTCGATCATACGGGCGAAGTCCTCGATTTGCTGGTCGTAGGGCTCGGGCTCGCGGTCACTCAGCTCATAGGGCGTGCTGCCGCTGCGGTAGGCGGCATGAAGGGAAAACGATCGGTTGGTGAGCTCGATAACGAGCTGCTCGTACAGGGTCACTGGATACCTTCTTTCAGCTATTATAAACAGGTGTCTATAAAAAGTATCCATGTCGATTTGCTTAAGAGCAATGAACAGCTTCGGCCTGCTGTCGATAAACGAGCGTTTGCCGGGCATTGTCGAGCGTTGCAATTGGAGGGGTAATGGAAGCGGGGAAGATCGATCGTCGCCGACGCTATACACTCTCGGTCATACGGGAGGCGTTCTTCGCGCTGCTGGCCGAGGTCGGCTTCGCGAAGATGACGGTAGCGGATATTTGCCGCCGCGCCGATATCAACCGTGGCACGTTCTATCTGCACTACGAGGACAAGTTCGCCCTGCTCGACGCGCTTATCGACGAGGCCTTGGCGGCGGTGCCGCCGCTCGAGGGAACGGAGGCGGGTGCCCTCTGCCAGCGTCCGCCGGCAAACGATGACTATTATCTGCTCTACTCGGATGACGACGCGTACGCCCGGGTGGCACAGCGCGTCGTCGAGCGCGGCGCCGAGCAGATGGTTCCCTCGATCATGGAGGAGACTGAGCTTTCGCGCGAGGACGCCTATCTGCTCTTCGTCCACAACGTCCAGGGAAATCTCGCGGTCAACCGCCTGCTCGGTTGGAGGCGAGGGCCCGAGTTTGCTCACGCTCAGGAGCTGCTCAGCGCCTATTCCGAAGGGGGCATGCGGGCGGTATCGGCTCGTCACGATCCTCGTAGCTCGTCTTGACCGCATGTCATTTCAGGTAGGTGGCGTTGCTATGGGCCCTCTTTGATTTTCGACGTTGTATAAGGCAATCGCAATCGTCTTGAGCTTCTTTAGGGAACTTGAACAAGAGATATGGCCTGCTGGCGATTGATTAACACCATTCGTTTTGGTTACAAGAAAGCATGCTGCGCGCCTGCAGCATGAGGGAGAGGGAATCCTATGAATATCGTTGTATTGAGCGGCAGCCCGCGTAAGGGCGCTAATACCGATACCATGGTCGAGGCGTTTGCCGAGACCGCGCGTGAGGGCGGCCATACGGTCGAGGTCATCCGCGTTGCCAGCAAGAAGATCGCCGGCTGCTTGGGATGCCAGTACTGCTTCGCCCATGAGGGCGTCTGCGTGCAGAAGGATGACATGGCCAACGTGATTGAGTCGCTGAAAGACACCGACATGGTTGTCTTCGCTTCGCCTATCTACTGGTTTGATATCACTGCGCAGGAAAAGACCGCCATCGACCGCCTGTACGCCTTCGGTGCCACGGGATTCCCGTTCACCAAGACGGCCCTTTTACTCGATAGCCACAGCGAGGGTGTCTATGATGCGGCGATCGCTATGTACAAGTCAACCTGCGCGTACTGCAAGTGGGAGGACCAGGGCATTGTCACCATCAGCGGTATGACCGAGCGCGACAGCATGGCATCCTCGCCCAAGTTGAAAGAGGTGCGAGAGCTCGCTCGCAAGCTTGCCTAAGGACAAGAAGAACGCATGGCAATCAGCGTTGGTGGAAATGCTTGCTGTCCTTACCGAGAGATAGGGGCGAATTCCCTCAAGTGCCGTATAGAACAATTTTTAAACGCAGAAAAATAACTGAAAACAAATTAATCCGCGTTAAAATATTGTCAAATAGAAGTTCATGAGGGAAGGTTGCGTATGCGTCGCAAGGCAGACGAGCTCCTTAGGGAATGGCGAGACAGAGCTGATAGAAAACCTTTGCTGGTCAAAGGCGTGCGCCAGTGTGGCAAGACCTATTTGCTCAGAACGTACGCCCAGGATCTTTTCGAATCGGTTGTCTACGTTAATCTTGAGAACGACCGGTCGGCGCGAGCGGATTTTTCGGGCGGTCTTGACCCTCATTCGATCGTACGTGCGATCGAGGCTCGTACGGGACAGCGTATCGTGCCTGGCAAAACCTTACTGTTCATTGACGAGATCCAGGCATGCGAGGAAGCGCTCACTTCCCTTAAATACTTTTGCGAAGATGCTCCCGAGTATTACGTTGCGGCTGCCGGGTCGCTTCTTGGGGTTGCCATTAACCATCAGTCGTATTCGTTCCCCGTCGGAAAGACCGACTTGATTGAGATGGCTCCACTCGATTTCGAGGAGTTTCTCTGGGCGATGGGGCACGATCAGCTGGTCGACGAGATACGCTCATCATTCGAGATAATGGGTCCTCTTGCGCCAAGCCTTCATGAAAAGGCGCTTGGGCTCTATCGACAGTATCTTGTTGTTGGCGGAATGCCCGAGGCGGTCCAAACGTACATCGATGATCAGTCAATCATTGATGTGGCCGAAAAGCATCGGATTATTCTCGACGGATATTCCGCCGACACCAATAAATATGCTGATGAACGCTTGAGTGCAAAGACGCGTGCGTGCTTCGATTCCATTCCACAGCAGCTTGCCAAAGAGAATCGTAAATTTCAATACAAGGTAGTGCGAGCGGGGGGCAATGCGTCTCTCTTTGGAGATGCTCTCGATTGGCTTGTATTGTCGGGTACGGTGGCGCGCTGCAGCCTAGTCGGGCAGATCGAAAGCCCCTTAGAGGCCTTCGTTAACCCTTCTGCTTTTAAAATCTATCAGGCGGATACAGGGCTGCTGGTCTCCAAGGCCGGTGCTCAACGCGCCGATATTCTTGCCGGTATCGGCGGCACATTCATGGGTGCACTTACCGAAAACTACGTTGCCCAACAGCTTTCAGCCATGGGTTATCCACTGCATTATTGGGCGCGAGATAATCGTGCGGAAATCGACTTTGTAGTAGAGAAGCAGGGATGCTTGTCTGCGATTGAAGTCAAGGCGGGGGAGAACACAAGATCTCGAAGTCTGTCCTCACTTAAAAAGACCCATCCGGGCGTGCGCCTTATCAGGCTATCGACTAAGCCCTTTGGAATGAATGATGGGCTTATGTCTGTTCCGCTTTATGCGGCATTTTGTCTATAGGGATGATGCTGGTGTAATGCATGGGGCCCGGGGCGCAGCGTTTACTGCGCTCCGGGCCCCGCTGCTTTGTAAAACCATGACGGTTTAGTCGCCGTTGTTTTAGTCAAACAAACTCGGCATGTCATTTTCCTTCATGAGGGCGCCGGCGGAGGGCAGGCTCTGCGCGGTGAACTTCTCGGCCGAGACGCCGGCGCCAAGGATTTCCTCGGTCGTGCCGACGGTGGTGACCGAGCGGCCCTTCTTGGCCGTGAAAGCCTGGACGCCCTGCGTGTTGGTGGTCGTCTTGGTCTTGAGCAGCGACGTGTTGAAGTTCATCAGGCGGTAGTCGCTCGAGACCAGCGCGAGGTCGCGGTCTTCCTTGAGCACCTGCGCATACAGCAGCTTGCTGCCGCCGTAGATGGCGTTCTTCAGGCGCTTGCGGTTGGTCTTGGTGACGTATCCAGAAAGCGCGACGCGCACCACGCGGCCGTTCTCAAAGACGAACAGCACGTCGGCCTTGTAATCCTCGGGGTCGATGACCCAAATCACGCTCTCGTCGGGTTCCATCTCAAGATCGGTCGGCAGGTACGAGCCCAGCTGGGCCGACTTGGTGTCCTCAAACGCTGCAACCTTGCACTTGTACACCTGGCTCTTGTTGGTAAAGACCAGCAGCTCGTGGGTGTTGGAGGACGGGAACTCGATAAAGGGTTTGTCGCCGTCCTTGTACTTGAGCGTGGTCGCCTTCTTGAGCACGCGGTCCGTCATCTTCTTAAGGTAGCCGTCGCGCGAGAGCATGATGGTGACCGGGTACTCCTCGACCTCGGGCTCCAAGCTTACCTCGATGACCTCATGGGGCTCAATCCTGCCCGTGCGGCGCGGCATCACGTACTTCTTGTTGACCGCTGCCAGCTCGTCGCTGATGACCTTCTTGATGTTCTCTTCGCTGGAGAGGATCTCCTCAAGCTCGGCAATCTCGCCCTCGAGCTTGGCGATGTCCTTGGTGCGGTTGAGAATGTACTCTTCGTTGATGTTGCGGAGCTTGAGCTCGGCAACAAACTCGGCCTGGGTCTCGTCGATGTCGAAACCCTTCATAAGGTTGGGCACGACCTCGGCCTCGAGCTTAGTGCCGCGGATGATGGCGATGGCCTTGTCGATGTCGAGCAGAATTGCCTCGAGGCCGTGCAGCAGGTGCAGACGCTCGGACTTTTTGCCCAGGTCAAAGTTAATGCGGCGACGCGTGGACTCAATACGCCACTTGACCCACTCGTGCAGGATCTGGCGCACGCCCATAACGCGGGGATAGCCGTCGACCAGCACGTTAAAGTTGCACGAGAACGAATCCTGCAGCGTGGTCGAGCGATAGAGCTTCGCCATGAGCTTGTCGGGGTCGACACCGCGCTTAAGGTCGATGGCGATGCGCAGACCCGAGAGGTCGGTCTCGTCGCGGATGTCGGCAATCTCCTTGACCTTGCCCTCTTTGGAGAGCTTGACGATGCGCTCGATGATCACATCGGTTTTGGTGGTGTAGGGGATCTCGTAGACCTCGATGATGCGCTCTTCGGGAATCCAGCGCCAGCGGGAGCGGATCTGGAAGCTGCCAAGGCCGGTCTCGATTATCTTTTCCATCTCCTCGCGGCGGTAGATAATTTCGCCGCCGGTCGAGAAGTCGGGCATGGGCATGTATTCGAGCAGGTCGCAGTCGGGATCCTGCAGGTAATGCATTGTGGCGGTACAGACCTCGTTGAGGTTGAAACCGCAGATATCGGATGCCATGGCGACGCCGATGCCCTTGTTGGCCGAGACGAGGATGTTGGGGAACGTGGTGGGCAGCAGGCGTGGCTCCTTCATGGCGCCGTCGTAGCTGTCGACGAAGTCGACCGGGTCCTTGTCGATGTCCTTGAAGATCTCGGCGCTAATGGGGGAGAGCTTGGCCTCGGTATAGCGCGAGGCGGCGTAGCTCAGGTCGCCCGAATAGTACTTGCCAAAGTTGCCCTTCGACTCCACGAAGGGGGCGAGCAACGCCTCGTTGCCGGTGGCCAGGCGCACCATCGTCTCGTAGATCGCGGCGTCGCCGTGCGGGTTGAGCTTCATGGTCTGGCCCACGATGTTGGCGCTCTTCTGGCGCTCGCCCTTGAGCAGACCCATCTTGTACATGGTGTAGAGCAGCTTGCGGTGCGAGGGCTTAAAGCCGTCAATCTCGGGGAACGCACGCGAGACGTTGACGCTCATAGCGTAGGGCATGTAGTTGACCTCGAGCGTCTGCGTGATCGGCTGATCGGTGACCTCGGAGTGCAGGCCGATGACGTTCTCGGCGTTGACCTGCTTTTTCTTGGGCTGGTTCTTCGTCTTCTTCTTTGCCACGATTTCCTCTTGAACTTCTTATGGGCCGTCGTTATCGATTTGCTGCTACTGCAGGTCCAGCTGGTCCAGGTATTCCTTGCCGTGCTCGGAGATGTGACGCTTGCGGCCCGTCTCGTCGTTGCCCAGCAACAGGTTGAACATGGTCTCCATCTTGGTGACGTCCTCGGGTTCTACCTTGATCAGGCGGCGCGTCTCGGGGTTCATGGTGGTGAGCCACATCATGTCCGGATCGTTCTCACCAAGACCCTTGGAGCGGTTGAT
>CAUGJN010000084.1 GCA_959599635.1 uncultured Collinsella sp.
CGGGCGATGAGGTCGTAGAGCTTGCGCTGGCCGCCGTCGAGCGTGGACGGATCGCCCTCGCCCGTGGGATAGATAGGCGGGTGGTCGGTGGTCTCGACCTTGCCGCGTGTGGGTTTCATGGGGCCGGCGAGCACCTTTTTGCATACGGGCGCCAGCGCCGGGTTGATCTTTGCCAGGTCGCTCACCACGGCGCCCAGATCGAGCGTCGCGGGATACACGGTGTTGTCGACACGCGGGTAGCTGATGAGACCGGCCATGTAGAGGGACTCGGCGATGCGCATGGTACGCGCAGGTGAGATGCCCTCGGCCGCGGCGGCAGCCTGCAGCGAGGTCGTCGCAAACGGCGTGGGCGGCTGCTGCTTACGCGAGCGCTTGGTCACCGCGGCGACGGTTGCCGTCGTAGCGCCGTCAACGTGACCGTACGCCGTCTCAGCAGCATCCTTGTCGGTAAAGCGCGCCGTCTTGTGCGCGATCTTAAAGCGATTGTCCTCGGCAGCGCCTTGCGCGGCGCCCATGCCGCGAATCTGCCAATAGTCCTCGGGCACAAACGCCATGCGCTCGCGCTCGCGCTCGACCACCAGGGCAAGCGTCGGCGTCTGCACGCGGCCGGCGGAACGCACGTTGCCAAAGCCGCCAAACTTGGCGAGCGTCAGGTAGCGCGTGAGCACCGCACCCCAAATGAGGTCGATGTGCTGACGGCTCTCGCCGGCGTCGGCCAGGTTCTGGTCGAGCGAGACAAGGTTATCGAAGGCCTGCGTGATCTCGGCCTTGGTAAACGAAGAATACTGGGCGCGGGCGACCGGCAAGTCGGGCGCCACCTCGCGCACCTTGTTGAGGGCGTCCGAACCGATCAGCTCGCCCTCGCGATCGAAGTCCGTGGCGATGATGACGCTGTCGGACTTTTTGGCGAGGTTCTTGAGCGAACGAATGAGCTCCTTCTCGGCCGGTAGCTTAATGACGGGCGCCCAGGTGAGGTAAGGCAGGCTCTCGAGCTTCCAGCCCTTGATGGAAATGCCATCGGCAAGGAACGGCTTGCGCTTGGTGTCGTACGGCGGGCGGGCCAGGCCATCGGGCATATCGGCCGGCAACATCTCGCCGTCCTCGGTCACCGAATACCAACCCAGCTTTTTATCGAACAGCACGCTGTCGCAAAAATCGGGCGCCAGGATGTGACCGGCAAGGCCGATGGTCACGCACTCCTCGCCCTTCCACTCAAAACGGTAGATGGCGGTGTTGTACACCTTGTCCTTTTTGGGTTTACCCGTGGACAGCCGCTCGGCGATCTGACGCGCGGCGTCGTTTTTCTCGGCGATGATGAGCTTCAAAAGAGGCTCCTATCTCGTATCTCTGCGGCTACGCCCGCCCGTATGGCGGCCGACTTACGCCCTTGCTTGCTCAATCTGCCCGATGAGCCAATCGCACCAGGCATCCATGCCCTCGCCCTTGCGCGCGCTCACGGCAAACCGCGGCGCCTGCGGATTGAGGTCATCGAGTGTCTTAGTATACCTATCCATGTCAAAATCGAAAGCCGAGGCCACGTCGACCTTGTTGAGCAACTGCGCGCCGGCGTGTTGGAAGATGCCCGGGTACTTGATGGGCTTGTCGTCGCCCTCGGGCACCGAGAGGATCATGATGGACAGGTTCTCGCCCAGGTCAAAGTCGACTGGGCAGACCAGGTTACCCACGTTTTCGATAAAGATGACGTCGATGTTCTCCAGACCCACAGCCTGGTCGAAGGCATCGACAGCCTCCATGATCATGTTGCCCTCGAGGTGGCACAGGCCGCCCGTGTTGATCTGGATGGCGGGCATGCCGGCTTCCTTCATGGTGATGGCGTCGACATCCGAGGCGATATCGCCCTCGATGACGGCACAGCGTAGGCCGGCCTTGTCGCGCAGGCGCTCGTTGGTGCCCAGAATCGTGGTGGTCTTACCCGAGCCGGGGCTCGACAGCACATTGATCACGTAGGTGCCTGCCTCATTAAATCGCTGACGCAGCTGATCTGCCAGGCGCTCGTTGCGCGACAGGATCGGCGACGCGATATCAATCGTTTTCTCGGCCATACTTAGCGCTCCTTACTTTGGCCCCTTTATACCCCGTTCCCAGGTGGCTGGCGGGCTAATCGTCGGGGGTTTCGATTTCGATACTTGCGATGTCGAGCTCGCGGCCGTGCAGTAGGCGCACGTTGGCACCACCACACTGGGGACAGCGACAGTGGAAGCGATCGTGGTCGAAAACCTCGCCGCAGTCCAGACACTCGCTTTGTGGATGGACCTCCTCCACGGCAAGCTCGCAGCCGCGCGTGAGCGGGTCCTCGTCGCGAAACGTCTCCCACGCAAAGTCGAGCGCCTCGCGCACGACCTCGGTCATATCCCCGATACGCAGCGTTACCAAAACGGCGCGCGAGGCCCCCGCCCCACGCGCCGCGCGAATCACTGTATCGAGTATGCCGTTGACAATGCCAACCTCGTGCATACCGATTTACTCCTCGTCGTCCTCGTCGTCCGAGAACAGGTCCAGACGGCTCACGAACAGGCCCTCCTTGCCCTCGCGCGCGGTAATGACCACGCGGGCGATAGCGAGCGAGATCTCGTAGAGCGAGAGTAGGGCGCCATACATGAGGCCCAGGGTGACGGGCGAGCCGTCGGGCGTGATTACAGCCGAACCCACGAGCAGGCCTACGTACACGTAGCGCCAGGCGCTGCGGAAGGCCGCATAGGACACGATGTGGAAAACGGACAGGTAGAAGATGATGAGCGGTAGCTCAAACGCCACGCCAAAGCCGATCATAAAGAGCAGCTCCATGTTGACGTAGTTCTCCAGATCGGGCAGCGCCGTAGCGACGGCCGAGGTCTCGCCGATGAGCCACTCAAAGCCTGCCGGGATAATGATGAAGTAGCAGAAGATAGCGCCCAGGAAGAACAGCACCGTCGAGGCGAGCACCGTGGGCACGACCCACTTGCGCTCGTTGGGGCGAAGCGCCGGCAGGAAAAACGCCAAAATCTGCCAGATGATCATGGGCGTGCACATGACAACGGCCATCTTGATGGCCAGCGAAAAGCGCAGACCAAAGCCGCCGAGCGTGGTGGTGATGTAAAACTTACCGTCCGGCACAAAGGAGCGGATGGGGTCTTCCAGGATATCGAGTACCACGGGTGTGGCGAAATACAGCACAATAGCGGCGGCAAACACCGACACGACCACGATGGTCAGACGGCGACGGAGCTCTCCCAGGTGATCGAAGAGCGGCATTCGCGCAGGTCCGATAGGCATTACTCATCGCCTCCCTTCGGGGCGTCGGCGGCAGCGGCGTCGTCCTCGGCCTCGAGCTCGCGAGCGAGCTGGTCGACGACAGCCTTGCGCTTACGGGGACGACGGGCGTACAGGTCAGCCGTCGTGGGCTCCGCCGGCTCGGGCTCCGGCTCTGCAGCGGGCTCGGGCTCAACGGCGGCGGTAGCCTCGGCAGACTCGGCGGCAGCGGCATCAGCGCCCTCGGCCTCGGTCTCCTCGGCAGCACCCTCCGTCTCCTCAGCAGCACCCTCGCTTGCGGCCTTCTCGGCAGCAAGACGGGCGCGACGCTCGGCAAAGGTCTCCTTCTTGGCGGGCGCTGCCGTCTCGGCGGCGTCCTCGTCCATATCGGAATCGTCGTCGGTCGCAGCAGCCTTCTTGGGCTTGACCGGGGCCGACGCGGCCTCGCTCACCGGATCGATAATCTCGGACTGAACAACGGCCGTCATCTTTTCCTGCGTCTCGCGGAACTGACGGATGGCACGGCCGATCGTGCGGCCCATCTGCGGGAGCTTATCCGGGCCAAACAGCAAAAAGCCGAAGACCACGATGATCGCGAGCTCACCCTCTCCAATACCAAACACACATACCTCCAAGGCTCGATGTGAGTCGAGCCCGCACCGCGCCATTCGGCCGGAACTCGTCTATTCATTCGGTCAAGTATAGCGCCCGGACGCCAAAACGTCCGAGCGCATCACAAACATATGCCAAACGGCACGCCCTTTTGGGGCGGGGCCTATGCCGCCGTGATCGAGATCTCCTGGTCCACGCCCAGCAGCTGAACCACGCGCATCACCGCAGGCTGCACGTTGGCGCAGCTAAAGCGCTTACCATGATCGGCTGCGTGGTGCGCGGCGCCCACAAGAACGCCAATGCCCGTCGAGTCGATATAGCTCACCTGGGCAAAGTCGAGCTCAACGGCCTCGGTGGGCTGCTCGAGCGCCAAGTCGATGGCATTACGCAGACTGTCGGCGTTAGAGATATCGATCTCGCCGGTTACCTTAATGGTGTAGAGCTCCGGCGTGGGGTTGGTGGAAATACCCAAATCCATGTAAACGCTCCTTTGCGAATCGAGAGTGCTGATAGTAATGGGTGCGTACTTGCGGGGCCCTAGGCGTTAGGCGCGCTCGGCACGAGCAAGCTCGGCAGCGACGAGCTTGACGGCCAGCACCAGTACGTCGAGCGCGGCCTCCAGGTCATCGACCGTGGGATAGCTCGGCGCGATGCGGATGTTGGTGTCGCGCGGATCCTTGCCATAAGGCCAGGTGGCACCGGCCGGCGTGAGCTTGACGCCCAAGTCGGCACAAAGCGCGGCGACCTTTTGGGCCGAGCCCTCGGGACCATCGAAGCTCACAAAGTAGCCGCCGCGGGGATGCGTCCAGGTGGCACAGCCCGTGTCACCCAAGCCCTCGGTGAGCTTGCGCTCGACGGACTCAAAGCGCGGGCGCAAAAACTCGGCATGCTTTTTCATGTGCTCCTTGACCGCCTCGATGGTGGGAAGGAAGCGCACGTGACGCAGCTGGTTGAGTTTGTCGGCGCTGATCAGGCCGGCCTTGAGGCGCTTGGAGAACTCCGCGATGACCGCGGGGCTTGCACCGATAAAGCCGATGCCGGCGCCCGGGAAGGTAATCTTGGACGTCGAGGCAAAGGCCACCACGCGGTCCTCGGTGCCCGCCGCGCGAGCGAGGTCGAAGATATTGGCAAGCTCGTCGGTCTCGTCGTACAGGTCGTGCACGCAGTAGGCGTTGTCCCAGAAGATACGGAAATCGGGCGCGGCCGTGGGCATCTCGACCAGGCGGCGCACGGTGTCCTCGCTAAAGGTGATGCCCGTGGGGTTGGAATACTTGGGCACGCACCAGATACCCTTGATGGAATCGTCGGCGGCAACCAGGCGCTCGACCTCGTCCATGTCGGGGCCGTTGTCGGTCATCGCGACGGGAACGTTCTCGATACCCAGGTCGGCGGTGATGCCAAAGTGGCGGTCGTAGCCGGGAACCGGGCACAGGAACTTGACCTTCTTGCCGTCGTGCGCGGCCTCGTAGGCATCCCACGGCTCGCTGCCGCACGAGCCGCAACGCCAGAACATGCCGGCAATATCGTGCTCGATCAGCAGGCTCGACGAACCCAGCACGAGCGTCTGCTCGGCCGGGCAGCCCAGGAACTCCCCTGCCAGCTTGCGTGCCGAGGGAATGCCCTCAAAGCAGCCGTAGTTGGAGCAGTCGACGTTGCCGTCGTGCAGATCGGCGTCGGCATTGAGAATATCGAGCATGGGGCGCGAGATGTCCACCTGGGAGGGCGACGGCTTGCCGCGGGCCATATCGAGCGCCAGGCCCTTGGCCTTGACCTCGGCGACCTCGGCCTTGAGCGCCTCGATGGCGGCATCGAGTTCGGTGGTTTCCATCTTCTGGTAGATCGTCTGCATGGGTGCGACCTTTCGCGAAGCGGGACGTTGCAGTTCGTCTAAGTATAGACCGCCACCGCCGCAACGGTATGAAGCCGTGATAGATTAAGTTCATCGCAATAAATTACGAATCGCCGCGCATGCCGGCGTGGGGCGCCCAAGGAGGCACTATGGAGTACGGATTGTTCCAGGCCGAGGAATTCGGCGACCTGCAGCGCCTGGTCGACGGACTGTTTTACGACCGCCACGCCATCGACCGCCTGGATCTGATCGTACAGGCCGAAATCTTGGACCTGGCGCCCGATCTCATGGAAATCGTCAACCTGCTGCCGCCCGGCTACTACGACCGCCAATCGCTGTGCGACCAGCTCAACTCGGCCCTTGCCGCCCACGGCTGGGGCGCCGTCTACGGCACCGTTGAATAAACCCACTCATTGGGGACGTTCTTAAACGACTAAAACGCCGCTTGTGATGGTGTTCACAGGCGGCGTTTTCAATCTTGTATGTCCTTTTACTCGTCCTTGGGCGCGGGGTGTTTGCAGACCACGCTCATGTAGATCATGCCGAGCACGGCCGCGGTGACAGAGCCGGCAAGAATGGCGGCCTTTGCGGCCAGAACCTCAAACTGGGCCGTCGGGAAGGCAAGGCCGCTAATGAGGATCGACATGGTAAAGCCGATACCGCCCAGAATGCCCACACCGGCAATCATGTGCCAGTTGACATTGCGCGGCAGCTCGCAGGCCCTAAGTTTAACCAGGGCAAACGTCATGCCAAAGATACCGATCGGCTTGCCCAGCAGCATGCCAAAGTACACGCCGAGCGTCACCGGGTCGGTGAGCAGCGTGCTCATGTCCACGCCCACTAGGCGAACCTGTGCGTTCACGAACGCAAAGATCGGCAGGATCACAAAGTTGACCGGCGTGGAGATCAGACGCTCCATGCGGATGAGCGGCGGGGTCACGCGGTGCATGACGCGCTCGACCTTGGTAGTCGAGACGGTAAAGTCATGCTGGCCCAGGATGTGTGCCTCGTCATCGTAGCGGTCATCGAGCAGCGGCAGGCACTCGCCCAGCCAATCGGTGAGACTATCGAGCTTGACGCCGCACTTGGCCGGGATGGTGAAGGCCAGGATGACGCCGGCAAGCGTGGCATGTACGCCGCTCTTGAACATGCAGAACCACAACAGCAGACCCAGTACCGAATACGGGGCAAGGCGGTAATGCTGCGTCTTGTTGAGCCACACGAGTGCGCAGGTCACAAGCGCGGCGGCGCCCAACCAAAACGGATTGGGGCTCTGACCGTAGAAGATGGCGATAGCGGCGATGGAGATGAGGTCGTCGGCGATGGCGAGCGTCGAGAAGAACACGCGCACGCCGTTGGGCACGCGATTGCCCAAAAGCGACAGCACGCCCAGCGCAAAGGCAATATCGGTTGCCATGGGGATGGCCCAACCGTTGCGGGCGCCGGCATGGTTAAAGATCAGGTAGATGCAGGCGGGAACGACGACGCCGCCCACGGCCGCCAGCATGGGAAGCATGGCCTGACGCGGATTCTTGAGCTCGCCGACCGTCATCTCGTACTTAAGCTCAATGCCCACCAACAAAAAGAAAATCGCCATGAGGAAGTCGTTGACGAAAAGCTCAACGGTGAGGCCAGCCGTCAAATGCCCCAGACCCACATACAGCGGGGTCTCCAAAAAGTGATGGATGGCCTCGTAGGCATCGGTATTGGCGCAGATGACGGCGGCGATGGCGGCGATGACCATGACGGCGGCGGAAATCGTGCCGTTCTCGGCGATGCGCTCCCAAATGTCGTGGCGCTCAAAACGCTTGCGCTCA
The DNA here is from genome assembly GCA_959599635.1 of uncultured Collinsella sp. Classification (GTDB taxonomy): domain Bacteria; phylum Actinomycetota; class Coriobacteriia; order Coriobacteriales; family Coriobacteriaceae; genus Collinsella. Next base: position 7,528 of record CAUGJN010000084.1, read on the forward strand.
CGAACGTTGAACAGCTGCTCGGGTGCTGCCATGGGCGGCTCCTTTCACGGGATGGCTCCCGTCTTAAAAAAGCACGGCCCGCCCAAGTGGCGGCGCCGCGCTCTAACGTATTACGCTTGCATCTAGCCTACCCTGCACGACAAGCACGCAGGCGTGGCCGAAAAGCGGAACCACAGGTTGAACATTATTTGCTCAACGGCGCGGGCACGCCTGTCCAAGAGACGACGCGGCGCCGTGCACAAAAAACGACCGGAGCGCGGGGCGTCCGCGATCCGGTCGTCGGTGTTAGGTCAAAAGAACCTAGCAGGCGGCCATGATGGGGGCAGCGACCTGCTTCTTACGGGAGAGGACG
>CAUGJN010000085.1 GCA_959599635.1 uncultured Collinsella sp.
CCGCCCACGTGCACCATCTTGGCGGCGTCCTCCTCCATGTGGATGCGCAGGATGCGAATGGGCACCGTGTAGGAACCGTCCTCGCGGCGCTCGGGCATCTGCAGGTTGGACGCGTCATAGCTGGCCAGGTGACCGGATCGCTGGTTGCCCTCGCGCATGGTCGACGTCATGGACGTGGACAAGCCCTCGGCGTTGGCCGAAGCGCTCGCCAGACTCTGGGCCTCGGCCTCGCCAAACGCACAATCGGGGCGCTCGGCGGCACCGCGACCGGTCACATCCAGATCGAGGTGACCGTACATGGCAAAGGCGACCGGACCCTGCGTAGTCTGGAAGTTCTTGGCCATATCGGGATAGAAGTAGTGCTTGCGGTAGAACATCGAGTGGCGCTGGATCTCGCAGTTGGTGGCGAGACCGGCCTTGACGATGCTCTCGATGGCGCGCTTGTTGGGCACCGGCAGCGCACCGGGCAGGCCCAGGCACACCGGGCACACGTTGGCGTTGGGCTCGTCATCGTGGCTGAGCTTGCAATTGCAGAACATCTTGGTATCGAGTGCGGTGAGCTCGGTATGGATCTCCAGGCCGATCACGGCCTCCCAATCCTGCAGGACCTCGGAAAGCTCCTTCATTACAGCTCGCCTCCCTTCCCGGCAAAATCGGGCGCGACGGAAAGCGCGGGCGCACCCGTGGCGGTATCGGCAAAGCCGCGCTCCAGGGCGCGGGCAAACGTGAGCAGCTGACGGTCCTTAAAGGCCGGACCCACCAGCTGGGCAGAAACGGGCAGATGAGTATCCTCGCCCAGGCCCAGCGGCACCGAGATACCGCCGTTGCCGCAAATGTTGAGCGAGATGGTGTACAGGTCGGAGAGGTACATCTGCGTGGGGTCGCTGATCTCGCCAAACTTAAAGGCCGTGCGCGGCGAGGCGGGCATGAGGATGGTGTCCACCTTGGCATACGCGGCGTCGTAGTCCTGCGTGATGAGCGTGCGGGCCTTTTGCGCGGCGTAGTAGTACTTGTCGTACACGCCCGAGCTCAGCAGGTAGGCGCCGAGCATCTGACGGCGCTTGGCCTCGGCGCCAAAGCCGTGGGCGCGCGAAAGCGAGCTCTGGTCGGACAGGTTGGCGCAGCCCTCCTCCTGGTAGCCGTAGCGAATGCCATCGAAGCGAGCCAGGTTGGAGAACGCCTCGGCCGGGCCGATGACGTAGTAGGCGGCGATGGCGGCGTCCAGGTGCGGCAGATCGACCTCGACCAGCTCGGCACCCTGGTTCTGCAGCTCCTGGGCGGCGCGCTGAACAGCGGCCTTGACCTCGGGCGTCAGGCCCTCGGCCTCCATAAACGCGGGGATGATGCCCACGCGCTTGCCCTCGATGCTGTCGTTGAGATGCTCGGTAAAGTCGACGGCGCAATCCTGGCTGGTGCAGTCGTACGGATCGTGGCCCGCGCCGGTAAGCGCGTTCATGGCCAGCGCGACATCCTCGACCGTGCGGCCAAAGGGACCCACCTGGTCGAGCGACGAGCCAAAGGCAACCACGCCGTAACGGCTCACGGCGCCATACGTGGGCTTAAAGCCCACCACGCCGCACAGCGACGCCGGCTGGCGAATGGAGCCGCCGGTGTCCGAGCCCAGCGAGAGCGCGACCTCGCCCGCGGCGACGGCGGCAGCGGAGCCGCCCGAGGAGCCGCCGGGCACGCGTTCGGTATCCCAGGGGTTGTTGGTGCGGTGGAACGCCGAGCTCTCGGTGGAGCTGCCAAAGGCAAACTCGTCCATGTTGGCCTTGCCCATGGGCAGGCAGCCGGCGTCGAGCATGCGCTGGACGCAGGTGGCGGTGTAGACGCTCTGGTAGTTCTCGAGCATGCGGGAAGCGCAGGTGGTGCGCGTGCCCACGAGGTTCATGTTGTCCTTGATGGCCAGCGGCACGCCCGCGAGCGGGGGCAACGGCTTGCCTGCGGCACGGTCGGCATCCACGCGCGCAGCGGCCTCGAGCGCAAGCTCGGGCGCCACCTGCAGGAATGCCTGGACCCCGCCCTCGCGCGCCTCGATGGCGGCAAGGGAGGCCTGGGCCACCTCGGTAGCGGTAAAGTCGCCGGCGGCAACGCCCGCGGCAATCTGGGCGGCGGTAAGGGAATCGAAGCTTAGCGCCATTACTCGCTCTCCCCCTCTCCCAAAATGGACGGCACGCGGAAGTAGCGGTCGCGCGCGCTGCCGGCGTTTTCGAGCGCGACTTCGAGCGGCAGGTCGCGCTCGGGCTCGCGCAGGTCGTCGCCCATCACGTTGGACAGGCTTCCGATGGGATGGAACGTGGGCTCCACGTCGGGCAAGTCATATTGCAAGACGGGCTCGAGCATCTGGACGGCGTCGTTCATGTAGGACGTCATCTGGGTGAGCTCGTCATCGGTCAGTGCGATTTTTGCGTACTCGGCGATGCCGCGCACGTCTTTCTCGCTGAGTGCCATAGGCGCTCCCTTCCGCATAACAGATAAACCGCTCTAGTATACAGGGCAACGCCGGCTTGGAGCAGGCGCTTTACCCAAATGCAGCGAAAACGTAACGAGGGCGGCAGGTTGGCAGGCAGCGGGCCGGCGGTTCCGCAGCGAAACCGCACCGCCCATAGCGAAAACCGTCTCGCCCACAACGAAAACCGTCGCGCCCGCAATGAAAAGCATCACAACATTCGACGCTTTTCGGCAAAATCGAGATTTTCATCGAATGTTGTGATGGTTTGGAAGCCCCGACCACCACAAAAGTGCCTGTCCCCTTTGCGGTGGTTCTGGAGAATGTCTTATGCCGAGGCCTTGGCCTTGCGGCGCTTGCGGACCGCGTGGATCACGATGTCCAGCAGCAACAGCACAATGGCTATGACCACGATAAGGACGGCAAACTCGCGCTTGCCCCAGTGGCGGCCGGCCAGCGACTTTTGCTTGTCGACGTCCTTCTTGTTGTACTTGGTGTGCACGCAATGCACCAGCAGGCGATGGTCGTTCACGCCATAGGGCGTGCAGGTAACGAGCGTCACCTTGTCGGCGCCGGGCTCGATGGTCAGCGACTCCATCTCCTCGGGCAGCACCACCTCGGAGTCCACCATCTTGTAGGCGAGCGTCTTGTTCATGGTGTGCAGCAGCACCAGGTCGCCGGGCTCCAGCGAGTGGATGTCGTCGAACATGCTCAGGTTGCGCATACCCGAGTGCGCGGTGAGCACGCAATGCGTCGAGGTGCCGCCCACCGGCAGGCTCGTGCCCTCCAGGTGGCCGACGCCCGCCATGAGGACTTCCTCGCTCGTGCCGTGGTAAATAGGCATGCTCACGTCGATGGAGGGGATCTCGACCCAGCTCATCATGGGGTCGCGGTCAAAGATGAGCTGCTGAGCGTAGGGCTCGATCTGGTCGGCGGGAAGCTCGGTGGCCTCGCCCGCCAGCTGCTCGTTAAAGGAGCGAGCCTGGAGCAGGATGCGCTCGCGCTCCTCGGCAGACAGCGCGTCCACGGTGCTGGACACGGTGCTGATCTGGTTGAACACGCCCGAGGCCTCGAGCCGGTCCAAGATCCACGGCCAGGTCATAAGGCCCACGCCAACAAGGATGATCACGATGGTGATGAGCCGGTCGGCCCAGCGCGGCAGTCGCTTGCGGCGACGCTTGGGCTTTGGTTGAGGTTTGGGCTGAGGGCTTGAGCCGCCGTTGTCCGCGGCGTTATTGCTCTTCATATGTTTGGCACCCTGCACCATCGCCGGTCACTCCTCTACAACTCAGGTTGTCTAAACAAATAATAGCCGATTAGCGAGCTTCCACGCCGGACAACGCAGCTTGACTGCACCGTCCGGGCCACGTAGCCCCACTCAACCAATCAAGCCATATGTTGCTTTCATCGTCTCGAGCAACTGCGCCATCGTTACGCCCGCAACCCCAATCTGTTTCAGATTGACGTCGCCCACCTCGCAATCTTTAACAAACGCAAGCATATCGTCCTTCAGTTCTCCGCCCAGGTCGACACCTTCCGACTCGCCAAGCAGCTGAGCAAGCCTCAGCGCATCGCGTTTATGCTTTTTTACCTTCTTCGAATCAACGTTCTCCCCCGCTTCCCTTCTGGCTTTTAGGTCGAGATACGCCTTCGCTTTGAACGGGACAATGTATTCCGTACCCAGGACCGAAACGCCGTCTACGGTCCGAATTCCCTGAAGGAACAAGCTGTAGTAAGCATCGTCCAACAAAATTGCCGAAAGACTGCTTATGTTTTCATCAACCTGAATTGGCGCCACATCAATCCCCTCACGACCCTTTAGAAAGTCGGGGCACTTCGCGAAGAGTTCGATCATATGGGGGTAACCCGGCCTCTTAGGCTCTGTAAACCGATAAAAACATGAGCCTTTGCCTTCGCCCCAGCCGCAGCGGTAGCCGCCATCACGCACCAAAGTCCATATAGCTTCTGCCGTCTGAGGCAACCGGTCATCGGCGACAATTACCACATCAAAATCGTGAGTCATCCTAAACGGAAGTCCCGCCTCCGCGAGCAAAATGTCGCATGCCGTGCCGCCGATAAGAGCATACGATCCTGCAGCTTCTTGCATATGCTGCTGAAATTCTTGGAGACCTTCTACAGCGCTTCTTGCCATGGATATTCCTTTCCAAACATGCGATCGACTTCGAGCTGAATTCGCTCATCGTCGATTGCCGCCAAAGATAGCGCAAGCGAAATGTTGTCGACACGGGAGGAGTCGGCAAACACGGGCGCATAGCGCCACACTTGGATCAACGCCGTTTCGTTATCCGGCAACTCCCCGTCTGCGACTTCGAGGTCGCCCAGTTGACGCCATGCACTTCTTAAGACGGCCTTTTGTTCCATGCCCGGCGCAGCGAGCATCGAACGCGCAGCGAGCGCCGTCTCCCCGGCGTCAACAAGATACTCGATCTGCGGCGTCTTCCTTGCAAAAAAGACCTTCGAGACAGGCGAGGAGAGCTCTGCCATGTGCTCGCCGAGCAGAAGATCAACGGCAACAGGGAACACGACGACACGTCGCTCGCGACGCTCGCGCCTCGCGAGCCCCCTGTCAACAAGCTCGGTTATGGCCTCACTCGCGCGGCTTGCCGAGATCCCAAGCGCACGACAAAGGTCATAGGGACGATATGGCTCCTGGGCTGCTCCCCAGATTGCGGCAGCCTGTGCGTTGGGTGACATCTTGGACGCGTGATTGCGAAACCGGGCACCGCCCCTCTCCGTGCAAGCTGTGCCCATAAATGGAAGAAAAGCCTGTCTACCGGGGCAGACAAAGGGAACCCCTTGTGCGACCAATGCTTTGCGCTGACGTGCATTGGCATCAGGAAACGAAACGACAACAGGAGTCTCCGCACGCAAGGCTAGCTGACTATAGACCCTCTTAGCCTCGGGAAGCCCGACGCCAGTAGGCAAGCTTGCAAGCAAAAACGAAAAACCGTTTGCGTCAACAGCGCGGACCTCAATCGCCCGCAGATGCAGCGGCAAGCGTGCGGATCCAGGCCAAGTTTTGGCCTTGGCGGAGAGGCCTAGTGCTTCTTGTAAGTAGATTAGCGCTTCGTTCATTTCCATCGTTTTCGTTCGATTCCAGTTCATATTGGAATTATACATAGTTATTGGAATTAAAGAGATTTCGTTCGTGCCTGAGCCCATATTTGCGTTTTCAAAGTGTCCCGGATCGGCTGGGCGATTCGGGATACAATGTCAATAGAAAACGACGCACCCCGCGTAATTGTTTGGGAGCGCGGGCGGCCTAGTTTTCAGCTTTTGTTAAATGCCCGGGCCTCTAACCCCGGGCATTCTTATTTGCGCTTTCGGCGCAAATGCCTTCCACCGTCCGCACCGCGCGTGCGCCTACGGACCTTAAACCGAACCTCATACGAGTCAAGAAACGCGATGACGAACGAGTCCGCATCGGACGATGGAGGCTGCCTGCGTTATCCCAAAAAGAACGGGGCAGACTCCAGTGCGGAGCCTGCCCCGAAAAGAGAATGGCAAAGCAAGAACGTCAATGGACGAGAAAAGTGTCCGCAAGTCTCATGGCCATCACATCCCACCTGCCAAAGGGATGGGTGAGCGAGCGTTACTCCTGCTCGGACTCCTCGGCCTGCTTACGGCTGCGGATGAGGTGAGCCACGCCGATGCACAGCACCGCGCCACCAGCGATCCAAGTGAAGGTCACACCGTTAAGACCGGTCAGCGGGAGGCCGGAGCCCTTCTGGTCGACAATGGTAAAGCTGAGCTTGCCGACTTCAGCTTTCGCGGAGTTCTGCTGGACAACATCTTGACCTGCTACAATGGCGCTCGTAGTGTCGGGCGTCACATCCGCACCGTCCTGATTGAGCGTGCGGCTGATAGTAAAGGTCACGCCGTTTGCCGCGGAGTTGTTGTAGCCGGGCGCAGGCTTAACCTCAGTGAGAACGTAGGTGCCCTCGTCGAGACCGACAACGTTAATCTTGCCGTTGCTGTCGGTCGTCAGAATTGCATCATCCTTATTTGACGTCGTGGTACCGTCGGCCTTGATAAATTCGCTGAAGTCTTTCTCCTGCAGCGTGAACTGAACGCCTTCGAGGGTCTTGGGTTTGCCAGTCTTGTCCTCGTCGCTACCAACCTTGGTGACATCGATACCATAGGTGTAGTCGTAGGCCGGATGGTCAACCGTGGTACCGGTGCCATTGGTGTGCGGGTTGTTGGAATAGGTCAACTTGACATTGTTCACCTGGGCCTTGCCGAGCATATCCTGCGTAATCTTGTTGGCATCCAGTTTGGCCTTGTAGTTCACATAGACTGTCGAACTACCGTCAACGGTGATAAGATTGCCAGCCGTATCCTTTGCTTCTCTGAGGTTTTCGAAGGAAACAGTGAGCATATTCGTGCTTTTCCCCGGGACATAGGCCGCACTGTAGCAAGTGGGATCTACGACTGAATCGTTAATCTTGACCTCAACGACCGGGTTATTTCCATTAAGATTCGGCACCATCGTGGAGGGAAGATTGTCGGTGAAAGTGTAGCTGTACTTGACGTATGTGTTAATGTTGCTAGCCACAGTGCCGGCAAGCTGATATTCAACAAGCTGTTCAGCAGCGGAGTCGGCGGCCTTGTTGGCTGCGATGAAAACATTCTTGCTATCGTCCGTAACAAACTTGCCGTCCTTGTCATCCTTGACGGCCTTGGTCACGTTGGGGACATCCTTCTTGGGCTCCGCCTTTACATCTTCACCACCGACGACAGTGAAGATTGGCGAGGTATAGGCGTCGGTATTGCCGTTGGCCAAATCGCTAGATGTGGTCGAACCAACATTTGCAGTCACAAAAAGCCAATAGCCGGTGTTTAAAGCCTTAAAGTCTCCCTTGCTGGAATCGCCTGGGGTTGTCCAGGTTAGAGTCGAACCCTCAAGTGCGGCAGCAATCTTATCCAACGTGGAGCCAGCGTCAACCTTGGCAGTCTGGCCAACTTTATCACCGGCATTTTCTTTAATGTACTTGGCCCAAGCCTGAGCGCCTGCATTCGCAGCAGGAGCCCCCGCGACGCCAGCAAATGCACTAGTCACAACACTCATAACATCAGGCGACGCCCAATCAATATCGGAAAGGGTCTTATCGCCAGACCAGGCACTTCCATCATAATTCTGCGTAACCTTTGCCGTGAAAATCTGGATACCCTTAAAGGTTGTGTCCTTATAGGTCTTCTCGTCAATCTTTACATTGCCGTCCGTGGCCACCGTCGGCGTACCCTCAGCAGCAAACGCCATGGTCACGGGCGCCATCACGCCGCCGAAGCTCAGGGCTGCCGTGAGGCCGGCGGTTACTGCTAGGCGTGCGATGTTCTTGCTCATGCTCATCTTCTTTTCCTCCGTTTTCCGGTTGG
>CAUGJN010000086.1 GCA_959599635.1 uncultured Collinsella sp.
GAGGGCATGTTCCAGCAGCTTTCGCCGGGCGGTGCTATCTCTTACGTTGAGGTTCCCAACATGCAGGACAACCTCAAGGCTGTCATTCGCGTGATGCAGTACATCTACGACAACATCATGTACGCCGAGCTCAACACCAAGAGCGACTACTGCCAGGTGTGCGGCTATGATGGCGAGATCAAGATTGTCGAGGATGACGGCAAGCTGGTGTGGGAGTGCCCCAGCTGCGGCAACCGCGACCAGGAGAAGATGAATGTCGCCCGTCGCACGTGCGGCTACATCGGTACCCAGTTCTGGAACCAGGGTCGAACCGAGGAGATCCGCGACCGCGTGCTGCATCTCTAATAACCATCCCAGGCTGCCCTGTAGCGAGGCCCCGGACCTTTACTCGCTATTTCGGACAGTCCTGGCTCACGACGGAGGCGCCACTGGCGCCTCCTGTTCGTGCGGAACTCATATCGAGCAAAGGTCCGGGGCCTCGCTACAGGGCAGCCAAGTTGATGTAGCTGAGATGCAGCGCGCGGTCTGCTCACTCCTCGAAGTTCTTAGCGGAAATAATTCGAGTTGCAGCTGCGATTTACTTGCGATGGTGGTTGAGCCGCAACCCAGTTTTTATTGGACCTCGAACCCTATGCTCGATGTTCGCTTCGTTCATTGAGTTACCCTTTGCATGAGGCCGGGACATATCGTCCCGCCCGCAGTTTCGCAGGCCGCAGGCCGAGAATGTTTGAGGACGGGATGATATGTCCCGGCCTTCCGGGAGAGTTACCTATGAACTACGCGAACATTAAGTATTTCGACATTGCTGATGGAGAGGGCGTTCGTACTTCTCTGTTTGTAAGCGGGTGCCGTCGTGGGTGCAAGAACTGCTTTAACTCTGTCGCGTGGGACTTTGCTGCGGGCGAGCCGTTTGATCGCACCGTCGAGGACAAGATTATCGAGAGCCTCGACCATCCCTTTATTGATGGCCTGACGATTCTGGGCGGCGAGCCCATGGAGCCCGAGAATCAGGCGGGGCTCGTTGATTTTGTCGAGCGTGTTCGCGCGGCCTATCCAGTGGGGTCGGGGAAGACCATTTGGTGCTTTACCGGTGACGTGCTCGAGGAGCTTATGCCGGGTGGTCGTCATCATACCGAGGTGACGGACCGCATCCTTGCCTGCCTTGACATGCTGGTGGACGGCCCGTTTGTTCAGGACCTGTACGATATCTCGCTGCGCTTTAGGGGTTCGAGCAACCAGCGCGTGATCGATATGAACGCTACACGCGCCCGTGCTGAGCGCGAGGGCGTTGCGCTTTGTGATGCGGTTGAACTTTGGCGTGATGATCCGGTCTATTCGACCCATACTATGTAGCTTGTGGTCGATGCCGGAGGGCGTGGTACCATAGCGCGAACGTGAAATCGGAAAAGTGAGGCCCAGATGGTCGATCAGGAAAAAGTCGAGGCCGCCATTAAGCTGTTGCTTGAGGGCATAGGCGAGGACCCAACTCGTGAGGGCCTGCTGGAGACCCCGGCGCGCGTTGCCCGTATGTATGGTGAGATCGCCGGCGGTATGGACCAGAGTGCCGAGGAGCACCTGTCCAAAACCTTTGCCGTCGCTTCGAACGATTTGGTTATCGAGCGCGACATCACGTTCTACTCGCTGTGCGAACATCATCTGCTGCCGTTTTATGGCAAGGCCGCCATTGGTTATATCCCTAACGGTCGGGTGGCTGGGCTTTCCAAGCTCGCCCGCACGGTTGAGGTTTATGCCCGCCGTCTGCAGCTGCAGGAGCAACTGTGCGCACAGGTTGCCGATGCCCTCATGGATTATCTCGCTCCCCAGGGAGCGATTGTGTTGATGGAGGCCGAGCATATGTGCATGACGATGCGTGGCGTGCAAAAGCCCGGCACCAAGACCGTGACGCTTGCTCGTCGCGGCGTCTTTGAGACCGATCCCGCGCTCGAGGAGCGTTTCTTTAGGATGCTGGGCCGCTAACCATGAGAGTCGTCAACGACTTTACATCGAAGACCGATGAGGGGACGTCGCGTCGCGGCTTTATGGCTTCGGGCCTGGCCCCCTTTGGTGCCATGCCTCGCATTGATTACATTTGTGCCAACGGGCTGTTCCGGCGGCACCTGGGCAACATCGTACAGTTGGAATCGGGGCGCATCTTCTGCCGCCACGGTATTGACCATCTGCTCGATGTCGCGCGCATTATGTGGATCAAGAATCTCGAGGAGCAGCTCGAATTTGACCGCGAGGTCATCTACGCCACAGCACTTCTTCACGATATCGGCAAAGATGAACAGTATGAATCGGGTATATCCCATGATGTTGCAAGCGAACGCGTCGCTGATGCGATTCTCGGCGGCATGCCCGATGACGTGGCGTTTGAGCCGGCCGATGCCGCAGCCATTAAGACGGCCATTCTGGGCCATCGAAAGCTGCGCGTGAACAGCCAACCGCTTGAGCGTCTGCTCTATGCAGCCGACAAAGCGTCGCGTGCCTGCTTTGCATGCCCCGCGCGCAACGCTTGCAACTGGAGCGATGATAAAAAGAACCTGTCGATTCGCGTGTAGTTAGTTTGCGCGGTCGGGGTTCTAAACGAAGGAGACGATCGCGTTGAGTAACAAGAAACTGCCCGAGAATGCAACCAAGACCGAAGGCGCCGAGCTCGCCCGCCGTGGAAGGGGCGAAATATCCACCGCAACGGCGGTGCCTCACGTGAGCTATGACGATTTGCGCCATGCCGATCGTATTGTCATTGACGGCCTGGAGGTTTTTGCCAACCATGGCGTGTATCCCGAGGAGAACGCGCTGGGTCAGAAGTTCATCGTTTCTCTGGTGCTCTATGCCGACCTGCGCGCGGCGGGGGAGCACGATAACCTGGACGCCTCGATTGACTACGGCTCGGTGTGCCACGATGTCGATGGCTATCTGCGCGAGCATACGTTTAAGCTCATCGAGGCGGCAGCCGAGGGGACAGCCCAGATGCTGCTGCGCCGTTATCCCTCGCTGCTTGGTGTGCGCATAAAGCTCGATAAGCCGTGGGCTCCTGTTGGCCTGCCCCTGGCAAGCTGCGGCGTCGAGATCGAGCGCGTGCGCTAGTCGACGCTAGAGCTTGTTGAGGGGTGGCTGCTTGAGCCGCTGAGACAGTGCTCTATTGTTGGGACAGTACGTGTCGAGCAGGGCGTGAAAGCGCTGATTGTGGCTCGGCTCGAGCAGATGGACGAGCTCGTGGGCGACAACCATGTCGAGGCATTCGACAGGGTAGGCGGCGAGCTCGCGCGCGATACGAATGGCGCCGGTTTTGGGTGTGCAGGAGCCCCAACGCGTTTTCATGCTGCGCACGGAGACGCGGGCCACGGTGACGCCCATTGCGATTTCGTACGCGTGCACGATGTCGCGTAGCGCTGCGGTGACCTCGGACGCGTAGAGCTGGTCGATGTGGGCTTGGAGCTCGTCGGACGTTAGGCCGTCGAGGATTGCGTGCCGCTTGGCCTGCGGGCCTTCGTCCGATTCATCGGCACCCATAAAACTTGCGAAGGTGGCCTGTTTGGGTCGCGGTGCGGGTGATGCAAAGTTGTGATCGAGTGCATCCTGTACCGTGATGGGCTTGCCCCAAAGTGCAATGATGGACGAGGGGCTGAGCGGCTCTCGTGCCGTCGCCTGACGTTGCTCGCGCTGGGCAAGTCGGCTGATAATCCAGGCGCTGTTGCGCTTCACAAACGCTTCGATACGCTCGCGGCTGGCGCCGATCGGTGCGCTGGCGTGGACCTCGCCGCTCGATGTGACGCGTAGGTTGAAGTTCTTGACGCGCTTTTTGGTAACGACGACGGGGATGGTCGTCCCATCCGGTCGGGATGCGGAAATCGTAAACTGCTGCGTCAAAAGCGGTCCTTCAGATCGGGGACGGGCCGGCATGTCGACCGTTCGGCATGCCGGCCCGCTCAAGGGATGTGAAATTAATAACGCTCGAAGAAGGCAAGCGCGTTGTCGCTGCAGAGCTTTTGCATCACGGTCTTGCCAAAATGCTTGGAAAGCATGTTCTGGAACTCGGGCATCTTGCTGGCATCGGAGAGGAAAGCGGGCACCGTGGCGCCGTCCCAGTCGCCGCCGAGCGCGATGACGTCCTCGCCGCCCAGGTCGAGCCAGTGCTCGATATGCGCCGCCAGCTGGTCGAAGGTGACGTCTGCGGCGGTCTTGTCGGTTGCGTCGTTGGAAAGGAACTCGCTGCAGTAGTTGAGGCCGACGATGCCACCCATGTCGCGAATGGTGCGGAACTGGTCGTCGGTAAGGTTGCGTTTGGCGCCGCAAACCGCACGGGAGTTGGAGTGGCTGGCGACGAAGGGACGCGTGGCGCGGGCGGCGACCTCGTCAAAGCACTCATCGTTGAGGTGGGAGACGTCGAGCACCATGCCGGCGTGCTCCATCTGCGTAAGCGCCTCGATGCCGGCGGCGGTGAGGCCGGCGTGGGTGTCGTGGCCGCTCGCGAGCGGTCCCTGCGCGTTCCAGCTGAGTGACGACATAAGCACGCCCAGGCTCTTGAGCACCTCGATCAGCGCGGGGTCCTCGGCAAAGAACGTGGCGTTTTCGATGGTGTGGATGCAAGCGACCTTGCCGTCCTTGAGCGCGGGGCGAATGTCTGCGGCGCTGCGCACGTTGACCATACGGTCGTGGTTGAGCATTGCCTGGCCGCTCATATGCGCCATGATCTGCGCCTGGAAGCGCGCGGCGTGGGCGGTGGGAATCTCGTCGGGGACAAACGTGGCGAAGCACTGTGCCCACGGCGTGTTGCCGATCTTTGCGAGCGAGATGGCACAGGCGTTACCCTCGATGAGGTCGAAATCTTGCGGATGCGTTTCGTCGCCGGGGAAATAACCGTCGGTGCCGGCGGTAAAGCGCAGGTCGAGATCGAGCGTGGCCCAGCCGATTCGGTCGGCAGTGTCGCAGTGTAGGTCAAATACGGGATATGCCATGGTTCCTCCGGTTGCAGCGTTTCTTTGCAAACTGTCATTGAATTGTATGACTAGGGTATAGTTAGCGCCATATGTTCACGGCGGCCCGCGTTGTGCGCCGCCCTTATCACGGAGGTTACCATGTCCAACCAGGGCAAGAAGGTCAAGACTCATTATCGCGGCACGCTCGACGATGGTACGCAGTTCGATAGCTCCTACGATCGCGGCGAGCCGCTGGAGTTCACCTGCGGCGCCGGCCAGATGATCAAGGGCTTCGACGCCACTGTTGTCGACATGCAGGTGGGCGAGAAGAAGACCGTGCACATTCCTGCTGCCGATGCCTACGGCGAGCACAACCCCGAGATGGTTATTACCTTCCCGGCCGAACAGGTTCCCAATATCGAGCAGATCGAGAAGGGCATGAAGCTCTTCCTGTCCACGCCGAGCGGCATGCCCGTCCCCGCCGTGGTCATCGACGTGACGCCCGAGGCCGTGACGCTCGACGCCAACCACGAGCTGGCCGGCAAGGACCTCAACTTTGATATCGAGCTCGTTGAGGTCGAGGGTTAGAGTATGCCTGAACGCTTGGTTTCGACGACATGCTTGGGAAATCTCAACGATCCGTCCTATGAACTCCTGCTTCGCCGGAAGTTGGGCGGCGTCTTTGAAGTTGACGAGCTACTGTTCGATTGGGACCGGGCTGATGTATGCGCGTTTGCGGGCGTGACGGAGCTGGGGCGCACGATCGATGTTCGGCTGGATGCTGCCGACGGCGGTCGTCTTGCCGATGGCGACGTGCTCGCCATCGACCGTTCGGGCATGGTGCCCGTGGCGGTTGTCGTGCGCCTGCGCAGCGCCGAGGTTTATTTGGTCGAAGTCGACCGCACGGATCCGATTGCGCTCGCGCATGCGTGCTGGGAGATCGGCAATATGCACGCGCCGCTTTTCCGAGGCGATTCGGACGAGCATACCGTGCGCATGTATACGCCGGTGCAGCCTGTTTTGGGCCGCATGCTCCGGGGCGTCGAGGGTGTTCGGCTCTCGGTGGTTACCCGTGAACTCGATGCGGACCGGCGCTTTGCATCGAGTACGGCGGAGGTCGTCGTGAGCATAGCTCCCGACTTTGCCATCGTAAAAAAGACGCGCGGCTAAGTGCGCGTATGCGCAAGACGGGCTTTGAGGGGCGACCAATCAAAGTCCGTCTTGCTGTTGATAAGAGGCTTTGGGGGAAAGCATATGGGTCTTGAGGGAATCAAGCTGATTGCATGCGATTTGGACGGCACGTTGCTGCATCCGGGGGAGCGCGAGCCGCGTTCCGAGGCCTTTGAGCTTATCGATGAGCTGCATCGTCGCGGTATCGTGTTTATGCCGGCGAGCGGCCGTCAATATGCGAGCTTGCGCTACCTGTTTGCCCCGGTGGCCGATGAGCTCGCCTACGTATGCGAAAACGGAGCCCTGGTGATGAGCGAGGGGCGTGCCGTTGTCAAGCGTTCCATGGAGCGTTGCCTTGCTATGGATATCGCGAATGCCGTGGTTGCGTATCCCCATGCCGACGTGACCCTTTCGTGTGAGGGGCGCCTCTACACCATGAGCGGCAACGACGCGTTTGTTGAACACCTGCGTTATGAGGTCCACTGCGATGTGGCGGTGGTCGACCGTCCCGAGGACATCGACGAGGACGTCATTAAGATTGCCTTCCAGACGCCCGAGGCAGAGCAGCCGGCGGCGCTGGAGTATTTCGAGCGCCACTTTAGCGACTGTGTCGACGTGATGACGTCGGGAACCGAGTGGACGGACTTTATCGGCTTTGATTCGGGTAAGGGTTCCGCGCTTGCCGATTACGGTCGTGCCCTGGGAATTTCGCCCGATGAGATGATGGCGTTTGGCGATAATGAGAACGATCGCGACATGCTCAACGTCGTGGGCCATCCCTATCTGATGGAGAGCTGTAACCCCTCTATGCGTGGCATCAACGACCGCGTCCGCTACGTGCGCACGGTCGAAGAAGAACTGCGTCGCCTGCTCGCCGAGTAGATATTTGGGACATGCCTAGAAATGTACTGTTTGCTGTAGCGGATGGGCAAGTAGATTTGCAGGCATGTCCCAAAGGCTACTGGCAGTCGGGGCAGAGTCCCTCAAAGATGGTGTAGTGCGAGCTGACGCTCCATCCGATTTGTTCGGATGCCCTGGCGTCGAGCTGGGCGTCGAAGGGGAGTGGCACGTCGATGACGCGGCTGCACGAGGTGCAGATGATATGTGCGTGCGGCTCGATGGTGCGATCGAAGCGGCTGCCGCCCGGCGTCTTAATAGAGAGAATCTCCCCTGCGTCGGCTAAGAGATTGAGGTTGCGGTAGACCGTGCCGCGGCTGATCTTGTCATCCTGTTCGCGTACGGCGTTGTAGATTTCGTCGGCGGTGGGATGGTTATAGCTTTGGCGCACAGCGTCAAGAACCAGCTTTCGCTGCCTGGTATTCCTTCTTTGCACCGCCATGCGCCTCGCCTCTTTTCTATCAACGGTCGTAGGTAAATGATACCGTATTTAGCACACAATACTAATAACGAGGAATGAAACCGTCTTCATTGGCAAGTGGGGCTCGGGCCTGGGCGTCTGCGAGGCGAAAACGCGTTCCCATGCGCTCGTAGGAGGCGTGAAGCGCCTCGAGATGAGATAGGATGTTTGCCGGAGCTCCCTGTATCTCCATCTCGACTGAACCGTCTTCCATGTTACGCACCCAGCCGGTGAGGGAGCGCGCCTGTGCGAGGTTGGTGTTGGTGAAGCGGAAACCGACGCCCTGGACCTGCCCCGCCCAGCGCAGGAAATAGCGCAGGGGAGTGTCTTGAGTGGCCTCGTCACTTGCGAGCACGGTGAGCCTGCGGCGCAGCTCGAGCTC
>CAUGJN010000087.1 GCA_959599635.1 uncultured Collinsella sp.
AGGGCCGCACCTGCATCATCGGCGCCCTGGACAAGGCCGCCGAGACCATGGCCGGCCTCTCCGGTACCCGCATCCACGAGTAGTCCCTACTCCGTTGCCTCTCTCGTGGGCGCCAGGCAAAGCGCCCACAGGCTAGCCTCTCTTCATGAGCCCTGCAGTCCGCTCCGACTGCGGGGCTTTTGCTATTCACCTAGTCGTTGGGGACAAACCCGGCACTTGGGGACGGTCCTTTCCTGCCGGCAGCATGGGACAGTCCTTAATAGTCATTGGGGACGTTCTTAAACGACTAGCCAAACAAGAACGTCCAACGACTACTCATTTAAGTCTGTCCCCAATGACTGCCCAATGGCTGGGAAGGCGCATCCCACACCGACGCATTGCCTTCGGGCCCTCTCCCCAGGCTCTCCATAGCTCAGCTGGACTCCCCGCAACCTGTTCCGAGTTGGCGGAACGAGCGCGACGTGGAGTGTCATTCTTTACCGCGTTAGACTAGACGCAGGGAAAGGAGGAGGACATGGATGCTCGCGTCAAGCAGCTTGTAAATATGATCGAGGACGCTCAGCCTGTCGCTGTCGCGGTACTTGCCAAGCGTCTCGAGGTAAGCGAGCGCGCCGTGAGAAACTATATCCATCGCGCAAACGACAACCTTGCAGGGGTTGCACGCATCGTTGGCAGCAAGGGGCAGTATCGTATCGATGTTGCACGTGCAGATGAGCTTGCTCGCTTGCTAGACGGTGCGGCTCTGGCCCATCCGGGCATTCCTGATACGCGCGACGGCCGTGTGTCCTTCCTTCTTAACGACCTCCTCATGCGGTCCCAGTGGGTGACGATTGAGGAGTATGCGGATTTACTCTACGTTTCGGCGCGAACTCTGTCCAATGACATGCGTCTGGTAGAGCAGAAACTCGCCCAATTTGACTTAACGCTCGAAAAGCGCCCACGCTACGGAATCCGCGTTGCGGGCGGGGAGTCGCAGCGGCGCCTGTGCCTGGCCTCGCTGGTGAGGCCCGTGTTGCCCGACACCGACGATGCAAAGCTCGCCGAGCGCCTGCGGGCCATCGCCGCATGTGTGGACGATGCTCTGACGGCCTCGCCCGTCACGGTGAGCTCGCTGGCATCCCGCAATCTCATCATGCATCTTTACATTGCTCTTGGCCGCATCGAGCAGGGCTGCTATGTCCCAGCTGCAGAATCGGACGTTCAAAAACTGGAGGGAACGCGCGAATACGCCGCGGCTTTCCAGATTGCCGCAAACATCAAGGATGCCCTGGGCGTGAGCATGCCCCGAGAAGAGGTTGCCTTTATCGCAATCCATTTGCTCGGCAGGGGCACGGGAGTGCCCGAGAAGGGCTCTGCCGTTATCTCGGACGAGATGTGGGAGATTGCTTCCGAGATGGTACGTGCGGTCAACGATGAGTTTAGGTTTGACTTTAGCGGCGATCTTGAACTTCGCATGAACCTTGCTCGGCATATCGGCCCTCTGGGCTATCGCCTTGAATATCACATGCATATGGATAACCCCATGCTGCCCGATATCAAGACGAGGTTTCCGTTGGCCTATTCGATGGCAGCTGGCACCTCGCAGGTACTCGAGCGTCATTTTGGCAGTCAGCCCTCTGATGAAGAGCTCGGCTACATCGCCATGGCATTTGCCCTGGCCCTCGAGCAGCAAGCCGACCAGCCGCGTCGCAAGCGCATCCTGATCGTGTGCGCCTCGGGAGCGGGAAGCGCCCGTATGCTCGAGCACCAGTACCGCAAGCAGTTTGGCATGTATATCGATTCGATTGAGACATGCGATGTCGCCCGCGTGGGAACGTTCGATTTTTCGCACGTCGACTACGTGTTCACAACGGTGCCGCTCAACGTCAAGTTGCCCGTGCCCGTCCGCGAGGCCGATTTCTTCTTGGAGACGAGCGATGTCAACGCTATCCGCAAGGTGCTGAGCGACGACACTGCGCAATCGGACTCCGTAAGCTCTTTCTTTAGCCGTGCCCTGTTCTTCAACCGCGTTGAGGCGTCGTCGAAGCAGGCCGTTCTCCGATATCTCTCCGAGCGCGCCGTCGAGAGCGGCCGTGTCGATGCCCAGTTTGCCCAAGAGGTCGCCGAGCGCGAGAGCGCGAGTGCCACCTCGTTTGGCAATGGGGTAGCCATGCCCCATGGGATGCATCCCTTGAGCGCCGAGGCCTTTGTTACCGTGGGCCTGCTCGAACATCCCATTCTTTGGGACGAATACGGCCATGAGGTCGATATCGTCTTTATGGTGTCGTTTGCCCGGTCGGGCGGCGATGAGGCGCGGATCTTGAGCTCACTGCTCGCCGAGATCTTTATGGACCGCCAGGGGGTCGAGCGCCTACGCGAGCGCCGGTCCTGGCATGAGCTGATGGCGCTTGTGCAAGCGCATACGGCTTAAGACTTCTTTTGTCGATAACCCTGTCTGTCTACCTGCAATAAACCTCGAGGATTGCGGGCGGGAGATAGGCGTTTCGAATATTCAAGTACAAACCAAACATCACGGGAGAGGAGACCGTTATGGACGATCAGGGAACCGAGATGGTTTCGTTTCAGCTGGTCGCTGCAGCGGGAGAGGCACGCAGCCTTGCCTTCGAAGCCCTTGAAAAGGCAAAAGCGGGGGATTTTGACGCCGCCGCCAAACTCATGAAGCAGTCAAAGGATGCGGGAATCAAGGCTCACCACATCCAAACGCAGCTGCTTTCGACTGAGGCAGCGGGCGAGCATCTGTCGGTGGATGTGTTGCTGGTCCATGCTCAGGACCACCTCATGTGCTCCATGCTTGCTCAGGAGCTCGTGCAGGAGCTGATCTGCCTGTATGAGTGCACTGCAACCAAGAACGCCTAGCGGCGTGCGGTGACTATCCAACCAATCAATGCGAAGGGAATCCCTTATGAAGATCCTTCTTGTTTGCGCAGCTGGTCTGTCTACAAGCATTCTGATGAAGAAACTCGAGAAATATGCGGAGCAAAACGGCATCGAGCTCGATATCGATGCGGTGGGTATCGGCGAGTATCAGGAGACGTGCGCCAATTATGACGTACTGCTCTTGGGGCCGCAGGTGTCCTACCAGCTCAACACCGTCAAGCGGGGGAGCGGTAAACCGACCGCGGTCATCCCCGCACAGGACTACGGCATGGGCAACGCCGCCAACGTGCTGGCACTCGCCCAGTCGCTGTTGGGTTAGGAGGCAACCATGGAGAAGTTCATGACCCTGCTTCAGGAAAAACTGACCCCTATCGCCAATTTCTGCGGCACCGAGCGCCACTTTGCCTCCATGCAAAAGGGCTTTATGAGCGCGATCAGCTTCATCTTGGTATCTGCCGTCTTTATGATCCTCGCCAACCCGCCGGTCACGGCCGACCTGGTGGCGCAGGGCGGGTTCTGGTCCGTCTTTGGCCCTTGGCTCGATTTTGCGACGGCCAATAAGCTCACGCTGCTCATCCCCTTCAATATGACGATGGGCATACTGTCGGTGATCGTGACGTTCGCAATCGCCTATAACCTGGCGGGCACCTACAAGATGCCCAAGCTTAACGCCGGCATGACCTCGCTGGTGATGTTCCTGATCGCCGCGGCGCCGTCGTCCTACTACCAGCTTGCTGACGAGTCCGTGCTCCAGGCGGTCCCCTGCACCTATCTGGGTGCGCAGGGCCTGTTTACCGCCATCATCGTTGCCTTGGTCTCCGTCGAGGTCACGCGCTTCTGCCAGACCAAGGGCATCACCATCAAGATGCCCGATGGCGTGCCGCCGTTTTTGTCCGAAACCTTTGGCGCCATCGTACCTATGCTCGCCAACATCCTCATCTTCTTTGGCGGCAACCTGCTGATCCAGATGATCGATCCCGCGCTGTCCATCCCCTCGGTTATCGAGAAGCTGCTCGCTGCCCCGCTTTCCGTCGCAGTTGACTCTGTGCCCGGCGCACTGCTTATCTGCTTCATGACGCTGCTGTTTTGGTGCTTTGGCGTCCACGGCAACATGATCGTAATGCCCATCACCGCCCCGGTCTCGCTTGCCGCCTTTGCCGCCAACGCCTCGCTCTATGCTGCCGGGCAGCCGCTTGAGTTCCACCCGGTGCTCATGTCGTTGGCCATCAACCTCATCGGCGGCACGGGTAATACGTTCTCTTTTGTGGCGCTCTGCGCGTTTAGGGCAAAGTCGCAGCAGCTCAAGGCATTTGGCAGGGCATCGATCGTGCCGAGCTTCTTCCGTATCTCCGAGCCCGCGATCTTCGGCGCGCCCATCATCTTCAACCCGATCCTCATGATTCCGTTTGTGCTAGGCGGCATGATCTCGGCCCTGCTGTATTGGGGTGCGGTCTCACTGGGTCTTGTCTCTAACTTCTACATCTTGGTGAGCGGCACGTTCCCCATCTTCGTTCAGGGCTTTGTCCAGTGCCTCGACCCGCGCATCTGGGTGTTTACGATCGTTTTGATCGTGGTCATGGCTGTGGTCTGGTACCCGTTCTTTAAGGTGTACGATAACCAGCTCCTGGCTCAGGAGCAGGAGAACGCCGCGGCAGCTTCTGCCGAGGATGCTGAGTAGCATGAGTTACTTTGACAGAACGTCTGCCGCCGGTATACCCGAGGGCTTTTTGTGGGGTGGTGCCCTCGCCGCCAACCAGGCCGAAGGGGGCTGGAACGAGGGCGGCCGCGGCATGTCGCACTCCGACCTGATCCCACAGGGTTCCGACCGCTGGGATGTAATGTTTGGCAGGCAAAAGCCCGTGGACGATCCGGACAGGCTGTATCCATGCCGCTGGGGCAACGACTTCTTCCATCATTGGCACGAGGATGTCGAGCTCTTTGCCGAGATGGGCTTTAAGTGCCTGCGTCTTTCAATTTGCTGGAGCCGTATTTTTCCCACAGGGATGGAGACCGAGCCCAACGGCGAGGGCTTGGAGTTTTACCGTCAGGTATTCGAGGCACTGCGCGAGCATGGAATCGAGCCGCTTGTGACGCTGTCGCACTACGACTATCCGTTGGCTCTGGTCGAGCGCTATGGTGGCTGGCAAAGCCGAGAGATGATCGAGCGGTATGCGCACTACGTCGAGACCGTCGGACGCGCGTACCAGGGCCTCGTGCGTTATTGGCTTACGTTCAACGAGATCAACAGCGTGGCGCTGTCCTATCTCAACGCGGGTGTCACGCTCGAGGATGAGCGTGACCGTGCAGCCGTGACCGCGGCGTTCTCGCACCATATGTTTATGGCGAGCGCTCGCGCTGTCGAGATTCTGCACAAGATCGATCCCGCAAACAAGGTGGGTTGCATGGTCGCTGCCGGTGCGACCTATCCGTACCGTTGTGCGCCCGAGGACGTATGGCTTGCGTATGAGGAGGACCGCGGCCGCTACTTCTACACAGACGTGATGGCTGCGGGCGCCTATCCTGCTTGGAAGCTGCGTGCACTCGAGAAAGAGGGTGTTCACGTGCCCTTTGAGCCGGGCGATACGGAGTATCTGGCAGAGCATACGGTCGACTTCATCTCGTTCTCGTACTATTGCTCGCGCTTGGTGTGCGCCGATGATCAGGTGATCGCCGAGAAGGCGGAGGGCAACGTGTTCCCGACGCTGCGCAATCCGTACCTCAAGGATAAAGAGACTGCCTGGAAGTGGCAGATCGATGCGCTGGGTTTGCGCGTGACGCTTGCCGGCTACCACGATCGTTACCATCTTCCGCTCTTTATCGCCGAGAACGGTGTGGGCGGACTCGATGCGCTGGAAGACGGCAAAGTCCACGATGCGTATCATATTGATTACCTGCGAAGGCATATTCTTGCGCTGCGCGATGCAATTGTCGAGGACGGTGTTGACCTGATGGGATACACGCCGTGGGGCTGTATCGATTTGGTGTCGGCCTCGACGGGGCAGATGAAGAAGCGCTATGGCTTTGTTTATGTTGATGCCGATGATATGGGCAAAGGCACGTTCGATCGCTACCGAAAGGACAGCTTCTGCTGGTACCAAAAGGTCATTGCATCAAATGGCGAGGACTTGAGTTAACTCTTGCAGGTCTGTTGCCCCCGCGGTCCGCTTCGGCCGCGGGGGCTTTTGTTATTGAGGCGGCTGTTCATGAGGAGCATTGCAGGCTGCGGAAACCCGGCACTTGGGGACGTTCCTTTCCTGCCGGCAGCTTGGGACAGTCCTTAAAGGCCGCATCGATCAACTGCGGAAAGCACATTCCAGAATGAGCGTCCAACATGGGGTGCGGTTTCCCTTGAGGCCCTCAATCGGAAAATGCATCCCGGATTATTGTCGAAAAGCGGTCCCTAGTTTCCCAAACGGGCCGCTAACGGAAAGCGCACCCCGCTATTGGGCCCCAAAGCAGGATGCGCTTTCCGTGCCGGCAGTTCCGGGCATCCAGAGACCACTCATTTAAGTCTGTCCCCAGTGACTAGTAGTAGGCCCACATGGCTTCGACTTCGTTGAGGACCTCTACGACGCCCCAGCGGCGGGCGCTGCGGCTGGCCGAGTTGGGATCGAAGACTTCAATCTGGTCGGCGTCGTCAATACCGTAAAGCACAATGTAGTGGCCCACGTTGGTAAAGATGCCCGGCCGAACGGCGGCGATGACGGGCGCTCCCGAACGCAGCGCCTGAGTCATCGAGTCACGATCATTATGGAGTTCCGTTCCGTTAAGTCCCAACTGCCACGCGCCGCTCGTCATAAACGACCATTCGGTTGCACCGGTGGGGGCGTAATTGCCCGCCTCGGAAAGCGCGCACATATCGACGGGGGTCATATCGGTGCGTCCCGTCTTAAAGATATAGACCATGGTGAGGCACGTAGGCCCGCAGGCATTTTGGCGGATGGTACCGCCGGCGTAAGGCAGCTCCGACCATGCAGGGTCGATCTGATAGATATGGGGCATCGTGCCGGCTTGCCATTGCGAGCGCGGGGTCGAAAAGGCGAAAGAATAACCGGGCGCGACGGGGGCCTTGAGCAGCTTGTCCTCGGCGGTGGGCTCGAGACCGGCCGAGCCGTGGGACATACAGGAGCTCATAAGCACAAAGACCAGACAGATGAGGATAGAGCACAGTGCGAGGCAAAGTCGACGAGCCGGCAGGGCGGGGGCATTCACGTACGATGTCGAGCGGTAGGGCTTGCCGTCGCGTCCGCCTTGGGGATGCGAAAAGAAGCGGTTGATATGGATGCCGGGCTGACGTGCGCCGTTGCGGCGCAGTTGCGGAACCTCGGCCTGGCGCTGTCGAGTGCGCGCGCCCAGGCGGCTATCTTGCTGCGCGCTTGTGCCCGTGCTCGGACGGCCACTCTGCCGTGTTCTGCTTGTTTGCTGCCGAGACGAAGGCCTGGGTTGCTCTTGAGGGCGTTGCGGATTGCTGCTCGTGGCACTTCTAGGCGTCGGCGTGGTGCGGCCAGCAAGGCGAACGCTTTGTCGCCGTTGATCACCGTCGTTGTATCCGTATGCCATTCGTACCGCCTTGTCTCATGTATAACCTGTCTATCCTACAAAAAAGATGTGCAACAAATGGGTCTGCGCGTCAAAAGCTCGGTAAACGGTACGAAAGGCGCAAAACACACGGTCTCAAAAACATCTCTCTATGCGCCCGATGAGCGTACGCCCGTTGGGCGGGCGGCAACAATGAGCGGCAAACCGTGCCGTTCGTCCCAAAAACGGCGCCGCTCGTTTTGCAGTTTTGCCTTCGGTCGAGC
>CAUGJN010000088.1 GCA_959599635.1 uncultured Collinsella sp.
GCATTGCAAAAACACTCGCCCATACGCTCGATGCAACAAGTCTACCCAGCTCGCCCATCGGTGCCTGGATGATGAGCTTTTCACGTTTGTTAAGACGCGCGGCAAGGAACGAGACGGCAACGGCCGTTGCGACCCATAGCAAGTACTCCTTCGATCCGTCATAATAGGTGTACTCTCCATCCGATATCTGCAGAAACGGAAGTAGGGGAGAGAGCGGTGCCAAGATAAGACGTCCCGCGGCAAGAGGGTACAGAAGCGCGGGCATGCTTGATGAAGAGGTATAGACACCGTCCTCCCCCGCATTCACAAGCGCATCCGCATAGGATGCTGACAATTCCTGCTCAACACGGGTTATTCCCGACTCGAGGTATTCGACCCGTCCGTCGATGCCAGCCGCGCTCCTGAAGACGGGCAGAGCACAAAGAACCATCAACGCAACAACGACAACACAGAGCGACCTGGAGGAGAGAAGCGACCTAAAGATCGCCTTCGAGATTTTGAGCATATTCATCGCCAACCTTAACCTCATCCAGTCGGAACAGAGGGGCCGAACAAAATGCTCGGCCCTTATTACTTGCCGGCAAAGTCAATTTAACATAAACTGTTAAAAAGTAACCTGAGTTTTTTAAATTCTTCGGAGGTTATTATGAGTTCCGACAATCGCACTCCCCGGCTTCATTCCTTCCGCATCGCATGTGCGATAGCCTCTGCGACCCTTTGCGCCACCGCCATCGCACAAGTGGCGTTCTCCTTAAAGCCAGCAATCGAAGTGCTCGACAACCCTGTAATTGCAGACTCCCCCGCGTATCCAGCCCTTGCGATCTCGACATTGGTCCCTGCCGTCATCGGTATCGCTACGACCATCCTCAGCGCCGTTCTCGTGTGGACGATCAAGAGCGGAGACCCCTTCAAGAAAGGGTCTGCGACATGCTTGAAGGTGCTCGGCATTCTCTTCGTTGTTCAAGCTGCCACCAGCCTCTACGCCGGCTCACTCAAAACCTCCGTTTCGATGTTTGGCGGCGAGGGGGCCGTCGGCGCCCAAGAGATCGCTTCATCATTCGATTGGACCTCTCTGGTTCTCGGCATCGTCCTGTTCATGCTTTCCCAGCTCTTCTTGTACGCCCGAGAGCTGTACCTCGACTCCGACGAGATTGCGTAAGGAAACGCCATGCCCGTAATTGTTCGCCTCGACAAGATCATGGCCGAGCGAAAGATTTCCTCGAACGAACTTGCCGAAAGGATTGGAACCACGCCCGTGAACCTGTCCCGTATTAAAAAAGGGCATATTCGCGGCATTCGCTTCAACACACTCGAGCAGCTATGCCTCGCCCTTCGTTGCCAACCCGGAGACCTTCTCGAAGTCATGAGCGAAGAGGATGCCCGAAAGGAGTTCGGACTCGATTGGTCCGCCGAGGATTAGAGGGCGGTCGTACTCGCCCTGCACACGGGGATGCGAATCGGCGAGGTCTGCGGCCTTCGGTGGTGCGATGTGGATTTCGAGACGGGCCTGATCTCGATCAGACACTCGGTGGCGTACGCGAAGGGAATGGGTTCGTTCATCAAGGACACCAAGACCCATGACGCCAGGGGTATCCCCATCGACCCGGTCGGCCTACCCCCCTTCCTGAAGGAGACCCACGAGATCGACTGCGGAAAGCTGCGCTTGCGCGGCCTTACCGGGGCGGTCGAGATCGGGGACTGCTACATCCTGTCGGAGCCGGGCGCGACCTTCGCGACGACAAGCTATATCCGCAGGGCGTTCAAGACGTTCTCGGAGACCAACGGCCTCATGGGCACCAACGACGAGCTGATCACGTTCCACGGCCTTCGCCACACGTTCGCAACGCAGTGGATCCGCCAAGGGGGCGATATCAAGGCGCTCCAATCGATCCTCGGCCACAAGGACGCCATGGCGACGCTCAACGTCTACGCCGACATCGAGCCCATCTCCAAAATCCATAACATGCTGCGCGCCACGCCGTGCCTTTGGCGCGGGCACCTCGGGCCGAGGGTCGATCCGGGTCCCATGTTCCAACAGAGGATCCAGGAGTCCATCGAGACGCTCCAGGCGTTCGGCTACGGCATCACCGAGCCGGACGACCGAAATATCGCCATACGCGACGTGAAGACGAACAGTTGGCTCTAGCTCACCGAGTACGCGGCAGTGCTGGGCCCATCCCAACTGAGGTCACGGTGGTCCGATAGGGGCGCCGCCCGCGGCATGCGCCGCGGAGCGGTATCCCCTACCGAAGGGCGGGGATGCCCTCCGCTTCCAGTTCGGAATCAGCCGTCGGAGGCGTTCGGCTGACTGCGGGAACGGCCTGTCCGCTCAATGTGTTCGGCTGAGATCGGAAATCAACCCAACACGAGCCGGACACGCGCCAGACGGCTCTTCCCCGTACGGCCTTCCCCCTTACGCTCATGTTGCAGGCATGTAACGCCGCAGCGAGCGCGCCTTTTTTGCGCCAGACAGGTACAATGATGAACACTGTACCGTAGCGGAGCGCCCCGCGCGCGCCGCAATCACGCGAAAGGGTTTCCCATGGCCGAGATCTCGTCCTCCCGTATCGTCATCACCGTCCTTGGCAAGAACCGCCCCGGCATCGTCGCCGGCGTCACCCGTGTCCTGGGCGAGGCCAACGTCGACATCCGCGACATCACGCAGTCCATTATCGAGGACATCTTCACCATGACCATGCTGGCCGATACCGCCGAGTCCAAGCTCGACTTCGCTGAGCTGCAGAAGGCCCTGGCCGAGGCCGGCGAGCTTTCGGGCGTCAACGTGTCCATCCAGCGCGAGGACGTCTTCAACTTTATGTACCGCCTGTAGCGAGCAAGCCGCTGGGGATAGCCTGACGCGCGCATGCCCATGCAAGTCACCCCGATGCGGCCCGGAGAGGAGCGCGCATGGCCTACGACGCCAAGAAAATCTATTACCGCTTCGATGACCACTTGAGCCGCCTGGTTCTGGATTACGAAGCAAGCCGCCAGATTTCGCCTGAGAGCGAAAACCTCTACCACGGCCTGCCGACCGACCCTTATGACGAGGGCCTGTTTGTCGAGCACAATGTCAAGCGCGGCCTGCGCAATGCCGACGGCTCGGGCGTGGTCGCGGGCCTCACTCGTATCTCGGATGTGCACGGCTACAACAAGGTCGACGGAAAGGTCGTGCCCGATCAGGGCAAGCTCACGCTTCGCGGCTACAGCATCGAGGATCTGGTCAACAATGCCCAGGCCGAGAATCGCTACGGCTACGAGGAAGTCGCCTATCTGCTTATCACGGGTTCGCTACCCAACAAGGAAGAGCTCGACGGCTTTTGCGAGCGCCTGGGCGCCTTTAGACATCTGAGCGACGAGTACGTCAAAGAGTTCCCTATGACCACGGTGTCGTCGAGCATCATGAACGTGCTCCAGCGCGCCGTGCTGCTGCTCTACGCCTTCGATGCCGAACCAGACGTGATCACGCCCGAGCACGAAATCGACGTCGCCATTTCCATGCTCGCACGTCTCCCGCGCATCGCCGCCTTCGCACACATGGCCTCGATCGCCAAGCTTCGCGGCTCCGAGGTTCACGTGCCGCACCCCACGCCCGGTCTCTCCACCGCCGAGACCATCCTACAGGTCCTGCGCGGCGGCATGGCATTCACCCGCGATGAGGCGATGCTGCTCGACGTTATGCTCATGCTGCATGCCGAGCACGGCGGCGGCAACAACTCCACCTTCGCCTGCCGCGTGCTGTCCTCTTCGGCAACCGACCCGTATTCCGCTTACGCCGCGGCTATCGGCTCGCTCAAGGGCCCGCGCCACGGCGGTGCCAATGCCAAGGTCGTGTCTATGCACGAGGACATCCGCGCGCATGTCTCCAACTGGGAGGACGAGGACGAGGTTGCAGCCTACCTGGGCAAGATTCTCGACAAGCAGGCCTTCGACGGCACGGGTCTCATCTACGGTATGGGCCACGCCGTCTACACGCTGAGCGACCCGCGTGCCGAGGTGTGCCGCCGTTACGCGCGCTCACTGGCAGCCAAGAAGGACTTGGGCGAAGAGTTCGCACTCATCGAGCGCATCGAGCGCCTGGCACCCCAGGTCATGCGCGACCACGGCATGACCAAGCCCATCTGCGCCAACATCGACCTGTACACAGGCTTTATCTACAAGATGCTCGGCGTGCCCGAGACGCTTTTTACGCCGTTATTCGCCGTCGCCCGCATGGCCGGCTGGTCGGCACACCGCATGGAAGAGCTCTTCTGCGCGCACCGTATTATTCGCCCGGCCTATCGTCCGGTGATCGAGCCGCTGGAGTACAAGCCGATCGCCGACCGCTAGGACGCGGACCGTTATAGAACTCGAGCGTGGCCAGGGCATCACCGCCCTCGGCCACGCTTTTTATGCCAGTAGAAAGGGCTGCATCGAATGATTGTTTTTTCCGATATGGATGGAACACTGTTGACGAGCGACAAGCAGATGGGCGACGCCACCTGGGCGATGCTCGACGAGCTCGCACGTCGCAGCATTGAGTTTGTACCGTGCACGGGGCGTCCGCTGTCGGGCGTCTTTGAGCCCATCCTCGCCCATCCTGCCGTGCACTACGCGGTCTGCGCCAATGGCGCCAGCGTCTGGCAGCTCGACGACGATATGCCCAACGATGCCTCGCGCGCCACGCGCATTTTGAGCCGTCCGCTCGATCGCGGCATTGCCCATCGCGTCCATCGCATCGCCGCCGGCCACGATGTGACCTTCGATATCTTCGCGGATGGGCAGTGCTTCCTCCCCCGCTCGCTTTACGGGCGCCTGGATGAGTTCTGCGGCGGTGACCCCCACATCGCGGCTTCGCTCAAGCGCACACGAACACCGATCGACATGGATATCGACAGTAAGATCGACGGGGTCGAGACGCTCGAACGCATCGCCATGTACTGGCACGACCCGGCCGATCGCGACGCCATCGCGGCTGAGCTCGACACGCTCGGAGGCATTGAGGTCACGCGTTCTTACGCCATGAATATCGAGGTCATGGGTGAGGGCGCCACCAAGGGAACGGCCCTCACGTGGCTATGCGAGCACCTGGGCGAGCGTCTCGTCGACGCCTGGGCGTTCGGCGACAACATCAACGACATCCCCATGCTGCAGGCAGCGGGCCACGGCATGGCCATGATCAACGGCGAGCCCGAAGACCGCGACGCCGCCGACGCCATCACCGAATACGACAATGACCACGACGGCGTCGCCCGCACCATCATGGCCGCCCTCGCCTAGCCATCGGCTAGTCATTGGGGACGTTCTTGAATGACTAGTCGTTAGGGACACTCTTCGCGAAAAGCTGCAAGGACTGTCCCCCACTGCCGGCAGAACGGGAACGTCCCCATCTGTCGGATTAAGCGAGGCTCTCCAGCACACGGCGGAGTTCTTGCTGGACAGCGTGGTCGCGGTTGCGCCCCACCACGCGATCGGCCACCGCTTTGAGCGCCGGACGCGCGTTTTCCATCGCACAGCCCGTGCCGACAAAGCGGATGATCTCGTAGTCGTTCATCGAGTCGCCAAACGCCATGATCTCGTCGCGTCCAATGCCGTAATGCTCCGCAAGCTGTGCGAT
Source organism: uncultured Collinsella sp. (assembly GCA_959599635.1). Taxonomy (GTDB): domain Bacteria; phylum Actinomycetota; class Coriobacteriia; order Coriobacteriales; family Coriobacteriaceae; genus Collinsella. Next base: position 5,594 of record CAUGJN010000088.1, read on the forward strand.
GCCCGAGGCCTTCGACACACCGGGCTGCATGGCATCGATCCACGCGTTGCCCGAAGGCGCAAAGGTAAAGAGCTGACCGAGTTCTCGCTGTAGCACGTACGCACTGTCCATAACGGCACAGTCATCGCAAAAGATACTCGCCTTGATGATATTTACGCTGGGATCGGGCAGTTCCCAAATGCGCTCGGCATTGGGAAGGTCCTTATCGACCTCGCGTACGAACTTGCACTCGTCATCGAGCAAGAAGGATTTGGTTCGGTCAAAGAGCGCAAGATGCAAATTGGGAAACGTCCCGACGGCCTGGGCGAGCTTTCGAATCGCCAGGTGCGAATACACCTCACGGTCCACCATCTTTCCGTCGGCGTAGACCTGGGCACCGTTAGCTGCGACAAAGTCCATCTTGTCGCGAACGGGCGCAAAGAACTCGCACAGGCGATCGTAGCGGCGGCCTGACGATGCGGCAAAATGCACGCCATGCTCGCGTAGCGCCAGGATCAGTTCATAGGTTTCGGGAGGCACCTGGCCGTTTTCGTCAAGCAACGTGCCGTCCATATCGGATGCAATCAGTTTAAACATAGAAAAGCTCCCTTCGGGCTTGTTGGAATCGAACGTGTATCCGATTCCAACGTACCCAAAGGGAGCTCAAATAAGACCCCGCAGTCATAAACGTTACATGGACCTAGCAAATAGCTCACGCGTGCCAGAGGTCTCACGGTCGCGGCGTCAGGCGACACGCCAAAGAGTGTCACCGACGACTAGTCGTTTAAGAACGTCCCCGATGACTATAAGAACGTCCCCGATGACTAGTCGGCGTAGGTGAAGGTGGTGACGTCGAACATGCCCTCGGGGCGGATGCGGAGCGTCGGAATCACCGGCAGGGGCAGAAAGATGATGCCCATGATGGGGTCGAGCGGCGGCTCGATGCCCATGGCACGCGCCTTGACCATAAAATCGTCGTGCTGCGCGGCGACATCCTCGGCCGTGCCCTCACTCATCAGACCACCAAGCGCCAGCGGGATACGCGCCACGACCTCGCCGTTGCGCACCAGCACGTGGCCACCCTGGCCAACAGCCTCGACGGCAGCCATCATATCGGCAGCGTTATCGCCCACGACGCACACGTTGTGCGAATCGTGGCCGATCGTCGAGGCGATGGCACCGCCCGTGATGGTAAAGCCGCGCACCCAGCCGCGACCGATATGCTTGCCGACCAGGCCCAGGCCAGCGGGACCATCGCCATCGGCGCCCTCGGCCTGCAGCGACACGCCGCGGCCATGGCGCTCGATAAGCATAATGCGGCGCAGGCCCTCGGCGCTTTCGGGGCGAGCCATACCCGTGATGGCCTTGCCCGGCACCACGTCGATCACGGCCTCACCCGGCTTAAAGGCATAGTCGAACACGTCGAGCGATAGCTTCGGCAGCTTAACGGAAGCGCGCAGCTCGTCGGCAAGGGCCGCAACCTCGGCCATCTCGGGTGCAATCTCGCCCACAAAGGTGCCGTCCTGCGCCACCAGAGCACCGGCGGCATATACGCGATGCGGAGCCGTGGCAAACGTCAAGTCATTGAGCACCAGCAGATCAGCACGCTTGCCCGGGGCAATCGCACCGCGGAGCTCGTGCGGGTCGCGACAGCCGTGGTCCAGGCCAAACGCCTCGGCTGTGGACAGGGACGCCATAGAGATGGCAACCACGGGGTCAATACCGGCCTCAATCGCTACGCGGCAGGCATTGTCGATCATACCGGTCGAAAGCGCGTCGGAGGGAGCACGGTCGTCGGTCGCAAAGCAGCAGCGGCGGGCACGGGCGGGGTTCTCCAGCAGCATCGGAGACAGGTTGGCCAGGTCATGGCTGCACGTACCCTCGCGCAGCATCACGTACATGCCGCGGGACAGCTTGTCGAGTGCCTCCTCGGGAATCGTCGACTCGTGGTCGGCGATAATGCCCGCTGCGGCATAGGCGTTGAGATCCTTACCGGCAACGAGCGGCGCGTGGCCGTCAACCTGCTTGGACGGCGTCTGGTTGGCAGCATCGATGCGAGCACAGGTCTCGGGGTCGGCCATAAAGAC
>CAUGJN010000089.1 GCA_959599635.1 uncultured Collinsella sp.
TCTCGGAAGGCACGTGCAGACCTTTCGTCATGGCCTCCTACCTTTCTTTCGGGCCTTTCGGCCGAATCTCTCAGCACCCTTCCGTAACGGGTGCTGCTTGCTGACAGCTCTAGTTATATCCAAATTCCAACCGCAATTCCACCTCGCCCCCGAACGGTCAACAAAGTTCGATGAACGGTATATCGAATATGATTCCCCCATAATGCACTTCGGCGTTCTAAAGTAGCTTTTCTAAGGTAAACGCTCTTTTTTCTCAAAAATCATTCGCAATTACAACTCCAATCTTTCGATTAAGAATTGCATATCTACAACGGTTTTATGTATATAAATGACGCTTGTTCGTGTTTCTGCCTGTATTCGATGATATTCAGCTACCTATCATTCTTATTCACACATACTCACCAGTTGAGTGAGGATATAGACCGTTTTTTCACAACGTGACGGGCGTCAGCTCTATGGCTTGTCAGCGTAAGAAGTAGGTAAAGATACCGTTCACGCGATACGTCCGTGCCATAGGTCGACTAAATTGAGACAATAGTGAATAGTGTTAGGCAACCGTCCCCTGCGGGGACTGAACGGACAGATGCATATGCCGAGCAAAATCGAAAAAAAGCAAGCCGCCGCAAAGCTGCGCAAACCGCCGCGCGACTTCTCGTACACGCAGAACCGAGAGCTCAGCTGGCTGCGCTTTGACAACCGTGTGCTTGACGAAGCCTTCGACGAGACCGTTCCGCTGTTCGAGCGTCTAAAGTTCGTGTCGATTTTCGAGTCCAACCTCGACGAGTTTCTCATGGTGCGCGTGGGCGGCCTGTCCGATCTGGCAGAGCTCAAAAAACAGCCTGTCGACAACAAGAGCAATATGACCGCCTCCGAACAGGTCGATGCTGTCATGACCGAAATGCCCGGGCTCCTTACCCGATGGGAGTCCATCTTTAAGAGCATCGAGGGCAAGCTCGACACCCTGGGCGTTCACCGCGCCCGCATCGATTCGCTTACGCCCGAGGAGCGCACCTTTGTAACCCGTTACTTCCAGGCCTACGTGTCGCCGGTCATCTCACCGCTGGTGATTGACCCGCGCCACCCCTTCCCCAACCTGCGCAACGGCGCACTCTACCTGGCCTGCGGCCTGGACGGCGTCACCGACGAGGAAAGTCTGCTGGGCCTGATCGAGATTCCCGCCTCGATGAACCGCGTGGTCGAGATCCCCTCGCCCACCGGCACCTACTCCTACATCTTGCTCGAGGACGTCATCCTCGCCTGCCTGGACAGCTGCTTTGGCTCCTACAAGCCACTCGACCGCGCGCTCATCCGCGTCACCCGCAACGCCGACATCGATCCGGACGGCGAGGGCGTCGAAGAGGAAGAGGACTACCGCCAGCACATGAAGCGCATCCTCAAGAAGCGCCTGCGTCTGCAGCCGGTAGTGCTCGCGGTCTCGGGGTCGCTCGAGAAGGCGACGCTCAAGACCATCCGCAAGGCGCTCGAGCTTTCGCGCCGCTCTGTCTTTACCTGCGATATCCCGCTCGACCTAGGCTACGTCTTTGGCATTGAGGGCAAGATTCCCGAGCACCTGCGCAACGAGCTGCTCTTTACGCCGTTTAAGCCGCAGCCCAACCCCACCATCGATATGACCCGCTCCATCCGCGAGCAGGTACTTCAGCACGACAAGCTGCTCTTTTATCCCTATGAGGCCATGAACCCCTTCCTGGATCTGGTGCACGAGGCCGCCTACGACCCCGAGTGCATCTCACTGCGCATCACGCTCTACCGCGTGGCCAAGCAGAGCCGCCTGTGCGAGTCACTGATCGATGCCGCCGAGAACGGCAAAGAGGTCACGGTGCTCATGGAGCTCCGCGCGCGCTTTGACGAGCAGAACAACATCGAGTGGGCCGAGCGCCTGGAAGAGGCCGGCTGCACCGTCATCTACGGCTCCGAGGGCTTTAAGTGCCACTCCAAGATCTGCCAGCTCACCTATCGCGAGGGCATGGCGCTAACGCGCCTGACGCTGCTGGGCACCGGCAACTTTAACGAGAAGACGGCCAAACTCTACAGCGACTTTATGCTCATGACCGCCCACCCCGGCATCGGCGAGGACGCCAACCTGTTCTTCCGCAACCTGTCGCTGGGCAATCTGCGCGGCGATTACCGCTTCCTGGGTGTGGCGCCCGTAGGCCTCAAGCCGCTCATCATGCGCGGTCTGGATCGCGAGATCCAGCGCGCTCTCGCTGGCGAGCCCGCCCGCGTGTTCTTTAAGCTCAACTCGCTCACCGACCGCGAGGTCATCGACAAGATCGCCGAGGCATCGTGCGCAGGAGTCCGCGTGGACATGATTATCCGCGGCATCTCGTGCCTCAAGCCGGGCGTTCCGGGCAAGACTGAGAACGTGCATGTCCGTTCTATCGTCGGACGCTTTTTGGAGCATGCGCGCGTTTACGCCTTTGGCGTGGACTCGGACATGATCTACCTGAGCTCGGCCGACATGATGACGCGCAACACCGAACACCGCGTGGAGATCGCCTTCCCCGTGCTCGACCCCACCTGCCGCGCCCTGGTGCACGAGTACATGGGCATGCAGCTGCGCGACAACGTGAAGGCCCGCAGCCTCACGAGCGACGGCACTTGGGTCCCCGTGGAGCGTGCAGAGGGCGAGAAGCCCTTCAACTCGCAGGAAGCCCTGCTGGAGCGTGCCTATCGCAACGCCGAGGCCGCGCCCGAGCCCGTCATTGAGGCAAAGCCTGCTCCTGAGCCGCAGCCGGCCACACCCGAGGTTCAGAAGGTCCAGGCGACCGTCATTGAGCCCGAGCCCGCACCTGTACCTCAGCCCGAGCCGCAGGTCACCAAGCCCGCACCCGAGACGAGCGCCCGTCGCGATAAGCCCGCCGGCAGGACCAAGGCCATCGAGCGCCATCGCCCCGGTCGCGTGCGCATGGGCCTGGGCCTGATCGGCCTGGGTCTTAAGACGCTCATTACCGGCAAGACGAAATAGTCGTTTGTAGAAGCAGTTTGTAGAAGCGCCCCGCATTTGAGGAAAGCCTCGGATGCGGGGCGCTTTTCCCTGCTACCATGGTGCGAACAACAACACGAATGACAGGCAGGGATATGAAGCTCACTATAGAATCGATGACCTACGGCGCCGACGGGTTGGCGCACGCCGACAACGGCAAGGCCGTCTTTGTGCAGGGCGCCGTGGCAGGCGACACCGTTGAAGCCGAGGTCGTACAGGACGGTAAGTCGTTCATGCGCGCCCGCACCACCGAGATTCTGGAGCCGAGCCTCGATCGCATCCAGCCTCCCTGCCCCTTCGTTGGCATTTGCGGCGGCTGCTCGTGGGGCAATCTCTCACGCACGGCACAGCTTGCCGCCAAAGAGCAAAATCTGCGCTCCACGCTCGAGCGCATCGGCAAGTTCGCTCCTGAGCAGGTCGATAAGTTGGTGCAGCCCATCTGCCACACCAAGGACGACTGGGGCTACCGCAATAAAATCGAGCTCGAACCGACCGTCGTCAACGGTCGCGTGCGTCTTGGCATGCACGGTGTCGACCCCAGCAAAATCGTAACCGTCGATGCGTGCCCGCTGTTCGATAAGCGTTTTCCCAAGGCGCTCAAATCGGTCGTCGGCGCACTCAACTATCTAAGCGGCAGCCATGACTTGGGACTCGAACGCGTGGGCATTCGCGCATCGCGCCGCACCAAGGCGCTCGAGGTCGCACTCTGGACGCCCACAGGCTCTTTTCCGCGCTCGCAAGTCTCCCGCGTGCTGGCGGACGCCGCTCATCCCACGAGCATCGTGCGCGTGATGAGCAGGGGCGAGAAGAAGGCCCGCCGTGTCTCCAAGGTCGAAATGCTCGCCGGCGAGGGCTCGTGGACCGAGAACATCGCCGAGGGCCAGATGCGCTTGTCTGCCCCGTCGTTTTTCCAAGTCAACACCAAGGGCGCCGAGATTTTGATTGATCTCGTTATGGACGCCCTCGACCCGCAGGAAGACGAGCTTGCCGTGGACCTGTACTGCGGCGCCGGAACCTTTACCCTGCCGCTCGCCCGCCGCTGCGACTTCGTCGCCGCCGTCGAGGCCTACGGCCCGGCTGTGCGCGACCTGCGCCGTAACCTGGAGATCAACAAGCTTGATAACGTCGACGTCATTGGCGGAGACGCGGTGCGCGAGTTCCCCGACCAGGATGCCGACGTCTTGGTGGTCGACCCGCCGCGCGCAGGCCTCGCCCCCGAGGCGATCGACCTTATCGCCAGCACGAGTGCTCGCGATGTCGCCTACGTGAGCTGCGACCCGGCCACCCTGGCGCGCGATCTCAAACGCTTTGTCGAAGAAGGCACCTTCTCCCCCGTAAAGATCACGCCAGTCGACCTGTTCCCACAAACCTTCCACTGCGAGACCGTCGTCCACCTTAGGCGCAACTAGCCACTTAATCATTGCTCAGAAAAATCATTGGGAAATCGAGCGTGGCAAGCGGAGGTCTTCGGGGTATAAGACGGCTAATTGTATGCCGCCTATGAAAGGAACCCTCATGCCCAGCGTTGCCGTTCTCGCCGCCGATGGCTTTGAAACTATTGAATGCTTGACCATGGTCGATGTCATGCGTCGCGGCGGCGTGCGTGCCACGCTCGTCTCGATCATGCCCACGCGTGAGGTCGTAAGCTCGCTGCAGATCCCCGTGACCTGCGATGCGCTCTTTGATGAGATCAACTTTGACGAGTACGACTGCGTCGTGCTGCCCGGCGGCCTGCCCGGTGCCACCAACCTGCGCGCCGATCAGCGCGTCTGCGACGTGGTCTGCGAGTTCGCCGCGACCAAGCACGTTGCCGCCATCTGCGCCGCCCCGTTTATCCTGGGCGAGCTCGACCTACTCGAGGGGCGCCAGGCCACGTGCTTCCCTGGCTTTGAGAAAAGCTTCCCCGAAGGCGCCTATACCGGCGAGAAGGTTACGCAAGACGGCAACATCATCACCGCCAGCGGCATGGCCCAGTCGCTCCCCTTTGCGCTTGAGCTGCTGCGCACACTCGCCGGCGACAAGGCCGTCGAGAAGGTCGCCGAGGGCATTCAGCTATGATTTTGGCTTCGCAATCACCGCGCCGCATCGAGTTGATGCGCGAGGCAGGCTATGACATTCGCGTGATTCCCGCAGATATCGACGAAACGCCTTTTGATGGCGAGGCCCCGCTTACGCTCGTTGAACGCTTAGCACGCGCCAAAGCCGCCGCCGTTGCCGCCGAGCATGCCGAGCCCAACGAACTGACCGTCGCGGCCGATACTATTGTCACCTTCGATGGCAAGATTCTGGGCAAGCCGGCAACCGAGGACGAGGCGCGCACCATGCTCCGCGAGCTTTCGGGCCGCACGCACCAGGTCGCAACCGGCGTCTGCATCGTTAAGGCAGGCGACACGGCCGCTCCGCATGCCGCCGAGAGCCTGTCGTTTGTCGATGTGACCGACGTGACGTTCTATGAGCTTACCGAAGAGCAGATCGAGCGCTATGTTGCCTCCGGCGAACCCATGGACAAGGCCGGGGCCTACGGCATCCAAGGCACAGGCGGCCGCATGCTTGTGCACGATATTTCGGGTGACTTCTACAACGTGGTGGGCTTGCCCATCGCTCGCGTCGCACGCGCGATTCAAAAACTCTCGTAATTGCATCTGGCGCTGGTTATCCCCCAGCGCCTACAATTTTGCCGTACCGTACGGATCCCGACCGGGCATAAGGCCCGGCGGAAAACCGATAGGAGAAAACATGGACACACTGCTCGAAGCCATCGATGTTTGCAATGTCGATGGCTTTTGCTTTGGCAACTATACGGACGAGGAGGCTGGCACCGGCTGCACCGTAATCGTGGCGCCCGAGGGTGCCACCGGCGGCGTTGACGTTCGCGGCGGTGCTCCAGCATCGCGCGAAACCGACCTGCTGCGACCCGAGAACACCGTCGACAAGGTTCACGCCGTCTGCCTTTCGGGCGGATCGGCCTTTGGCCTCGAGGCTGCAAGCGGCGTCGCTCGCGAACTCGAGAGCCGCGGCATCGGCCTTCCCGTCGGCCCCACGCAGGTGCCCATCGTGTGCTCCAGCTGTATCTTCGACCTTGCCTTTGGCGACCCCACCGTACGCCCCGACATAGAGGCCGGCATCGCCGCCGTGCGCGAGGCACTCGACAACACCCCCACCACGCTCGAGCAAGGCAATGTGGGCGCCGGCACCGGTGCCACCGTGGGCAAGCTCATGGGCCCCGCCACCTGTATGAAGGCCGGCCTAGGCGCTGCCGCCGTGGCGCTCGGCCCTGTTAAGGTGGGTGCCGTGGTTTCGGTCAACGCCTGCGGCAACGTTGTCGACCCCCTCACCGGCGAGTGGGTCGCCGGCATGCGCGCCTCAGCCGATAGCGACCAAATCGTCGATATGGAACTCGCAGCCTTTGCCGCCGCCGGATCCATGCAGATGCCGCTCGACCGCACCAACACCACCATCAGCTGCATCGTCACCAACGTGGAACTCACTAAGGCACAAGCCACCAAGGTCTCCCAGATGGCCGCAGACGCCTACGCACACGCCATCCGTCCCACGCACACCACCAACGACGGCGACACCATCTACACCCTCGCCAGCGGCAAACTGGGCGCCCAGGCAAGCGCCGCCGTTCCCCTAGACCTGCTGGGCATGCTCGCCGTAAGGGCTTTGCAAACCGCCATCGTAAACGGAGCCAAAACCGCCAAAACCTCCCACGGCATCCCCGGCGCCGCGAAGTAGCCTAACCTGAACGGTTGCCCGGTGGGACTTGGTTATGTTTGCTGCTCTACAGTCCTGGCTCGCACGAAGAGCACATTAAGTGCTCTTCGGCTCGTGCGGAACTCGCGACAAACATAACCAAGCCCACCGGGCAACCTACTCAACTAGATCCCTTTCAGCCCAGGCCCCTGTGTACCGCGCGTCCAAGATCTTCAAATTCAGCCGTCTGACATAAAGCAAGACATAACAGAGGACCCCTGGTCCTTAACTTGATACGAGTTCCGCACGCAAAGGAGGCGCCAGTGGCGCCTCCGTCTTGCGCAGGACTGTTCGAAGTAGCAAGTTAAGGACCAGGGGTCCCCGTTACCCAAGCGTTTCTGCCCTAGTTGAATTTGAAGATCTTTGAGGCAAGACGGTATAGGCCGAGTGTGGTTTTGTCTCCGGCCCGTCCGCGCAGATTGGTGAAGAACCCGACCACGCCGTAGCGGGCACGACGATACATGCGCTCGTCGTAGGCCTTCAAATCATTCCACAGCGTCTTTAGGCGCTCGTCGGCGCAATCTTCCTCAGAAAGCTTGGTGAGCACCGAGCAGATCGCCATCATCATGGTGAAGTAGCCCATCATGTACGAACGCAGGCGCGACGACTCGACATCGCTGTACAGGTGGTACGACTCCATCATGATACGCGTAACACGGAACTGCTGGTCCAGACGCTTGACCATCGTTGCCTCGTTGACGCTCTGACCTTCGCGACCGATAAAGTAGCGGTAGAGGTCGATGTCGGCGTAGTACATGGTCTTGCAACGCGGCAGCGGCACGTAGGCGTAGATGTTGTCCACATAGAACGTGTGCGGCGGCATGGGAAGGTTGGACTCGCGCAGCACATCCGTGCGATAGCACAGGCTGTGCAT
>CAUGJN010000090.1 GCA_959599635.1 uncultured Collinsella sp.
GCTTTGTTGGGAGGGCTGCTTTTATGCGGCTCTTTCTTTGTTTTTGGGTATATTTGTTTCTGTTGAACTATTCTTGCGGCTGGGCGCGCTTGCGACCAAGAACGCTTTTTTGTAGCCGTCTCGGCTCGTTATTGAGAGGAGACTAACTTTTATGCGTATTGTGTTTATGGGTACGCCTGATTTTGCTGTGCCTTCGCTGACTTCGCTTGTTGAGGCTGGGAATGAGATTGCGCTCGTAATTACTCGTCCCGATGCTGTTCGTGGGCGTGGTAAGAAGCTGGAGCCGTCTCCTGTTAAGGCTAAGGCGCTCGAGCTTGGTCTGCCTGTTGTTGAGGCTAATCGTATGACGCCTGAGGTTGTTGAGGTGCTCCAGGCTGCCCAGGCTGATATTTTCTGTGTGGCTGCCTATGGTTGCATTTTGCCCGATGAGGTGCTGCATATGGCGCCGCTTGGTATTGTGAATGTTCATGCGTCCTTGCTGCCTCGTTGGCGTGGGGCTGCTCCTATTCAGCGTGCCATTCTTGCTGGTGATGAGGTTGCTGGCGTTTCCATTATGCGCATTGGGCATGGCGTGGATACCGGCGCTTATTGCGCCCAGGCGTCTACGTCGGTTTCAGGCAAGCATGCCGAGACACTGACTACCGAGCTTGGCGAGCTGGGCGGCAAACTGCTTGCCGATACACTTCCTTCTCTTGCCGATGGCACCGCCGTGTGGACTGAACAGGATGAGGCGCTCGTTACCCATGCTGCCAAGATCTCCAAGCAAGAGATGCGTCTGGATCCGCAAATGGCGGCGCTTGATTGCGTGCGTCATGTGCTGGCTTCGTCCGATACCGCGCCTGCTCGTTGCGTGATTGCCGGCAAGACCGTGCGTGTGCTCGATGCTGCGGCGGCTGATGTGTTGCTTGGCGAGGGTCAGGTTCTCGTTAAGGCCAAGCGCGTTTACCTTGGCCTTTCCGATGGCTCGGTTGAGTTGCTTGAGGTTAAACCTGATGGCAAGCGTGCTATGGCCGCTTCTGCCTGGGCCGCCGGCCTGCAGTGCGCCGATCTTTCGTGGGGTGTTTTGTCATGAGCAAGCTGTCTCCTGCGCGCAAGCTTGCGCTCGATGTGCTGATGGAGGCCGATCGCCGCGGCATGTATGCGCGCGACGTGCTGTCCTCTCGCGCATCGGCCAAGGCTATTGACCAGCGCGATTCCGCTTTTGCCGCCCGCTTGGCGCTGGGTGTGGCCGCCACGCAGGGTATTTTGGACGAGCTGCTCGATCAGTTTCTTGATAAGCCTAAAAAGGTTGCGCCGCGTGTTCGCATGGCGCTTCGTATATCGGCCTTCGAGATGCTCTACCTGCATACGCCGGGCCGTGTTGCCGTAAGTCAGGGTGTTGAACTGGTTCGTTGCGGTGCTAAGTCCGCCGCCGGCTTGGCCAATGCTGTACTGCATAAGGTTGCGGACAATGTTGAGGACTTTGCTACTGCGTCCGATGTGGATGAGTCTGAGCGACGCTTGGTTCGTCTGTCGCGCCTGATGGGTCTTCCGCGCTGGCTGTGCGCTCGCATTATGGCGTCGTTTGACACGCCAGAGGGTGCGCTTAACTTTGCCGGCAATCTGGCCCCCGCGCCGCTGGCCCTGCATGAGAACGCTTTTGCTTCCAAGCCCGATCCGTATATCCTGCAGCTTGTCGCACCTGTCTTCCCGGGCTGCCATACCCCGGTTGATGCCCAGGTTACCGTTGCTTCGGGTGCGTTTGAGCGTGCTGCCGCGGTGGCATCTGATCTCAACGCGCAACTTATCGCCACAGCTGCCACGCGCCCTGGTAGCTGCCTTGAGATTGGTGCCGGTCGTGGCACCAAGACCTATGTGATGATGTGCCAGGCCAAGCGTACGGGCTATGAGCGTCAGCATACGGCGCTCGATCTGCATGATCGCAAGTGCGATCTGAATCTCGCTCGCCTGCATAAGGCCGGTATTCAGGGCGTTCGTACGGTTTCTGGTGATGCTTGCGAGCTTGATGAGGTGCTCACATCGTTTGATGCCATGCTTGGCGAGCCGGTTAAGTTCGACACAGTCTTTATCGATGCGCCGTGCTCTGGCACCGGAACCATGCGTCGTCATCCCGAGATCCCGTGGCGCCTGACCGAAAAGGATGTGACGGTTGAGCTGCCCAAGCTGCAGCTGACGATGCTCAAGGAAGCCGCTGCGCGCGTGGCTGCCGGCGGCGAGCTCATCTATGCCACCTGCTCGGTCTTTGAAGAGGAGAACGCGCAGGTCGTGGATGCCTTCCTGGCTTCTCCCGAGGGTGCCGGCTTTACCGTGGCGCCGCTCTCTGAAGCGCAGATTCTGCAACTCCCCGAGTTCGATCAGGCCAAGAAGCTCGTATCCGTACGCCAGAACGATCGAGGCCTCTTCCAAAGCGTGCCGGTAAACGCCGATTCCTACGACGGCCACTTCTGCGCCAGGCTGGTCCACAAGTAATTACTACGTTGCGGTGAAATAGGGATTGAATAGCGGCATCTACCCGCCAAAAAGTCCTTATTTCACCGCAACTCAGGATTTTTCTGGGACGGGGATTAATAAATCGGGTATGAAAGCAAGCGGTTGGGTTCGGTAGGTTTCTAGTTGCATGAACCGCTCGCGGATTTAATATTTAGAGGTTAAAATGACCGATCTTAACTATGACAAGATTGACAAACCTGAAGATAAAACTCAGGGAAATGAAGAAGTTAAAAATTCTTCGATTAAAAAGCGTGTAATTATTGGTGCCGGTATTGTTGCTCTGCTTATTGCTGGTTGTGTCGTTGTTTATGCTGGTTACAATTACAAACAAGCATGTAGTGAACATAATCAGCAGGTTGAAGTTTTGTATTCAAAGGCTAGCGATAGTGTTGTTTCCTTTAAAGCTGATCCTAGGCTACTAACATTTGAGCAACGTCTTGATACCATTAGAAATGCTCAAAACAATAAAGAGATGTTGAATAAAGAGATCTCTGATGACAAATTTAAGTATTCTGATGGTACTTCCCCTGATTGGACGAAGTTGCTTAATAAATACGATTCCATCATTAAAGACTGCCGTAATGCTCAAAACAATGAGTGGAATACTTCTCTAGCTGACCATGTTAATTTTGATGTAAATACTACTGAAGATACCGACTCTCTCCAACAGCATATAAATGGCCTTAATGGCCTTCTTAATGATATTTCTAATAAAGACAACCAGAAGCTTATTTTTGAAGATGCCAAAAAGGATTCTAAGAAGTTCATTGATCAAATCAATGAACAGATCAGTCGTTATCAAACTCGTATTGATGATGTAAATAAGGCCAAGGCTGAAGATGAGGCTAAGGCTCTAGAGGAAGTAACAGCACAAGCTCAACAGCAGAGTTCTCAGCAGAACAATTATTCTAGCGGTAGTAACTACTCTGATAATTATTCTGGTGGATCTTCTAGCAGTATTTCTTCTTCCAATAATAGTGGTGGTAAGTATGTCATTCGTCAATTAGATCAATATGATGCAGCTGGTAACTATATCGGATCTACTCATTGGTATAGCGATGGTACTTGTGATGATCCTTATGCTGCCGGTATGGGCGGATTTTAAAATATACTAATTTTTAAAAATAATTGTCGACCCATAGCGCAAAGAAATAGCCCCGCGATCGGTGTTGATCGCGGGGCCGCGTTGTTTCTAGTGGCTGTGCGGGCAGTTGGCGCAGCAGCCACTCGTGGCGCTGGTGCTTGAGCCACCGCTGCGCTGGTCGGTGTTGTAGAAGCCGCTGCCCTCAAACTTGATGCCGCTAGCCGAGAACGTCTTGGCCGCCGGGGCACCGCAGCTCGGGCACACGACCTCTGGAGTCTCGGACATGGGATGCTCAACCTCAAACACGTTGCCGCAGCTCGAGCACTTGTAATCGTAGCGCGCCATAATACTTCCTTTTCAGCACAAAGCGGGCAGATTACTCTGCCCGCAAAAATTCAAACGTCTGTAACTGTACCCTATATCGGGCGTTTTATCACGCTTCGCCCCAGAATCTATGCGTGTTGCGCAGGAGCTGTGCGGTTTTGCCCTCAGCGGCCGCAACGTCGGCCTCGTCAGCCTGCCAGGTCCAGTTGCCCGTGGCCACGCCCGGTACGTTCATGCGCGCGTCGTCGCCCAGCCCCAGGACATCCTGCAGCGGCATCATCACCAGGGGAGCGTCGCTTGCCAGCGCGTCGCTCATCAGCTTGGCCGCCACCTCAACACCGCTTGGTTCATCGCCGCCCGCAAAGGAACGCGTGCTCCAACCGGCCAATGTCGACGTATCGTGCGTCGAGGTGTACAGGATCTTGCCCGGCGTGGGGTGCACGCCGTTGCGGACGTCGTAGTCGCTAAACTCCAGCACGTCCATGCCGGGAAAGCCGCAGGTCGAAGCCATGGCGCGAACGCCGGGCGTCAGGTAGCCCAGGTCCTCGGCAATAAAGTTGAGCGGCCCCAACTCGTCATAGGCGGTCTGGAAAAGGTCCTTGCCCGGGCCTGCCAGCCAACGCCCGTCGGCGCAGGCCTTACCTGCGGGAATGCTAAAGTAGCTGTGGAAGCCCAGGAAGTGATCCAGGCGCACGCGGTCGTAGAGCGAGAACGCACGACGTAGGCGATCCATCCACCAGCGGTAGCCGTTCTGCTTCATGTGGTCCCAGCGGAACGTCGGGTTGCCCCACACCTGGCCCTCGGGCGCAAAGTTGTCGGGCGGCGCACCGGAGATCTCGATTGCCTTACCGGTATCGGACAGCCAGAAGTTCTCGGGTTCGCTCCACGCATCTGCCGAATCGTCGGACACGTACATAGGAATATCGCCGATGACCTCGATGCCCTTCTTGTGCGCATAGTTCATAAGCTCGCACCAAGCCAGGTCAAAGTGGTACTGCATGTACGCCTGAAGCTCGGCCTCGTCGTGGAAACGCTTGTCGTCAATCAAGTGCTCGTTGTAGCGCGCAACATCTGCCGGCCAATCGTGGCGCGATTCGCCCTCAAAGTACTTTTTGACGGCCATATAGACGCAGTACTTCTCGAGCCAATCGGCATTGCGATGTTTAAACGCGGTGTACAGCGGATCGGCATCCTCGCCGCCGTGGGCCTTCCAGGTCTCAAAGTCGGCGGCTAGCTCCTTGTGGCTTTCGGGCAGCAGGTCGATATTGCCTGCAAAGGCCGAAGGACCGGCGTAAGGGGAGCGAAAGAAGTCCGTCGGGTTGACAGGCAGGACCTGCCAGTAGCGCATGCCCATTGCGGCCAGATGGTCGATAAAACGACGCGTGGGCGCGCCGATCGTGCCGGGCTTACCGTCGTCGGTCGGCACCGATGTGATATGGCACACAACGCCCGCACCGTAATCGAGCGGCTCCTGCAGACGCTGCTCGTCGTGGTGATAGATGATCGACGATCCCAGCGGATACAGGTCGAGCGTGACGGTGCCATTGTGAATCTCGCACTCGTGACCGCTAATCACATCGCTCGCACATTCGTCGAGCGCCGGAATCGTCACGCGGTGTGAATTGCGCAGGCTGCGGTTGATGATAACCGTAGCGGCCTCGCCATCCTTGCCCGTGCGGTTGTATGCCAGCACCTCGTCGTTGAGCGCGAAGGCCTTGATCTCGCCGTCGATCATAAACGGCAGTGCGCGGCGTACGGCGGAGGCGTTTTTGACAATAGCCAGCGTGTCGAAGTCGTGCAGTTGGTCCTTGGTCGGCAGGGTGCGGCGGTTACCCGGATCGGTAAGGCCCTCAAGGCCGTACTCGTCGCCATAGTAAATCGATGGCACACCGGGGAACGTCATCTGCATGAGCGTTGCGAGCCAAAAACGGCTCTTGGCCAGGCCCATCGAGTTCTCGTCCAGACGCCATTTGCTGCGCTCGCACTCGGGCAGCTGCGACTCATCGGGGCCGCCGCCGAGCACCGAGATAATGCGCGGACGGTCGTGGCTCGAAAGCAGATTAAGTGCGCAGGACAGGGCCTCACGGGGATAGTTCTCGCGCAGGGTTTCGATATCCTCGGCTGCCTGGTAGGCGTTCTTGTAGCCCATCAAAAAACCGATGACCATGTCGCGGAAGGGATAATCCATGGCCGAGTCCAGCTCGGAGCCTTGCAGATAGCGGCGCAGATGGCCGTAGCTGATCTTGTTGGAGGCGTCTTCCCAGACTTCGCCGAGCAACAGTGCATCAGGCTTCTCGGCGAGCACGGCCTTTTTGATCTCGGCCAGGAAGTCATCGGAAAGCTCGTCGGCCACGTCTAGGCGCCAGCCATGAGCGCCGGCACGTAGCCATTTACGGATCACGCCGTCCTTGCCCAGGAGCCGCTCGCGTACCAGCTCAGAGCTCTCATTGATGGCGGGCATATTGCCCACGCCCCACCAGCAGTCGTATGAGCCGTCCTCATGGAAATAAAACGCATCGCGCCATGGAGAATCCTCGCTCTGCCACGCGCCCACGCCGGGGTAGTTGCCGTAGCGGTTGAAATAGATGGAGTCGTCACCCGTGTGGTTGAAGACGCCGTCCAGAATGATGGAGATGCCCAGCTTCTCGGCCGCCTGGCACAGCTCGGTAAAGTCCTGCTCGGTGCCTAGGATCGGGTCGATCTTGGTGTAGTCGGCCGTGTCGTAGCGGTGGTTGCTCGCGGCTTCAAAAATGGGGTTGAGGTAGATGGCTGTAAAGCCCAGCTCGGCGATGCGAGGCAGGTCTTCCTGGATGCCCTTGAGCGACCCGCCGTAGAAGTCCCAGGTTTTGATGGAGCCGTCTTCAGCGCGCTCGTACACGGGCGGCTCGTTCCAGTCCTCGACCATGCGGCGCTGGATTCCGTTGCGTGGTTTTTCGACCTCGGCCAGCGTGCGCTCGCGCCAGTTTTCGTCGCGGGCATAGCGATCGGGGAAGATCTGGTAGACCATGCCACGCTCGTACCACTCGGGACGCACTTCGCGGTGCTTATAGACGGTAATCTGGAAGGACGGCACCTCGGCGTAGTCGTAAGTTACGCCCTCGCCACCGGTGCGACCCTGCGGTGCGCCCAAGCGGACCTCGGGCTGGCCCTCGATATTGCAGATAAAGCTGTACCAGATAAGACAGGGCTCGGTGCACTCAAGCTCTACGGTAAATATGCCGTCGCCCTCGTGCGTCATGGGATACCGAGACTCACCGATCTCATCGACCCAGGTACGCAACGTAAGCGTTGCCTGGTTGGGATCGGCATCCTCCAGAATCACGGAGAGCGAAAGGGTAGTTCCTGTGGTCACAGCGCCAAACGGAGTGCGAAACTGCGGCAGACGGCTGTTGTGAATCAATCTCATAGTACGGTCCAGTTCAATAGAATCACGGCCTGCGGGCCATGGCTTTACGCACAAGATGTAAGTATATCTTTTGTACACAGGCTGTATAAACAATATCCGTTTACCATCGGCGAACGGTTGTCCTAGAAAATCGTTTTACCACTCCTACAGAGAAGGGGCGCCCGGTTGGAGCGCCCCTTGCTTAGGGTTTGATGAGGTTTTGGATCGTCTGTGGGCTAGCGACGCTTGCGGGTGGCCGTTGCCTTGCGGACGGAGGTCTTCTTGGTCGGAGCCTTTTCCTCGGTCG
>CAUGJN010000091.1 GCA_959599635.1 uncultured Collinsella sp.
TGCGCTGCCCTACGTGCGATGGCACGGGCTCGATATCGCTCGACGTGCAGTTTTTGCCCGATGTCGAGATCGTCTGCCCGTCATGTCGCGGCTCTCGCTATGCAGACGCGGCTTCGCATATCCATCGCGAGGGCAAGGACGGCAGCCTGCTTACGTTGCCGCAGCTCATGGACATGAGCGTGGACGAGGCCCTCGATGCCACACTGGGACTCAAGAAAGTTCAGACGCGTCTGCAGACCCTGCACGACCTGGGGCTGGGCTATCTCACGCTCGGCGAGCCCACGCCGGCGCTTTCGGGCGGCGAGGCTCAGCGGCTCAAGCTTGCGAGCGAGATGGGCCGCGTACAGGACGATGCCGTGTTCGTGTTCGACGAGCCCACGATCGGCCTGCATCCGCTCGATGTTCAGGTGCTGCTGAGCGTGTTTGACGGCCTTGTTGCCAAGGGCGCCACAGTTGTCGTGATCGAACACGACCTCGACCTTATCCGTAACGCCGACTACGTGATCGACATGGGCCCAGGAGGTGGCGACGCGGGCGGGCAAATCGTCTGCGCCGGCACGCCGGGTGACATCGCGGCCTGCTCCAAAAGTATCACCGGCCGCTACCTCTAATCGATGTGACAAGGGGACTGTCCCTTTGTCACATCGATGCCTATTTCACGCATTGAGCGGCGAGATAGTCGCGGAAGAACGGTAATTCAAAAGCGACGATTCCGCGCCCGCGTTCTCCAATGATGCCGGCGTCTATCATGCGGCGTCGGTAGCGGGAGACCTGTTGCGGCGAACGCTTAAGACGCTCGACAAGGTCAGCGGTGGTGGACTCTTCCTCGTCATCGAGCATGGCGATAAGAAATCGCTTGTCCTCTGCAGTGAGTTCCCGATAGGTCGCCGCGAGGATCCGGTCGTCCATTTCATCGCGTGCGATTTTGATTCCCTGGTCAAAGTCGCGAGATGATATTTCCCTCGAGTTGCTCGTGAGATCCCAGGCGCGGTAACCCACAAGCTGCAAAAGGAAGGGAAAGCCCGAAATCGAGCGAACGGCCGTATCGATTCCCTCGGCATCTGCCAAGCGGTCGTTTTCCTGGATCGTTCGGATCAAGGCCTCGCGCACATCGTAGTCGGCGATACGCCCCAGATGATATTGCTGGGCGCGGCGAAGGAACGAGACCGTCTTGTGGTTCAGCAACGTCGAGACGTTGTTGGGAAGTCCTGCCATGAGCAGGGCGACGCGTTTCCCATCGGTCACAAAGTGCTGATACGTGGCTGCGAGCTGGATCATCTCGTCGAGCGTCGGGTCGACCTCATCAACCGTGACGAGCAGACCCGTGCCCGCTTCGTTGAGCTGGTCGATGATATCGCTCATGCGATACCGCCAGGTCGAGGCATCGTGAACGCGATTGACCTCGATACTGCCGAGCGGCGCAATTCCGAGACCGGTGACTTCGAAGTTGTTAGATGGGTCGATGAGATGGCCAGCAGCACGTTTCGCCCCGAACTCGATTTCCTCAAGCATTCCCGAGAGCGCGGTCGTCTTTACTGCTATCCAGCCGTGGGATTCTGCCCTTGTCGCGAGGGATGACATGAGAGCGGTTTTACCGGTTCCGCGCGCGCCTGAGAAGATCGAGGTCAATTCCGGGCGCCTGCGCTGGCTCAAGAAGGCACGGTCCAAATCCCGAATAATCTGTTGTCTGCCAGCGAGATGAGCAGGAACCTCACCAAAACTGGGGGTAAACGGGTTCTCGAGATATTCCACAAGGCTCTCCTTTCACACCGCCGTTTAACTTCATTTTATTCTAGTTAATTCTGATTAAAAGCGATGATCCCTTATTTAGAGCATCAATTAGGTGTGTGCCATCGACATGGTGCTTGAATGTGACAAAGGGACAGTTCCTTTGTCACATTCCCGGAAAGCCTGTTTGGCGCAGGGCCTCGTAGAGGACGATGGCGGCGCTGTTGGAGAGGTTGAGTGCGCTGATGCGGTAGTCGTCCGGATTGACGAAGTTGCCGCAGATATCCTGCCGAAGGATGGCCTCGTGGCTGTCCTCGGTATGTCCCAGCGATTCCTCGTGGGCTTCCCAGGCCTTGGCGTTATTGAGTGAGTCGCAATCGCGCAGCATCGGGATGCGCTCGCAGCGCTCGGGCGCCTCGGCGAGCAACTCCTCGGGAACGCCCGAGCTCTCGCTGCCAAAGACCAAGTAGTCGCCATCGCGGTAGGTACTCTGCGCATAGGTGCGGCGTGCCTTTTTGGTCAGCAGGTGCAGGCGCTCGTCGGCGGGGGTGAGGCCGTTGCGCGCAAGGAAATCCTCCCAGCCGGCATAGGTCGTCACGTCCAAGTTTTGCCAGTAGCCCAGGCCGGCGCGACGCACCGTCTTGTCATCGAGCGAAAAGCCCAGCGGCTCCACCAGATGCAGGCGGGCACCGGTAACCACGCAGGTACGGCCGATATTGCCCGTATTGGCCGGAATCTCGGGCGCGTACAGCACAATGTTGAACATGAATCTCCTTGGCTCAGAACGAAAAACCACCACGAAGGGGACGGGCACCTTCGTGGTGGTTTGGCGGTTACGTGGGCGGAAAAATGCCCGCTTGGATAAACCTAGGCGCGGTGCCAGTCGGTCAGGCAGGCATCGAGGGAGGCGATGAGTGCATCCTTGTCCATGTGACGGCCGATGATGCACAGGCTCGTCATGCGGTCGCCCGTCTCGTCGTCCCAAATCTGCATGATCTCGGGGTTCTCGTCGATGATCTTCTGCTTCTCGCCCTCGGGCGCGGAGTCAACGAACAGACCGTTCTCCATCAGGCGCATCTGGTGGCCAGCCTGCTCAAACATGTAGCACATGTCCGGATCGCCGGTCTGCCACAGCGGACCCTTGACGCGAATGACCTCGTCGGGCCACTCCTGCTCAACAAAATCGGTGAACTTCTGCAGGTCAAACGGCTTGCGGCGCGAGTACACAAAGGTCTCGATGTCGTACTCGAGCACCTCGGGGTCGTCGTGCTCCTCGGGATGCTCCATAGCCTCGATCCAGGCGGCGGAGTTGTAGGCGCGCATAAAGTCGAAGCGGTCGGTATCGAGCAGCTCCTCCATGGGGACCTCGCCGTTTTGGGCCTCGACGATCACGGCGTCCTTCTGCAGGCTGCGCACGATGGCCTTGAGCTCGGCGATCTGCTCAGGGCTCACGGTATCGGTCTTGTTGAGGATCAGCGTGGAACAGAACTCGATCTGCTGGATGAGCAGGCTTTCGATGTCGTCCTCGTCGATATCCTCTGCCAGCAGATCGCGGCCGCCATTGAACTCGTCGTACATGCGGGCGCAGTCGACCACGGCCACGATGTTGTCGAGCGCGAGCTTGGGCTCGCCGCCCACCTTGGCCTCGTCGCAGAAGCTCGAGATGGTGTAGGCGATGGGGATAGGCTCACAAATGCCCGAAGCCTCGATGATGATGTAATCGAAGTCGCCCGAATCGGCGATGCCCTGCAGCTGGTTGGCAAGGTCGTCCGAAAGCGTGCAGCAGATGCAACCGTTGGTGAGCGGGATAAGGTCGTCGGTCTCGGAAAGGCCGCCGTCGGCGATAAGGCTGGCGTCGACGTTGATCTCGCCGATATCGTTGACGATCACGGCGGCGCGGATGCCGCCGTCGTTAGCGAGGATGTGGTTGAGCAGCGTGGTCTTGCCGGCACCGAGGTATCCGGTAAGCATGATGATCTTCACGGGTTTGTTGGGCATGTGCCCTCCTTTGTTAGACATGGCTTACAGTTGAATCTTATGCCAAACGCCTGCTCTTATACCCATGCGCCGGCAAATAACACAGGCTACTCCCAGGCTCCCCATACATCGGGGCAATAACCGACGGTGGCCTTTTTGCCGTTGCGCACGATGGGCTCGGCTAGAACCTGCTGGTTTTCGAGCAACTTGTCGAAGCGCTGGCTAGGGGTGAGGTGCTGGATGAGCGCGAGCGTCTCCTCGTCCTTGGCTTTGGGGTTGAGCAGCTTGTCGATGCCGCCGACCGCCTGCATCACGCTCGTGAGCTCGCCCTTGCTCATCTCCTTTTCCTTCAGGTCGATAAACTGCACCTTAATGCGGCGCTCCTTAAAATAGCGCTGGGCCTTCTTGGTGTCGAAGGACTTCTTGGTGCCAAAAATTTGCACGTTCATATAATGTTCCGCCGTTCTAACGAATGAAGTTGGTCCTGGCGCGATCGGCTTCGGGGGCTTCGATGCCGGCGACCTGTCCTGCCTCGATGCAACGCAGGAGCCAGGCCATGTTTTTGCCGATATTTCGCATGGTGGCCAGACCCTCGGCATCTCCATCGGCCTCGCCCGGCATGGCGCCAAAGACGTTGTTCCAATAGGTGGAGGCGACCACGGGCATCTGGTTGATGGTGAAGTATTTATTGAGTACATCGAAGGTGGTCGACGTGCCGCCGCGACGGGCGACGGCGACCGCGGCACCCGGCTTGTGCGCAAAGGCCTTGCTGCCAGCATAGAAGGCGCGGTCGAGGGCCGAAAGGATGCGTCCGCTGGGGTGCGCATAGTAGACGGGTGAGCCAAAGACAAAGCCATCTGCCTGCTCGGCGGCGGCAATCAGCTCGTTGACCACATCGTCGTCAAAGGTGCAGCGGCAATCGAGCTTGCCGCACTGGCCACAGCCAATGCAGTCGCGAATGGGCTTGGCGCCCAGCTGGAACACCTCGGTATCGATGCCCTCGGCATGCAATTGCTCGGCGACCTCGGCGAGCGCGCGGGCGGTGTTGCCGTTTGCCTTGGGGCTGCCATTGACCAAAAGAACCTTCATCACAAGCTCCCTCTGCTGTTGGTGACTTCTGCGGAGGATTATCGCACGAGAGAGCAGATGGCGTGGAGCGCGATGCGAAACGGCTTGTGTTTCACATCGCGCCCCACGACGCTAGTCCAGTTTGGTGCCCGGTACCTGCGGTGCTTCTTCAAGTAGCGCTTTGAGCTCATTCAGAATGGAAACGGGCTGTCGGTCGACGGCGTCCAGATGGAGCGTGGCCACACGAAGGGGCGGCTGATATTCAAATGAGCCAAAGAGCACGGGCGATCCCAGGAACCGCTCGATTTCGTCTGCGATCGCGTCGATCTCTTCGGGATCGAATTCGTCGAAAAGCGCCACGAACATCGGTCCCGTCGAACGGAACAGACGACCCTTGCCGCGCGAACAATCCATGAGGCAGGCGGCGCTTTCCGCCAAAACGCGGTCGCCCGCATCAAAGCCAAAGCGGGCATTGACTCGAGCGATCTCGTCGATTTTAATGGCGACCAAGCTCGCCTTGCGCGCCACGCGACGCATTTCGCCAATGGCGTTGACCAGGGCGTGGATATCGCCTAGGCCGGTCACGGAATCAGTCGTATCTGCCAGGCTGCGGTTGATAATCATGCCCACGTACATGTTGGGCTCGGTATCGGTGCCGTCCAAACGGTAGCCCGTGCAGTCGCAAAGCACGTACGCTCCGGTAGCATCCATCACGCGATACTGCATGTAATGGAAGTGCCACGCGCCGTTTACCACCATATCGAGCTCGCTGCGCACGTTGTCGCGGTCTTCGGGGTGAACGCGGGCAAGCCACATATCGAGTGAGTTGTAGGGATGCTGGGAGGGTAGGTCGAAATCGCGCACGGCATTAATCGACCATTGCGATTCGCCGGTATCGAGGTTAAGGATAAACGGATAGCGTGTCTCGGAGCTCATGGAGATCGCCTGGAACACGCGGTCGTTGCAAGGAAGTTGATCGGCAATCGGCCGCATCGGCGCGTTGTCTTCTTTCGGTTGCTGCACGCGGTGCATGAGCTTGTAGCGATACATTTTGCGATCGGCATCCATCGTCATCTGGCGACGCGTATCGCCTGCAAGTGGGTCGACGTGCGAGCAACCAAAACTAAAACTGGCGATCATGGGCGCCTTGCCGTCCGATGTTGCCTCGACAAGATCGGTGCGTGTCCGCTCCAAGCGCTGCTCGAGCTCGGCTTCGCCTGTCGTGGGGGACACGAGTACAAATTCATCTCCACCGATACGGAACAGCATTTCATCGTGCTCCATGGTCTCGGTGAGCGCACGACAGATGCCCAGAATATAGCGGTTGCCCTCGGCGTGGCCAAACTTATCGTTGCAGTGCTTAAGGTGATCGATGTCAATATAGGCACAGGTAAAGGGAGTGCCTTTGCGCCAGAGCTGATTGACATGGCGGTCGAGTCCACCGCGGTTGCCAAGATTGGTGAGCGAATCGATATAGGCGCTACGTTCGAGCAGCTGGCGTTCTTGTTGCAAGACGGCGAGCGTTTTCTGCAGTTGCTCGCCGACGGCGCGCAACTCCGTGGGCAGTGCGTCAACGTCGAGCTCGGCGGTTGAGGCCCCGTTCGCAAGCCGCTGAAGATGGGCAATGATTGACTGCTCGCCCATGCGATACGACTCGTTCATGATGGATAACCTCCTTGGGTGACAGGATGCTCCGTATCATATCCCCAATTCGGTTTGAATTGGGGATATGCGTTAGCCAATGGGGACAAATGCTCCCCTAGACGGTGGTGTTTTGCGCGCGAGCGTATCAGTTGTTATTGCCACCATCGAACAATGCCTCAAAATCCTTCGCCGGCATGGGGCGGTAGTAGAGGAAGCCCTGAGCGTAGCGGGCGCCCATCTGTCGTAGCATGTTCGCCTGCTCATTTGTCTCGACGCCTTCGACTACGACGGGCAGATGGAGCGACTGCGCCATCTCGAGCATCGATGACACGATCTGCGCGCTGCGGCCTTGATCGCGGTCGGTGGGCACAAAGGTGCGGTCGAGCTTGATGACGTCGACGTTGACGTTCTTGAGCATCGCGAGCGTGGACTGGCCGGTGCCAAAATCGTCCATATAGGTCGAGAAGCCGCGGATGTGCAGGTCGGCTGTCAGTTTGTCCACGGCCTCGGACTCCCCCGTATAAGCCGTCTCGGTGATCTCGATACGCATGAGCTCGGGCGGTAGGTTGTATTGGGCGGCGAGCGCCCCCATATGTTCGGCAACGTCGCAGGCAAGGATATCCACGCGCGACACATTAAGCGAGACCGGAACCACGCGAAGTCCTCGATCGATGCGCTCGCGCAGCCACGAGGCGACGCCCTGCCAAATGTACTTGTCGAGCGTCACCACAAAGCCGCTTTCCTCGAGTGCGGGGATAAACGTTGCGGGCGAAATGAGAGAGCCATCTTTGTCGATCCAGCGTGTGAGCGCCTCGGCGCCAATGATCTCGCCGGTTTCCATATCAACCAGTGGCTGCAGGTAGTAGGTGATGCGGTCGTTTGAGAGCGCATACTGGAACTCGGTGAGGGTGCGGTGAAACGCAACCTCGCGCTTGTATTCCTCGGGGCGAAAGACGGCAATGCGATCCTTAAAGTCGTTTTTCGCGCGCCGATTGGTAAACATGGCCTTGGCCTGTGCATCGATGGTGATTTCCTCGTTGGAGTCGATGGGGTAGACACCCATGGACGGCC
>CAUGJN010000092.1 GCA_959599635.1 uncultured Collinsella sp.
TCGTCTGCATTCGCGGCGGCGCAGCCCAGACATATACCGCCTCCTTTCTCGAAAAACGCACCGTCGAAGGCGACCTTCGCTCCGTTCGCCGAGTCATCGACCGAAGCGATGTCGATGCGCAGCTCTAAATTGCATGGATTGCCATCTGCATCGAGCACAACCGAGCGCCACGTGCAGAAAGCGCACCCCGCCTGGGAGCCGTTTGCCTTGTTCGAACGCTTGGTATCCACGACTATCGAGCCGTCCGTATTACGACGAAGGCATCCCGAGGTTGAGATTGCGGCCTGTGCGATCGAAAAACGCTTGCACGCAATGGCGCTCGACGGATTTGGTGCGGAGCTTAGGGCTGCTGGTAAGGAGCCTGCCATGACGGGAGACGCCCAAGCGGCGACAGGCGTTCCGGTTGCGAGCGCGCCGCAGAGTGCGACGACGGGCAAAAGGTTCTTCGATGCCATGGGGTCTCCTTAGCTAATTTAGTGCGGCCTGTCTGTATTTCGTTTCTGGCTGCGTTTGATGTGCAGACCGAGGCCGGCGGTTCCCGCGCCTGCTGCCGTGGCGCCTGCTGTCAAGAGCCATCGTCTGTCGTCTGTCTGTGCCAACGGTTCCTCGCGGTTGCCGCGGTCGAGCTCCGAGAGGTCGACCGTCACTTGCGTGGCGGCCTGCGCCTGTTCTTGCTGGGCAAAGGCCATGGCTGGCCCAAACGCTAGGATACTGACGGCGGCGGCCAGGGCGACGGCCTTATGCCGTGTGCGCACCGGGCTCGACCGTCCAGGTGATCGTTGCAACCTGATCGCCTTCGCCGGTTACGTGGAAGATGTCACGCGTGACGCGGGCGACGTTTCCGCTTGTCTTGAGCTTAATTTTGTCCGTGCCGCCGGCAATGCCCTGGTAGCCCATGTCGAAGGCTGCATTCTTGGAAAGATCGAGGCCCGTCCCCTGCATTGCGGCGCTGGCGTTCTGGAGTGCGCCGTCGGGGCCGACCTTAAAGTCGATGGAGTTCTGCGCGGTTCCGGCCTTGGCGTCGGCGGCAATGGTCCAGGTGTTCATGGCGTCGATCTTCATGTTGGTGACATGGATGCCGTAGGCCGAAAGATTGTCGATGGTGGTCACGTCTTCCGAGGGGCCCTGAAGCGTGCCGTCGGCCTTGGCGACGAAGGGAATAACCGTCGGAACTTTGAACTCAACGTTGTTGATCTCGGTCCTGACCATTACTTTCGTGGTTCCAACGCGCCCGGCTGCCATAGCTGGCGTCGGGGCGGCGCTCATTACGAGCACGAGCGCGAGCCCTGCGCCCACGACGAGCGCTCTGGCTCCGTTCATGTTCCTGGTGATGTCCATGGTCGTTCCTTTCTATTCGCCGCGGGCCGTCCCCGCGATGATTGGACGAATGCTGGTGAATTGCATGCGGTGCCGCGTCGGCCGAAAAAGCTAGTTCTCGGCTTGCTCAACCCGTACCTTGACACGTGTCGGATTGCCGTGGCTGTCGAGGGTCTTGGCATCGAGTGCCTGGATCTCGATGTACGCCTCGCCTTCTTTGATGTCGCCGGCGGGGCACGTCTCGATTGTCTTGCCGGCCTCGACCACACCGGATTCGTACATGGTCTCGTCGTTTTGGATGACGCGGAATCGCTGGGGAAATTTATTGTCTTGGACGTTTTGTACGTTGACGCGCAGCTTGCCGTCCTCCTGCAGCTGAGCGACCGGCGCGACCGAAATCGTCATCATGTTGTCGCGGACGATGGCATCGAGCTCATCTTGGATTTCTTGTCGCGATTTACCCTCTGCCGTCGTGACTGAGGCGCCCGCTTCGGGCACGGGCTGCGACTGCCAGGCGTATAGCCCTACGGCGATGAGGGCGCAGACGATAGCCAGGCAGACAACGACGAGTTTCTTGCGACGCCCCAGTCCTGCGAGGCGGGGCGGCTTCTTCGAACTCATGCGGCGTCCTTGGTGGTATAGACACGTGCGAACGTGGACGGGTCCGCTCCAAAGAGCATGTGAAGCATCAGACGGCGCGAGTAGATGAGCTCGTCGAAGTCGTGAGGGAGCTCGATGTCGTGGATACGCGCGATGTGGTGGGCGAGCGCCGAGAACGACTCGGGGTCGCAGATAACATCGGTGGTGACGTGGTAGACCGCCGTATCGGGGAACGCCTCTTCGTCGAAAGGCAGGAGATAGGGATCGTCGTCGGCCTCGATGGCGACGCCGTACTGGGGCCAGTAATATGCCATGGGAACCTCCCTGCTTCTGGGGCCAAAACTTCTATCGGTTTTGCCTGTCGACGCCGACCGTATCAGTCACTACTTGACCAATTTCTGACCAAATGCTTGACGGATTGACATCTCCGCAGGTAAAAGATGGTAAAAATTACTTCAATTTTTTTCGAGCGACAATTGCGTGGTCGCTGGCGGTAAAGCGACATGTGTCAAAAGCATCGTCTGCCGAGGAAACCTTGCCGCTCGCCGAATTGCACGAGCATAAAAATCGCCAATTATGGAGACGGTCTCGAACACGTCGACGAAACGATGCGGTAACATCTCCCTGCAAACACTGTAGTTAGCTAAAGGGGGAGTTCGCGTGTCTGCAACCATCAAACCCTTCACCGACGAGTTCGAAGAGTATGGCCGCGATGAATCTCGTGCATCGGGCAAAGCATCGAGCATCTCGTTTCCGACAACGGAAGACGAGGTCCGTGCCATTTTGGAAACGCTCCATGCCGAGCGTGTCCCGGTAACGGTTCAGGGCGCCCGAACCGGCCTTGCCGCCGGTGCCGTGCCCCACGGTGGGCATATCCTCAATACTTCCCGTATGAATCGCTACTTGGGCCTTCGCCGCGATGAACAAGGCCAATTTCTGCTGCGCGTGGAGCCGGGCGTTGTGCTCTCGGAGCTGCGTAAGCAGCTGAGCAAGAAGGTACTGCCGACCGCTGGTTGGGACCAGGCATCGCTTGAGGCCTACGAGGAGTTCCAAGAGTCCCCCGAGCAGTTCTTTCCCACCGATCCCACCGAGGCATCTGCCTGTCTGGGCGGTATGGCGGCATGCAACGCTTCCGGCGCCCGTAGCTACGCTTACGGTCCCATGCGTCCGCACGTCACGGGCCTTCACGTCGCGCTGACCGACGGTGACCTGCTCGAGCTTCGGCGTGGCGAAGTTTTTGCCCGGGGCCGCCACCTGTCACTCGTGACGGCGGAAGGTCGTGCGCTCGAGCTTGATCTTCCCACCTACACCATGCCCAAGACCAAAAATGCCTCGGGCTATTTCGTCGCGGACGACATGGATGCCATCGGCCTCTTTATCGGTGCCTGCGGAACGCTCGGCGTCATCACCGAGCTCGAGATTGCCCTGCAGCCGGCACCGGAGGTCGTTTGGGGCGTGAGCTGTTTCTTTGACAGCGAAGACAAGGCCGTGTCCTTTACCGATTCCGTGCGTCCCGTCCTATCACATGCAGCCGCCATCGAATATTTCGATGCAGGCGCCCTGGATATCCTGCGCCGTCAGCGTGAGCAGTCGACGGCGTTTTCTTCGCTGCCGGCGCTCGACAAAGAGGCCAAGGTCTGCGTCTACGTGGAGCTCGATTGCGATGACGAGAAGCAGGCGACTGAGGAACTGTATCACCTGGGATGGGTACTGGAGCTTGCGGGCGGTCGTGACGATGCGACCTGGGTCGCGCGCACCGAGGTCGATCGCGAATGCCAGCGATTCTTCCGTCATGCGGTGCCAGAGAGCGTCAATATGCTTATCGACGAGCGTCGCCGCACCGACCCCACCATCACCAAGCTGGGATCGGACATGTCGGTGCCCAATGCGCGCCTGGCCGACGTTGTCGCTCTCTATCGCCACACGTTGGCCGAAAGCGGGCTCGAGTCTGCCGCCTGGGGCCATATCGGCAACAACCATCTGCATGTGAACATCCTGCCGCGCGATGCGCAAGACTACCGTCGTGGTGGAGAACTCTTTGCCCAGTGGGCTTCCGAGGTCACGGCCATGGGCGGTGCCGTTTCTGCCGAGCACGGCGTCGGCAAGATCAAGGCGGGCTTTCTTGAGACGATGTACGGCCACGAGGCCATGGTCGAGTCGGCCCGTCTCAAGCTCCAACTCGACCCTGCCGGACAGCTGGGCCGCGGAAACCTGTTTACGGAGAAGCTCTTGGATGAACTCGTCCAGAAAGGGGGCGCGTGAAGATGAGTGATTTCCATATGGTGGTGTGCGTCAAGGCGGTGCCCGGAAGCACCGAGATCAAGATGGACCCCAAGACCAATACTATCGTGCGTGATGGCAGACAGGCGGTCATTAATCCCTTCGATGCAAGTGCCCTCGAATGTGCGCTAGCGCTGAAGGACGACTATATCGGCTTTGGCATGGACGTGCGTGTGACGGTGGTGTCGATGGGCATCCCCGCGACAGAATCGCTGCTGCGCGACTGCATCGCCCGCGGTGCCGACGACGCGCTGCTGCTGACCGACCGAGCCTTTGCGGGCGCCGATACCCTAGCCACCACCTATGCCCTCAAATGCGGCATCGAGGCACTCGATGAGGACTTTGACCTGCTCATCTGCGGCAAGATGGCAGTGGACGGCGATACGGCCCAGATCGGCCCCGAGCTGGCCGGCGCCTTTGGGATCCCCTGCGTGACCGACGTGAGCTGTGTGCAGAGCGCGGGATTTACGACGTGTGGCTCGCTGGCGCTCGTTCACGGCTGCGATGCCGGCGAGGAGACGGTGTACCTGGAGATGCCGTGTGCGATGACGACTGCCAAGGAGATTGGCCAGCTGCGCATGCCGAGTATTGCCGGTATTCGCGCGGCCGAGGATGCAGACGTGCGCGTGGCCAGCGCTGCCGACGTAAACGCCGACCCCTCGCGTTGCGGCCTTGCCGGATCACCGACGCAGGTCGTGCGCTCGTTTGTGCCCGACCGTGACCAAACGTGCGAGGCCGTTGAGGGAACGGCGTCCGAGCAGGCGGTAAAACTTGCCAAGATTATTGAGGGGATGGCATAGATGAGCGGGCTGATTATCGATAGCGAAGCCTGTATCGGCTGCGGTCGCTGCGTTCGCGCCTGCGCCTCGGGCGGCATTGTGGTGGAGGGCGAGCGCCCCAATCGCTGTGCCCGCGTAACCGACGGCTGTATCCTGTGCGGCGGGTGCGTCGACGCCTGCCCCGTCAACGCCATCTCGATCGAGCGCGACGAGGCTGCCGGCGCGGCAGACCTTGACGCATATCGAGACATTTGGGTCTTCGTGCAAACTGACGAGCACGATGCCGTGACATCCGTGGCCTTCGAGCTCATGGGCAAGGGGCGCGAGCTTGCCGATGCACGCGGCTGTCGCCTGGTGGCGCTGATCGGCATGGGTTCCGAGGGCTCGCTCGGGGACCTCGAACACCTGGTTTGTGCCGGCGCGGACGAAGTTCTGGTCTGTCGTGACGAGCGCCTGTGCCAGAACGATGCGGAGGTCTACGCCCGGCTGATCTGCGATTTGGTGGCCGAGCGCAAGCCCGAGGCAATTCTGTACGGCGCGACCGCCTTTGGTCGCGAGCTGGCGCCTGGCGTTGCCGTGCGCCTGCAGACGGGCCTCACGGCCGACTGCACCGTGCTTTCGATGGATGCGGAGACGGGCTTGCTGCAGCAGACGCGCCCGGCGTTTGGCGGCAACCTGATGGCCACCATTATCTGCCCCAACCACCGTCCTCAGATGGCAACGGTGCGCCCCGGCATCTTTAAGGCGCCCGAGTTTGACTATAGCCGCTCCGGCACGATTACCCAGGTAGTGCTTGCGGATGACGTTAAGGCCCGTGTCGAGATCTCGATTCCCGCCGAGGAGTGGGGACAACAGGCCTCAATTGCCGACGCCGATCGCCTGGTTGTGGTGGGCCGCGGCATCGACTCCAAGAAGAATCTGCCCCTGATGCGAAAACTCGCCGATGCCCTAGGCGCCGAGCTTGGTTGCACGCGCCCCGTCGTGGAGGCGGGCTGGCTGGAGTATCGCCACCAGATTGGCCAGACAGGCGTGTCGGTCTCGCCCAAGCTCCTCGTGAGTATCGGCGTCTCGGGTGCTATCCAGCATCTCGCCGGCATCGGTGGGGCGGAGTGCATTGTCGCCATCAATGAGGACCCGGATGCCCCCATCTTCGGCGCCGCCCAGTACAAGGTCGTCGGCGATGCCGTTGAGATCGTTGAGGAGCTCCTAGCTCAGCTTGAGCACTAGGCGCGCGCCAGCCAGGTGCGCATCTCGTTCTTTAGGCGCTCCCAGGTCGCTTGCGTAGCGGGATCGGTAAAGGGGCGCGTAATGCCAAAGGGCGCGTCGAGCAGGCGGTAGATATCGCCCTGTTCGCGCGCCGACGCGCGGCTTGCCGGATAGACAAGCTCAAACATAAAGCAGATGAGTCCCACCAGGTAGTCTGCGGGCTCGTCGCGTTCATCGCGTGCGACGCAGCGGTGCTCGTCAAAGGCGGCAAGTGTCGGCGACGAGAAACGGCTGCCGAGAAACGTCTGCTCGTTCACCTTGAGGATGGTGTCGACGGTGCTGTCGGCGATGGTGCGCATAATGTCGATTTTGTCGCCATCACGCACGATATCGCAGAAGCGTCGTGTACGCTCGTCGAGTTGTGCCGGCAGGCGAAAGTCGCTGTGATAGGCAATGCTCGCTCGGATGAGTTCATCTTCTGCCGGGTCATCGATAAAATCGCGAATGTTTGTCGTGGCGGGTGCATCGGCGGGATTCTCGCCAAAAAGCACCTCGACGCCCAACGCCGCATGGCTCATGCTCTCGGCATCCTTAAACGTGTCCCAGCGCCGCAGCTGCTCAAAGCGGCCCATATCGTGTAACAGGCCGCAAAGCCATGCCAGGTCAATATCTTCTGACGACCAGCTCTGCTCGCGCGCTACGGCATCGCATGCCTCGGCCACGTGGTACGTATGCTCGATTTTAAGCGCGATGCGTGGGTTGGTTGCGTCGTAGGCATCGGTGTAGCTTTTGAAGGCCGCGCGCGCCTGGTCTCGATCGATAGCTGTCATAATGACTTCCTAAAAAGTTGTGTCTTTCGATCCGGTGGCAATTGTAGGCGAACTTTATTGCCGCCGGTTGATATTTCTGCTGCGTTGCGAGGCGCGCTGCAGACGACTTACCAGAATGGGAGTGGCATGGTCCTTAGGATCTTTAAAATCGTCTGGCCAGTGATGCTTACCTATGTTGCAATAGGCGCGCCGTGCGGAATGATCATGGGGCAGACGGGAATGGAGCCCTGGATGGTCTTTGCTCTGAGCAGCACGTTTGTGACGGGCAGCGGACAGTTTATGGTCTGCAATCTGTGGCTGGCAGGTGTGCCTGCGGCGTCGATTATCGCAAGCGTCGCCGCAATCTCCTCGCGCTTTGCTCTTTACTCGGCATCGATTGCACCGCATCTGACGGGTGCCTCGAAGCGTCAGACGCTGGCTGTTGCCGCGACGCTTACCGAGGAGGCATATGGCATCTCGCTTGCCA
>CAUGJN010000093.1 GCA_959599635.1 uncultured Collinsella sp.
GGACTCGAACCCGCGAGTGTCAGCTTGGGAAGCTGATGCCTTACCACTTGGCGATGCCCGCATATGTGGGGGATAGTATAACGCGGTTGTCTTGTTCGATACAAGGGTGGCGATACTTGTTTTAGCTGTGGAGATTCGTTTGAAAATCGTATCAATTGTGGAGACAAGGACCTTTGGCCTCCTTTTCTCCTTATCTTCTACCTGCGCTTTTGCTTGATTGTTGTATTTGAGCTCTATTTGTCAGGAATTGGGCAAGCTTTTGGTCAGGCTCCGGTACTTACCCGCATGAACCTCGGGGGTAGCCTCATCCTACGCGTCGCAACCTCCCCATGCGGCGCACGAGGGATAAGGAGCAGCCATGTCCAACGCACCCACGCACTCTGTCCACAGCGCAATCGCAACAGGTCCGCTGCTCCTGCTCCTCTTCCTGCTTTTCGGCTGTCTGGCACCGGGAGCCGCATTTGCCGTCGATGGCTACGACCAGCTCGGCTTCCGCACTATCAGCGATGATTGTGGGCTCTTCTTTATCGGCAAGTATGAAGCTCAAGACGCCTCGATTGCCTACTGCATGAACCAGGAGCGTCCCGGCCCCACCAAGCCGGGCGGCCCATGGCTCAACTTTGATCAAGGCTGGGTGTGGCTCGACGACGAATTCGCAGCAATCGTTTGTCACGGATATCCTACCGCCACGTCGTTTGGCGGTTACCATCTTTCACCCGATCGCGCCCGCGCCGCCACCCAGCTTGCCGTATGGATGCTCAACGGCACCACCCATGTCGACGGCACCTACTCCTACACGACCGCTCAGGGCAAAACCAAGAGCGGGCGCTTTACCGCCGACAATGAAGTCGTGGCGGCTGCGCGGTGGCTCCACGACAGCGCAAAATCAGGAAGCATCAAAGCCGCTCCGCACCGCGCGCGGCGCTATCTAGGAACCGTATCGGGCGGCAGCAGACGTCAAGATATGCTCTATGTACTGCCGGCGGTCTCTGTTTCCTTCCAAAAGCAGTCTGCGAACACCGTTATTACCAGCGGAAACAATACCTATCAGTTTACCGGGGCAACATTCGATATTTTTGAGAGCGCCAGCGACGCACGTGTTGGCACCATCCAGATGGACGGCAACGGTCGAGCACAGGCAACACTCCTACCCAACACGGCATACTACCTAGTTGAGACAACAGCGCCAGCTGGTTATATCCCCCGGCACGATCGTATTGCCTTTACCACGACGGATAACGGCGGATACGTCACCATTGATGAACAACCCGGCACCATTACCTTGCGCATTGTAAAGCTCGACGCCGCAACGAATGCAGGCCCCCAAGTTGGGGCTTCGCTCGCAGGAGCAGAATTCGTATGCGTATCGCAATCAACCCTTGGATGGACACAAACTCTCAGGACCGATGAAAGCGGTCGAGCTACCCTCACCGATGTCCCGCTGGGAACCTTTACCATCTATGAATCGAAGGCGCCCGAGGGCTATTTGCCCTCCGGTGACAGCTGGTCTTACACCGTCGGAGCCGACCAGCTCGGCGATTCAGGCGTGGTCGAGATCGAATCTCGCGTTTCCGATACCCCCATTGCGTTTGACCTTGAGATTTCCAAATTCAAGGACTACGGCAATAGCGATCAATCCGGCCTGGAGCAGCCGGCAGGAGATGTTGTCTTTGAGGTTGTCAGTAACAGCTCTCAGCAGGTTGTTGGCACACTGACTACAAACATCTATGGCTTTGCCTCCACCAAAGACCAGCCCGAAGCATGGTTCGGCACAGGCAAGCGACCAGCCGGTGTCCACGGAGCCGTCCCATACGACCGCGCCGGCTACACGGTTCGTGAGGTTCCGGAAACCGTCCCCGAGGGTTTTAAACGTGCGGGGGAATGGACCGTCGAGGCCAATCAGATTTCCGACGGCGCCGAGCTTCAATATATCGTGGACAACCACGCTCTGTCGACGCATCTCCAGATTGTAAAACGCGATGCCCAAACAGGCGCTTCTGTTCCCCTAGCCGGATTCACCTTCCAACTCCTCGACAGCAATCACAAACCTGTCTCACAAACATGCTGGTATCCAGCACATAACGTAATGGACACCTTTACGACTGACGCGACCGGCACCGTCACACTGCCCGAATCGCTCGTGCCGGGCACCTATTATGTACGCGAAACCTCGGCCAAAGAGCCCTATCTTGTCGGCGGAGAGATCGAGGTAAACATACCCGCCGATATAAACCTAACGCCCGTTGCAATCGTCTCGTATTATGACCGCGCCGCGACCGGAAACATCAGGATCGTTAAAACCGATGCCGTAGACGGCAGCAGCCTCGCGGGCGCCATCTTTGAGATCCGTGCCACAGGTGATATCGTGCGCCCCGACGGTAGCATTGCCGCGCTCGACGGTGAGACTGTCGCTACCGTCACGACGGATGAAACTGGAGAAGCACGCGCGGACGACCTCCCGCTGGGATCTGGCACCGCACGCTACGAGGTTGTCGAGACTCAAGCGCCGACCGGCTTCTTACTCGACCGGACGCACCATATCGTCGACCTTACCTATGCCGACCAGAAAACACCCGTTGTGGAAGCACGGCTTAACGTATCCGACGATTACACCAAGGTTGATATCTCCAAGGTCGATGCAAGCGGAGAGCAGGAAGTGAAAGGCGCACAGCTCACCTTATATGGTCCCGATAAAACCGAAATAGACTCCTGGACCTCATCCGACAAGCCGCACCGCATCGAACATCTTGCACCCGGCACCTACTCGTTGCGCGAAACGATGTCTCCGCGGACCTATGACCTTGCCGAGGAGATAACGTTTGAAATAAAGGATACGGGAGAAGTCCAATCCGTCGCGATGAAGGATGCGCCCATCGAGATCAAAGGACAGGTCGACAAGCGTCAGGAACTTGTCCAACCTATCGGGAAGGGTCTGTTGGCTAACGGCGATGGAAAAAACCGCGCCGCGATGCAAACCAATACGGACGGACTTTTCTCCTATACCATCGATGCTCGAAACGATTCCGCTACTTGGGTTGATGAGTTTACGATTACCGATGATCTTGAGTGCGCCAAAGACGGCACGGCGAGATTCGTCTCAATCGAAACCCCCGTCGCCATCGGCGACCTCAACGGTCTGTGCAACGTGTGGTATCGCACGATGCCGTTGGACTCGACAGACGTCGATGAGCCGGCAAACGCGACGCTTGACGATGGGCACGAAAATCCTTGGCTTGAGTCCGACGAAGTAAAAGAGAGTCTGGGTGAAGATTGCCGCCTCGTCGATTACGACGGCTGGCACCTCTGGAAGGCGGATGTCTCGACCACGGAATCCGCCACACTCGAGGCGAAAGAACTCGACCTTGCATCCAATACCGTCGTGACGGGCATTCGCATTGAATACGGTGCGGTAGCCGCCGACTTTACGACTCGAAGCGATGCGGATTCTTGGACCCGTGATGATCTCAAAGATGAGCACGACGACCTTGACGATGCCAGAGCAATCCTTGGCACAGATGCTCGGGGCGCAGTCGTGCACATGCAGGCAACGTCGGCTTATACACCCCAAACTGCACTCACCAACAGCGCACGCGTCGATCTTTGCCGCAACGGCGGCGGCGATAAACTTGAGTCACATGACGAGGACAGTGTCATTCAACGCTGTACCCTACCGCAGGACCTACCGGCAACAGGATCAGCCCCCATCGCCGCTTGCATCACCGCGCTCCTGACCTCGGGTGCCGCAGCCCTATGGTTCGCTCGCCTTAGGTCAATCCCAAAGAAGCGCTAGCGCGATGAAAAAGCGGGCGAGCCAGTCCCCCGGCTCGCCCGCTTTCAATCATTTAAATCGCCGTATCTACTCTGCAGACGAAGATCCACCATCAACGATTGCTTGCTCGGACTCAGGAATCCCATCGGCACCCGTGCTCTGTTCTTGCTCCACCTCTTCGCTGATTGCGGAGGCGGGGGTCGAGCCCTTCGCACCCACGATATAGGCGGCTCCAAACCCCAACGCAATGGCAATCAAGGTCAAAATCACGTAGACAGGCCAATGGCGCTTAATATACGAAAACACGTTGACTCCTTAGAGCTCCGTCTACGAACGGCGAATAACCTCGGTCACGACCTCGGATACCGTGGCAATGTTCGTCGGGTTGACATTGTGGGGCAGGTCGTCCTCGGTACGAGCGCAAGCCAGACGCGTGCCGTCCACGCCGGCGATGGTGAGGGCTCGGCGGCTCGCCTCGAGCGCGGCGTAGGCATCGGTCTTGGCATAGGGCATCTCGAGCGCGCCACAATCGACATGGAACGACTTGCACACCTTGCTGACCAGGTTCATGATGCGGCGATCGCCCTTGAGCAGCTGCTGTTCGCCCTCAACCGTCACCACCGAAAGCCTACCGGCGCCGACGGATTCAAGATTGATGAAGAAGACGCCGCGGAGCTTATCGCGATGCGAAGCCAAGAAGGCCTTCATACCGGCGCCATCACAATCCGAGGCGCCCGTTGCCACAAACCAGATATCGTGACCGAGCAGCTCATCGTCGCCCATAGAGGCGACAGCCGAGAGCATATCTTCGGAAGAAGCGCCGTCGGAAGACGTAGCGCCGCCCTTCCAGCCATCGTTATCGTCCTCGAAATTATCCCACGAACCGATGCCGCGACCGGACTTCTTGGCATCGTAATCGTCTTCGACGCCCAGCCAGTCACTCATGCTGTCCTGTTCGTTTTTCTTTTTACGACCGAACAGGCCGCCCAGGCCGCGCTTGCGAGACTTGGGTGCCGCAGGGGCGGGAGCCGAAATGGTCTCGATCGGCTGTGCGCCCGACGCAACGGGCATAGGAGGCGCAACGGGTGCCGATGTGGGTTCGGGACCCTGGGCGGTAGCAAAGGGGTCGTTGACCTGTGCGGAGGGATCGGGAAGGTCGAACAGCGACGTGCGAGACGCAACGTTTGTCTGCTTCATCGACGGCAGCGACGGATCGGGGACCGAAGCCAGCGGAGACGAGGAGGGTGCAGGCGACGGTGCCGACGCCGGATCGGGAACATTCATCTGCGGACGCGGCGATGCTTGGGAGGAAATCTGGGCCATAAGGGAATCGACCGTTTCGTCCTGGGTGGGAGCGACATCGGCAACCGTGGCACCGGAACCACTCGGGGTCGGCATGGTGAAAATCTGCGTGGAGTAAGGCCTCGACTCATCCGTCTCGGGAGTCTCGGAAACCGCAGGCACCTCCTCCTGCTCGACCTCGGCCGAATCACCTTGATCGGCTGCCGCGTATTGCTCTTCGTCAGAGTTGACCTCGACGGACTCGTCCTCGGCAGCATCCTGAATTTCGGCAGCATCAATGGGCTCGCCATCGTCTGCCGCGTCGCCCTGCTCATCGGAAACAGGAAGGGGCTCGGCAATCGCGGTGCCTTGCTTTTCAAACGTTATCGTGGAATCGAACTGCGCGGCATCAAACGACATGGTGCTATCGACGTGCTGCTGAGCCTCGAAAGACGTCGTCGCCTCAACAACATCCGTGGACGCCGGTTGCTGGGACTCAAAGGACGTTGTAGCTTCGGCAGCGTCGACGGGCGCGGACTGCATAGCCTCGTTCTGCTCGAGCTCTTGCGCCGCGCGCTCACGTGCCGCCTCGGCTGCCTGCTGCTGAGCGATAGCCTCCTGCTCGGCAGCCTCGCGTGCGGCAGCGCGCTTCTCCTCGAAATCGTCGACAAATTTCTTGCCCTTTGCAAGCGCACCCTTAAAGAAGTTGGAAGCACTGGCGCCAATCGAAGAGAACGCGGATGCAATATCGGCATGGGGCGTTGCCGCGGGAATCTCGGCCGAAAAATCAGTATCGCTCTCGTAAGACACGCGCCTCGGCTGTTCAACGTAATCGTCGTCAGGCTCGTCCGCAACGTCTTGCGCCGGCGCGGCGGGGGCCAAAATGTCCAGTCCTGCCGCGGGATCGATCGCGGACACCGCCTCGGGCTCGGCAACGGCAGCGGTAACCGCGGCAGACTCATCATCCACGGTGACGGCGGGCGCAGGTGCAGTCACGACGGGGGCAGGCTCGGGCTCAAACGTCGGCTCCTCGCCCTCCTCGTAATCGAGCGTGCAGGACTCGGGAAGCATCCCGAGCGCACGGATGGCATCCGAACCAAAGCGGATGTTGCCGGCGGCATTGCGATAGAGCTTGGGCTCGGGCTCGGCCGCGACAGGCTCCTCCGCCGGCTCGGCAGCGGAAACCTCGTCATTGAACTCTTCAGCCTGGACAGCCTGATTCTGATCCTCGGGCACAATGGCGCCAATCAGCGTCTCGCCGGCAGACGCACCCTCAAAGCCCTCGATCTGCTCGTCGAAATCCTCACCCTGTTCGGGCTCGGCCTGAGCGTCGGGAGCAATCGGCTGACCGAACTCATCCTCGGCGTAGGTAGGCTCTTCATACTCGATGGTGTTGCCGTAGTCGTTTTGCTGTTGGGCCGCGGCATACTCCGCTGCTGCGCGCGCCATCTCCTCGGCACGACGCTTCTGCTCCCCAAAATAGGTATCGAACGGAACATCGTCGGGAAACTCGTTTTCGCCCTGGAAGGGAGCAACGTTGTCCATAACGCCGAGCATAGCGGCGACAGAAGACTTGTTGCACACCGCGCCGGACGTATAGGGAAGAATGTAGCGGTTAGAAATGATGTTTGCCGCGTTGGCGAGCGCAACGAGGGAAGCGAGGATCGCGACAATCCACAGCAGAACCTTGAGCGCGCCGGGGAGCGGCAGGATACGCAAGATGGCAACGGCAGCAGGGGCAACCGTGGCAACGGGCAACAGCTTGGCGATGAGCGCACGATACGAAGCATAGGGCTCGCGGGCGAGCAGCTCGGCACGGGGAGAGTCGTAGTGTGCGACAACGACCACCGGGCGGTTGCGCGGAGACGCGAGCGGGCCCGAGGCCTTGTGGTAGGCGATGACATTTTGGCTCACGCCCGTCTTGCCCAGGCGTGAAACCACGGGGTGGCCCGTGCGCTCGAGCACGTAAAGAACGGCGCCGACAATGGCCAGCAAGGTGCCGACCAAGCCGATGCCGCCGCCGATGCCCATCAGCAGGGCGCCGGCAAACGCAAGAATACCGGTAACGGCAAATGCCAACCTGCTGGGCGCCGGGGCATTGAACTCCTGAACCTCGGGATCAAAGCCGTGGTTGCGGAAGATCTGAGCGATATCCTCGGCAGCCAAGCGCTCTTCTTCGCTGCATGCCGGCGTGATGCCGGTGTTCTGCAGCAGGTGGTTAATATAGTTCTGGGTGTTCGCCATGTGCGCTCCACATCCATAATCCGACAAATAGGCCCAATGCATGCACATTAGAACCGTATATAGTCGAAAGTATACCCCGAGCGAGCG
>CAUGJN010000094.1 GCA_959599635.1 uncultured Collinsella sp.
ACAACCGTCAGGGAATTGTAATTGATGGTGAAGGTTCAAAGGTTATTTGCAAAGAGTAATTTAAAATTCCAGTATGCTGCACTCGTTCCTAGCAGGGTTTGGGGCAGGCATGCCCCAACAAGAAGCCGTCCCAAAGGGGCAAGAATGGGGACTGCGGACGATTTCTTGGACCGTTACGCGGCCCTTCCCAGCGCGGAGCGGAACTCGGCCGGGGTGCGGCCACCGAGCGCATCGCTGCGCCTCTCCGTATTGTATCGGCCGATCCAGCCCCCGAGTTCCTCGATGAAGCGGGCGGGGGTCCAGTCCGACCAGTCCCTGCCGTGCCAGAACTCCTTCTTGAGCAGGCCGAAGAAGCCCTCCATCGCCGCGTTATCCGGGCTGCAGCCCTTGGCGGACTGGATTGGCTACGCTGATGTGGACAGTTCCGGGAGAGGCGCAAGAGACGGGAAGGCCGTGTGCGCGTTCCTGCGCGAGGGTCGTGGGGAGGGGCTGCATGGGTACGGCGCCTGTCAACTCGGTCTACGTCTTTGATGACCGGGTCGTACTCAATATCAACTTCACGGATGATGCCAAAACGGTCACCCGTGAGGAAGTGTTGGGTTCGAGTGCTGTGGACAATGCTCCAGTATGCTGGGATCGAACTCGCTAGCCGGAATCACACGGTACCCGTGACGCAGCAGCAGATCGACAAAAACACCATTGCCCACAGTGAGCGTGCCGCTAAAGGTGCCATCGTAGACGCGACCCGCACCGCACGAGGGGCTACGGTCCTGTAAGACGCACGCAGCGATCTCGGACGGGCCGCCCGCCTGCTCGCACATATCGAGCGCGCGCTGAGCACCCTGGCGAAACTCGCGATCGACCGAGATGCCCTCGCAGGTACAAACCTCGCCATTCACAATCTCGGACGGCTTGCGCGGTGTGGGCAAGCCGCCAAAAACCTCGGGACACACCAACAGGACCTCGGTCCCTGTGCGTTCGCAGGCCTCGACCAACGCGCGATGGTAATTGTCGAGCCCGTTATATTTGCAGCTCTCTCCCATCAAGCAGGCACTCACCACGATCTTCATACATATCCCTCCCAAACAAAACGCCCCATTTGAGATAGAAACTCAAATGGGGCGTTCGACGTTGTGCAACCAGCCTTACTGCTGCTTTGGCATCAGCGGATTCTCGCGCGTGAGGAGATTCATGAACTCCTCGCCCGTGATCGTCTCCTTCTTGTACAGATAACGAGCCAGCTCATGGAGCTTAAACTTGTTTTCCTTCAGGATCTGCAGGGCGCGGTCATGTGCGTCCTCGATCAGCTTGGCGACGATCGCGTCGACGCGCTCGGCCGTACCGGGGGCACAGGTGAGCGACGTGTCCTGGTTGAGGTAGGCATTCTGAACGGTACCGAGCGCCATCATGCCAAACTCTTCCGACATACCAAAGCGCGTCACCATGTTGCGGGCGAGCTTGGTGGCCTGCTCGATATCATTGGCCGCGCCAGTCGTCATCTCACCAAAGATGAGCTCCTCGGCAGCACGTCCGCCGCAGTAGACAGCGAGCTTGTCGAGCACCTCCTGGCGCGTGGTCAAGAAGCGTTCGTCCTCCTCGACCTGCATGGTGTAGCCCAGAGCACCGCTCGTACGCGGCACGATGGTGATCTTCGTAACCGGCGCAGAACCCTTCTGGCGGGCGGCAACGATGGCATGGCCGATCTCGTGATAGGACACGACCTGTTTCTCGTGATCGGACAGCACCGTGGACTTACGCTGCTGGCCGGCGATGACGACCTCCACCGACTCCTCGAAGTCGTCCTGGGTTGCACGCTTGCGACCCTCGCGAACGGCGCGCAGGGCGCCCTCGTTGATGATATTGGCCAGGTCGGCGCCCGAGGCTCCGGGCGTGGCGCGGGCAATCGCGGTCAGATCGATCGGCGGCTCGGTCTTCACACTCTTGGCGTGAAGCTCGAGGATGTTCTTGCGGCCGGTCAGGTCGGGCAGCTCAACGGGGATGCGGCGGTCAAAACGACCGGGGCGCAGCAGAGCGGGATCGAGGCTGTCAGGACGGTTGGTGGCAGCGAGGACGACGATACCCTTGTGGTTGTCGAAGCCATCCATCTCGGTCAGCAGCTGGTTGAGCGTTTGCTCACGCTCGTCGTTGCCGCTAAAGCCGCCACCGTCACGCTTTTTGCCGATGGTATCAATCTCATCGATAAATACGATACAGGGGGCCTTTTCCTTAGCCTGCTTAAACAGGTCGCGCACCTTGGCGGCGCCACGGCCGACGAACATCTCGACGAACTCAGAGCCCGAAATGCTAAAGAACGGTACGCCCGCCTCGCCGGCAACAGCCTTGGCAAGCAGGGTCTTACCAGTGCCAGGAGGGCCCACGAGAAGAGCACCGCGCGGCAGCTTGGCGCCGATTTCCTCATAGCGCTGCGGCTTCTCCAGAAAGTCGACGACCTCCTTCAGGGATTCCTTGGCCTCT
This sequence comes from uncultured Collinsella sp., assembly GCA_959599635.1. Classification (GTDB taxonomy): domain Bacteria; phylum Actinomycetota; class Coriobacteriia; order Coriobacteriales; family Coriobacteriaceae; genus Collinsella. The sequence continues at coordinate 2,476 of CAUGJN010000094.1, forward strand.
TCCTGACCAGCAACATCCTTAAAGGTCACGCCAACATCCTTGGAGGCGATAACGCGCGCACCGGACTTACCCAGACCGCCGCCGCCAAAGCCGCCGCCACCAAAATTCATGGACGGGCCGTCATCGCCCATGGCCTTCTTCATACGGCGGTTGAGCCACCAGCCGATGAGGAAGAAAATCGCCATGGGAAGGACGAGCGTGAGCAAGTAGTAAGTCATCAGGCCCGAGTTCTTATCGGGAACCACCGACTCCAGCGAGGCGCCGGCCTCGAGCACGCGATCGGTAAAGCCCGTGTCACTCGGCACGCCGGTCGTCTTGTAGGCGATGTTCTCGTCCTCGCCCTTCTTGGTGTAATAAATCGAGTAATCGTCCGTGTTGTACTCGACCTTGTCGACACTCTTCTTATCGAGCGCTTTGACAAACGTCGAATAATCGGTCTTCGTAATCTGCTGCGTGTGACCGATGTTGGGGAACAGAACGGTCGAGAGCACGAGGTAGACGACGAAGGCGATGAGCACGTAGAGGATCATATTCCGTCTACGTTTGTTGTCATCCATCTCCATCTGCTTGAACTCCATCTACTGGGGTTGATAATGCTAACTAGAATACCCAACCCGGCCGGCGATAAACCGACGCCGGGCACGAAAGAATAGAGATGGCATCACTCGAAGTCGGCAAGGTTCAGATCTATACGGGCGACGGCAAGGGCAAGACGACGGCTGCGCTGGGGCTCGCGCTGCGCGCCACGGGCTATGGACTTAACGTGCTCATGCTTCAGTTTGCCAAGAAGCTGCACTGCGCCGAGCATGATGCGGCACCACGCCTAGGGCTACGAATTGTACAGGCCGACCGCGACACGCCCGAGGCTTGCGCCGCACAGATCATGGAGCTCGCACGCGAGCAGATCGCACAGGTCGACGTTCTGATTTTGGACGAACTCGGCGAGGCCATGCGCCGCGGCTTCGTGACGCGCGAGGATGTCGAGGAACTGATCGCGATGAAACCCGACACCACAGAGCTCATACTGACCGGCCGCGGCCTGCTGCCCATCGCGGACCTCGCCGACCTGGTCACCGAAATGCGCCTCGTCAAACACTACTTCGACGAAGGCCTCCTGGCCCGCCAAGGCATCGAATACTAATTGATCCGAAGGGGACGAAGGGAAACGGATCATCGACATCACGACGGAGAGCAATGAGCCGTTTTCCTCCGTCCCCCCAGGGATCATTAGGCAGTGGCGCGGCCTAGCCAGTTGCCGCTGTGGTGGTAGATGGTGAACATCGTGGCGGTTATTACCCAGGTTACGGGGTAGACCAGCAGCAGATGCTCGAGCGAGGGGTCGAGCGGCATAATCGCGAACACCCACGCCACGCGGAGCACGACCGTGCCGAATATCGTGAGCATCATAGGCTGGAAGCTCACGCCAGCGCCACGGATGGAGCCGGACGCGTTTTCGATAATCGAGAAGATCGCGTAGAACGGCGCGATGAAATGAAGAATCGTCGTGGTGTAGGCCGAAATTGCGACATCGTCGATAAACAGACGCGAAAGCGGGCCCGAGAATACCAGCAGCACGGCAGACAGGCCACCGATAAGCACAAACGACAGCACGAGCGACGTGTGGTATCCCTTTCGCATGCGATCGTAATTGCGCGCACCAAAGTTCTGCGCCGAGAACGTAGTAATCGACACACCAAGCGCCTCGGTCACCATCCAGATAATGCCGTCCAGGCGACCGGAAAGACCCCAAGCGGTCGTAACATCGGCTCCAAACGAGTTGACCGACACCTGAATCAAAACGTTGGAGATCGAATACGCCGCAGACTGAACGCCCAGCGGCAAACCGCACGAAAGCATGCTCTTGCAAATGCCGCGATCGATACCGAGTTTGGATAGCGACAACCGCCACGCCCCCGGAGCGCGCATCATGCGGATCACAATCATCGTGGCATTGGTGCAGATAGTCAGCGCCACCGCGATGCCGCAGCCCAGCGCTTCCATGTGCAGCACGGCGACAAAGAGAATGTCGAGCGCCACGTTGACGAAGCAGCCGGAGGCAATAATGACCGCCGGACCGCGCGTGTCGCCCACGGCGCGCAACAACGCCGTCCCCATATTGAGCAGCAGCGCCGCAAACATGGCGGCAAAGTAGCAACGGGCATACGCCACACCCTCGGCCAGCAGCTCATGCGGTGTATTCATCAGCACAAGCATCGGCTCGACAAACACCATGCCCAGAATGGAAATGACAATGCCGCCCACCAGCGCGAGCGTCATGGCCGTATGGACCGATCGGCTCAAGCGCTCGTCATCGTGCTGACCAAAAAACTGGCCGGTAATAACGGCACAGCCAGCACCAACACCGACGCAAAAACCAATGCAGAGCTCCGTAAGCACCATCGTGGCCTGAATGCCACCCAGCGCAAGCTTGCCGCCAAACTGACCGACGATATAGGTACCGATAAGCGTGTATGCCTGCTGAAAGAACGAACTAAAGAAGATGGGGACGCACAGCGACAGCAGCTGCTGCCAAATAACGCCCTGCGTTACATCGATAGCCGTAGATTTCTTAGCCACACGCCCTCCCCACCAGCGTACGTCAAACAACAAAACGGCACTTTAAAACGAAAGCCAAAACCAGCTTAGCACCGACCGACGTCGGCCGAAACGTCCCGAACCAGAGCCCGGTGCGAAATATCTGCCTAGTGATACAGCCCCGGCTGGTAGTGGTACTCGTTGCTCACATGCGGGCACAGTTGCCAAAAGGCGACGGCACTCGCAGCGGCAACGTTGAGTGAATCGACCCCGTGCGCCATCGGAATGCGCGCGGCTCGGTCGCAGCCGGCAATGGTCTTGGTGCCCAAGCCGGCACCCTCGGTACCCATAAAGATCGCTAGGCGGTCAATCTCCTGCAGCACGGGATCGTCCAGCGACACCGAATCATCCGTCAACGCCATGGCGGCACACGAAAAGCCGGCATCGTGCAGCGCCGCCAGCCCATCATGCGGCCATACGCGCGCCTCGCTGCCAATGCGCGTCCAGGGCACCTGGAACACCGTGCCCATGCTCACGCGGGCCGAGCGACGGTACAGCGGGTCACAGCAAGTGGGGCTCACCAAAATGCCATCGACGTTCAGCGCAGCCGCCGAGCGGAAAATCGCGCCGACATTGGTGTGGTCGACAATGCCCTCGAGCACGCACACGCGCACCGGGCGCTCACCCGCCGCCTCGACGACGCCACTCAAGAACTCGGCTACCGGAATCTGGCGTGGACGACGGAATGCCGCGAGCGCACCGCGCGTCACGTTAAAACCCGTCAGCTGCTCCATGAGCTCCATGGAGGCAACGAACACCGGGGCCGGACCCGCGCCCTCGCGCACAACCAGGCGCTCAAACAGCGGCATCATCTGATCGAGCCAGCGTTCGCCCAAAAGAAAGCTCACCGGCTCGTATCCGGCACGCACCGCACGCTCGATGACCTTGGCGCTCTCGGCGATAAAAATGCCCTTCTGCGGCTCCAGCACGCAGCGAAGCTCACGCTCGGTCAGTCGCACGTAGGCATCGAGCCGCTCGTCCTCGAGCGAATCGATTCGCAGCACCTCAACGGCATCAGTCATAGCAGCCAGCCCGCACCCTTCTTTACAGCACATCTATACCAAACGAGGCGACGCTAAGCGCCGCCCCATGCATTCAATCAACCCGATGATACCGTTCACGCCAGGCGATTTATGCCTCAACGCGACGATACGTCACGAACTCATAATCGAGACCCTCGTCACCCTCGCCCGAGGCAATCGTGGCAACCCCGCCACGCCGCGCAATCTCCCACGCGGGATCGGCGTCCAAGTCGGGAAAGTACGTGTCCACGGGATGGACGCAGTGGTTATGCGTGACCTCGGCCTCCACGCAGCACGGCAAAAACTGACGATACACCTCGCCACCGCCGATCACCCACGCAACGGGCTCATCGGCAACCACGGCGAGCGCTTCGTCGACGCTATGCACCACGTCGACGCCCTCGGCAGCAAAGCTCTCGTCACGCGTGAGCACGATATTGCGGCGGTTCTTGAGCGGACGCCCACCGGGAAAACTCAGCAGGTTCTTGCGTCCCATAATAACCGGGCACCCTTTGGTGCACGCCACAAAATGGCGCATGTCGGCGCGATTGGACACCACCATGTCGCCCTCGCACCCAATGCCCCAGTCATCGCACACGGCGACAATGGCAGAAAGCTTACACGTCATGCGCGTCACCTACACCGCAATGGGGATGTTCTTGACCTGCGGGCCGTGCTCATAACCCTCGACGATCAGGTCGTCGGTCGTAAACGCATAGAAGTCATGCACATCGGGGTTAAGCGTTACCTTGGGCGCGGCAAACTGCGGACGCTCGATAAGCTCGCGGACGATATCGACATGACGGTCGTAAATGTGGGCATCGGCAATCACATGTAGCAGCTCGCCGGGAATCATATCGACCGATTGCGCGACCATCATCAGCAAGATGGCGTACTGGCACACATTCCAGTTGTTCGCGGCCAAAATGTCCTGGCTGCGCTGGTTGAGAATCATGTTGAGCGTCGGTTTGTCATCCTGCGGGCGCTGCGTCACGTTATACGTCACGCTGTAGGCGCACGGATACAGGTGCATCTCGGACAAATCGCTAAACACATAGGTATTCGTCATAATGCGGCGGCTGTACGGCGTGTTCTTAAGGTCGTACAGAACGCGGTCCATCTGGTCGAAATCGCCCTCGGCATAATGGCTCTTCTGCCCAATCTGATACCCGTAGGCCTTACCGATGGAGCCGGTCTCGTCAGCCCACTCATCCCAAATATGGCTGTTGAGGTCATGCACGTTATTGGACTTCTTTTGATAGATCCATAGGATCTCATCCATGGCAG
>CAUGJN010000095.1 GCA_959599635.1 uncultured Collinsella sp.
CTTAATGTGCTCTTCGAGCGAGCCCAGGACCTGACCGAACAAAAATCAAACGGCCGGCCCCGGGCATGGCGGCGAGTTTAACGAGCCGCCAGGATGGCGTCGATGAGCGTCAGTACGCCCCCGTCGTTGTTGCTCGGAATGCGCCATTTGGCGTGCGCGTTCATGTGCTCCTCGGCATTATCCACGATAAAGCTATGCCCGACGCGCTCCAGCATGGGGATGTCGTTGTACGTATCACCCACGGCGGCGGCGTCAGCGATATCAATGCCCAGCTGCTCGCACAGGTGCGCGACGCCCGACCCCTTGTCGACGCCCAGGTTCATAAAGTCTATCCACTCGCGCCCGGCGTTGGTGACGTAGAGCTTGTCCGAGAACTCGGGGCTGTAGTTCTCGCGAAACGCGGGCTCGGCATCGTAGGCGGGGAAGAAGATCGAAATCTTGTTGGACTCGATATCAAGGCCCTCAAAGCTATCGACGTAGTTGATCGCGTTGTAGTACACGCTGATCTCGTCGTGGTACTGATGGTCGCGGGCGAGCACATAGAACTCGTCGTAGCAGCACAAGACGGGAACGGCACGCGGGTCCTCCGAGGCACGGGCGAGCACCTGCTGATACAGCGCCACATCGATGTTGCTCTTATAGATATAGCTGCCGCGATAGATGACGCAGGCTCCGTTGTCGGGACAAAAAGCAAGTCGGTTCTTAATGCTCTCGAACATTTCCTCGAGTTTGGGGGCGGGGCGTCCGCTGGCGGGGCAGAATACAATGCCTGCGTCGGCGAGCTTGTCCAGGCGCTCATCAAGACCCTGCGGCAACACGCGCTTGTCGGTGAGCAGCGTCTTGTCCATGTCGACGGCGAGAATCTTAATGCTTCCGATATTGGTGTCCGATTCGTAAGTTTGCATAAAAGCGCGCCTTTCGTTTCGAAATTGTTTCAGACGTTATAACCATCAACCAGTAACTGAGCGTATTGTCGCAGGAACGGAGCGTATTTGCACCACGCTTCACAAAGTAATGAAAAAACTTTTCAGAAATTTGAATTTGTCGCTTGTGCTGCGGGCACTTTAGTGTAATATAGCGACCATCGAAAACGGAGACGGAAATACAACCGCTTACCGAAGAAAAGGTACCGTTTACGATATTAGAATTGCGCCCGGCGATAGGTGAAAGGAGAGGCAGATGCAGTTCGTAAAGATCATCACTACTGCAGACAATGCCATCCGACGCCAGCGCGCAATTTCCCGACGACGATAACAATCGTCTCTGTCCGTATGGGGCGAATTGCCTCAACAGAGTCATTTTGAGGTCGTTGGGTTTTAGCACGACATTGCTGCATGTTTCTAGGGCATGTTGTGCTGCTTTTTGCTATTTAACCTGATATTGCACGGTTTTTGACCTCGAAATGACTTGCAACTGACCGATGTTCTAACTAGCTACCAAGGGCGAAAGGAAACAGCCATGAGCAAGGAAAAAGTCGTTCTCGCATATTCCGGTGGTCTTGATACATCCGTATGTGTCAAGTGGCTCCAGGACGAGAAGAATCTCGATGTTGTTTGTGTCTGCGGCAACGTGGGCCAGGAGGAGACCGGTCTGGACGCCAAGAAGCAGAAGGCCCTCGACCTGGGCGTTCTGGATTGCCAGGTGCTCGATCTGCGCGACGAGTTCTCCGATGAGTTCCTGACTAAGGCTATCGCCGCAAACTCTATGTACGAGAACAAGTATCCGCTGCTCTCCGCCCTGTCCCGCCCGTTGCTCGCCAAGAAGCTTGTCGAGGTCGCTCACGAGTTTGGCGCGACCTACGTCGCTCACGGCTGCACCGGCAAGGGTAACGACCAGGTTCGTTTTGAGGCTGCCGTCAAGGCCCTCGACCCCGAGCTCAAGGTTATCGCCCCGGTTCGCGAGTGGGACCTGAAGTGCCGTCCCGACGAGGTCGCCTACGCACATGCCCACAACGTGCCGGTTCCCGAGGGTGCCAACGACAACCCCTACTCCATCGACGACAACCTGTGGGGTCGCGCCATTGAGTGCGGTCACCTGGAGGATCCCTGGAACGAGCCGCTCGATGACGCCTGGGTTATGACCAAGAACCCCGAGGACGCGCCCGACACCCCGACGTATACCGAGATTGAGTTTGAGGCCGGCAAGCCCGTCGCCGTCGACGGCAAGAAGATGAAGCTCTCCGAGATCGTCATCGCCCTCAACAAGATCTCTGGTGACAACGGCTTTGGCCGTCTCGACCTGGTCGAGGATCGTCTGGTGGGCCTCAAGAGCCGTGAGTGCTATGAGGTTCCCGGCGCCCTGACGCTCATCACCGCCCACAAGGCACTTGAGGACATTTGCGTCGAGGGCGACCTGCTCAAGACCAAGATCAAGCTCGAGCAGGATTGGGCCACCGCCGTGTACAACGGCCAGTGGTACAGCCCGCTCAAGAACGCGCTCGATGCCTTTATGGCCGATACCCAGAAGTTCGTGACCGGTACCGTCCGTCTGAAGTTCTTTAAGGGCAACTGCCATGTCGTCGGTCGCAAGAGCCCGTTTAGCCTGTATGACTACGGTCTGGCTACCTACGACCGCGACACCACGTTTGACGAGAAGGCCAGCGCCGGCTTTATCGAGATCGATACGCTGTCGCTCAAGACGTGGGCAAAGGTCCAGGGTCCCAGCTCCGCTGCCGCCCAGGCCTAACGCCTCCTTTCCTTGGTATCCGCGCGGCCCATCCGCGTGATACAAAACGGGCGCACGGGGTCCCTACCTTTCGTTATGCTTGCTGACACTTCTTAACATCGGTGGCCCCTACGTTCCGCCCGCATATATGACGCCGCGCCTGCGGCTGAGTCCGAGCCCCGCCGGGGTTGTCCGGCGGGGCTCCTTCTATCAATTTGGCGGCTCTGTGCCTATATATATGAGGAGTATCCATTATGTTCAACGCTATCGCGCATGCCTTACTTGCCCTCGCGCCCGAGTTCGATGCTGCAAAGGTCGAGGACGTTCCTATGAGCCTAAAGGCCTGGATCGATGGTTCGCAAGGCAACATCCGGAGGGAGACGTTGGGCGCCAAGTGCCTGGTGCGTCACTTCTTTGCAAATTAGCAACATGGTCCCGCGCACGGTGGGGATTGTGTAAAACTAGCGGTTGAAAAATCGCTTTAGCGACATGGCGCATTGCTTTGGGCGCTTGTTTTGGTATTTGGAGAAAGGGGACGGTTCCATGGCTCTTTGGGGCGGTCGTTTTGAGGCGGGAGTGGCCGAGGTCACGCAGGAGTTTGGCGCGTCGCTGCCGGTCGACAAACATCTCTATAAGCAGGATATCGCCGGTTCTAAGGCGCATGCCAAGATGCTGGCGGCCCAGGGCATCATCAGTGCCGAGGATGAGCAGGCGATTGCCGAGGGCCTGACCGGAATCGAACAGGATATCGATGCCGGCAACTTCACCTTCGATATCAACGACGAGGACATCCATATGTCCATCGAGAGCGAGCTGACGCGTCGCATCGGCGAGGCCGGCAAGCGCTTGCATACCGGACGTTCGCGCAACGACCAGGTGGCGACCGATACGCGCCTGGGCGTCAAGGCGTTGGCCAAGGAGCTCATGGAGGCCAACCTGCAGTTGCGCCACGTGCTGGTGGATGCGGCCAAGAAGTACGACAAGGTGATTCTGCCGGGTTACACGCACATGCAGCATGCTCAGCCCGTGCTGCTGTCACATCATCTGCTGGCGTATTCCTGGATGTTCGCGCGCGACTTTACACGTCTGAAGGCCGCCTTTGATGCCGCCGACAACTGCCCGCTGGGTGCTGCCGCGCTTGCCGGTACGAGCTATCCGCTCGATCGCCAGATGACGGCTGCCGAACTTGGCTTTGCGGGCGTGATTCCCAACTCGCTCGATGCGGTTTCCGACCGTGATTTCCTGCTCGATCTGCATTACGCCGGATCCGTCATGGCGATGCACCTGTCGCGTCTTTCCGAGGAGATCGTGCTGTGGTCGAGCTCCGAATTTGGCTTTATCACGCTTTCAGACTCCTACTCCACCGGCTCGTCTATCATGCCGCAGAAGAAGAATCCCGACTTTGCCGAGCTTATCCGCGGTAAGAGCGGTCGCGTGTACGGCAACCTGGTGCAGCTGCTGGTAACCATGAAGGGCCTGCCGCTCGCTTATAACAAGGACTTGCAGGAGGACAAGGAGGGCGCGCTCGATACCGCTCACACGCTCATGCAGTGCCTGTCCGTTATGGCCGGAATGATTTCGACCTGGACCGTCAACGAGGATGCCATGGCGCGCGAGTGCGGCGTGGGGCATCTTGCCGCCACCGATGTTGCCGATTACCTGGCTAAGCGTGGTCTGCCGTTCCGTGAGGCACATGCCGTGGTGGGCCATCTGGTCCTGATGTGTGAGAAGCACGGCTGCAATCTTGAGGACCTGCCGTTTGAGGTGTTCCAGGAGGCAAGCCCGCTCTTTGAGCGCGACATTACCGAGGCGCTCGACATCCCGTCGATTGTCGCCGCACGCACGACCGAGGGCGGTACCGCCCCCGCCGCCGTTGCCGTGCAGCTGCAGCGTGCCGAGGCGCAGCTCGTGGCCGACGAAGGCGTGTTTGGATCGCTAACCAAGGTTGTCGAGATGGGTCACGGGGCAAAGTAAAGGTTTGGCTGAAGACGTATTGTCCATTTATTGATAAATCGTTTTTGCTTTACGGGCGTCTGCTGATGCGGGCGCCCCTATTTTGCTGCTATGGGGGAGGGGCTTGTCGAGAACTTCTGTAGGACCTTTGGGCAGGTTGTGAAGGGGGTACGTTCGCGGGTGGCAACCGACCGCCCGCTCTGTTCGATGTGGTTGATGAGCGGTCGGATGGTACTCTAATCGGGCTTCGAAACAGAAGTGACACATATGGAGCGCTTTAATAAATTGCAGCGTTTCAATAAACAGCTTTTTGTTTAACTGCAGCTAAAACTCTGTTACGATGCAGTCCAGGCGGGTGCCGGAATGGGACTTGGGCACGCGCGAACCTACTTGAAAGGCTACCTTATGGCTATCGAGAAGACCTTCATCATGATTAAGCCCGACGCCGTGCGCGATCGCAAGATCGGCGAGATCGTTGCTCGTATTGAGCGTAGCGGCCTTGTCATCGAGCGCATGGAGATGACCACGCTCGAGCGCGCTACCGTCGAGGAGCACTACGCCCATCTGGCCGACAAGCCCTTCTTTGGCGGTCTCTGCGACTTTATGACGAGCGGTCCGGTCGTCAAGATGGTCGTTTCCGGTCTCTCCGCTGTCTCCAAGATGCGCACCCTTATGGGCGCTACCAACCCGCTTGATGCTGCTCCTGGCACCATCCGCGGCGACTTCGCCGTCGATGTCAACGCCAACGTGATTCACGGCTCCGACTGCCTGGAGAACGCCGAGATCGAGATCAAGCGCTTCTTTGGCTAAACCAGCTTTGACTCCTTAAAGCTGTTAGCGTGTGGCTTGGGCGCCGCGGAACTCCATCCGCGGCGCCCTTTTATATTCCAGTAGATTTTTGAGACATGCCTAGAAATCTACTAAAGAGCCCCCGCCTGGAATGTGCGTGCATTCCAGGCGGGGGCTCTCGCTAGCCTATGGCGTTGTAAGTCTTTAGGCCTCGTCGACGACCTTGAGACCGCGGGTCTGGTCGATCTCGTTGAGGAGGTTGACGCGACGCTCGTGGCGGCCGCCCTCGAACTCGGCGTCGAGCCACTCGTCGACGATCATCTTAGCGAGCTCGGAGCCAACGACGCGGGCGCCAAAGGCGAGCACGTTGGTGTTGTTGTGCATGCGGGAGAGCTTGGCGCTGAAGGGCTCGGAGCACACGACGGCGCGTACGCCCTCAACCTTGTTGGCAGCCAGGCTGATCCCGACGCCGGTACCGCAGATCAGGATGCCCAGGTCGACGTCGCCGTTGGCAACGGCCTTACCCACCTTGTAGCCGGCGATGGGGTAGTCAAAGCTCTCGGAGGTGTCGGTGCCAAAGTTCACGACCTCGCAGCCGCGCTCCTTCAGGTGCTCGGAAATGATGTTCTTGAGCTCGACGGCGGCGTGGTCGTTACCGATACCGATCTTCATAGATGGTTCCTCTCTGGTCTGTGCGGCGCAAATGCTAAAGGTGTTTACCGCGTTCGACTGCATGATAGCGCGACTTTTGTGTAAACGCTCGGGCGTTTTTTGATCAAACGCTTTAGCAGGCAACAAGACCCGCTTTTCATGAATGAATGCCGCCAGTTTGTGCTTGAGCGCCGTCCGCCGGAACCATGGTTGCGGTTTTTGATGCATTGTTATCAAATAGAAGAGCTAATTATTTTTGAGAGACCAGCCCGTTATGCAAGCAGGAGATACCTATGCCTACCGATTCCCTTCGTGATGCCGCGTTTTGCGATGTTTTGAACCGCGAGCTTGTCTGTGCGCTCGGCTGCACCGAGCCTATTGCCGTTGCCTATGCAGCGGCGTTGGCGAGCCAGACGCTCGGTTGCGAACCCGATCATATGGACGTTGCCTGCTCGGGCAACATCATCAAGAACGTTAAGAGCGTGACCGTGCCCAACTCGGGCGGTATGCACGGTATTGAAGCCGCGGCCGTGCTGGGTGCCGTGGGCGGCGACGCTAAGAGCGCGCTCGAGGTGCTCGAGAGCGTTAACGATGAAGACCGCGCACGCGTGGCCGAGCTCCTCGCCGACGCCGGCTACTGCGATGTGTCGCTTGTCGAGGGTGTGCCCAACCTCTACATCAAGGTGACTGCGACGGCCGGGGGCCATACCGCGGTCGTCGAGATTACCGATCACCACACTAATGTCACGTGCCATACGCTCGATGGTATTCCGGTATGCGGCAAGTCGGCGGGGGAGTGCGCCGCCTGCGCCGAGCGCGTGGTGGCCGAGCGTGCGGCAGATAACGCCGATACGCCCATGTCCATTGATTCCATCATCGACTTTATCGAGGACGGTGACATTGAGGGCGCCCGCGCTGCCGTTGAGCGTCAGATTGAGCTGAATGGCGCAATCAGTGCCGAGGGCCTTGCGCACGCTTGGGGCGCCGAGGTGGGCCGTACGCTGCTGGGTGCTCGTGCCGATGACGTCGCCTGCCGTGCCCGTGCCCGTGCGGCCGCCGGGTCCGACGCCCGCATGAACGGTTGCGCGCTGCCGGTCGCCATTGTGTGCGGCTCGGGCAATCA
>CAUGJN010000096.1 GCA_959599635.1 uncultured Collinsella sp.
GGCCAGCCCGTGGGAGGCCAGGGCGCCGCTGACCGGTGGACGGCACCGAGCCGTCATCGAAACTGAAAAAGGGGGAGGCCTCGCGGCCTCCCCCTTTTTTGTATCTCGGGCAATTTGTCTCACATAGTAGCTGTGTTTTATAACCCTCGTTTGTCGCATCTTCTGTGAACGGGCTACAATAACTTAGTCTGTGCGATATGGAGGTGAACATGGCTGAAGCTGGTATCGGCGTTGATATCGTCGAGATTTCCCGCATGAAATCAATTCTTGAAAAGACGCCGTCGTTTGCTCGGCGTGTGTTTACCGAAGAAGAGCGTGCGTATTGCGATGCATCATCGCGTCCCGCTGCTCACTATGCGAGCCGCTTTGCTTCGCGCGAGGCGGTGCTTAAAGCTCTCGGCACGGGTTTTAGTCAAGGCGTGGGTCGCAAGGATGTTTCGGTAACGCGTGATAAACTCGGCAAACCGAAGGCTCTGCTTTCTGGTCGTGCTCTCGAAATCGCCCAGGATTTGGGTGTTGTTGAGGTCGCTCTTTCCATTACGCTTACGGGAGACTTGGCCGTTGCGAATGCCATCGCGATTACCGAAGATGCTCGGCCTAAGCCAAAAGAGGAAAAGGTGAGCAACAAGAAACGCGTTGCGCAGACATTTAAAGAGGCTCGCTCTGTTTTAGATGAGCTTGAGCAGCTGCAGAATTCAGCATTGACGGAGCACTTGGGCGATGCTTCGCAAGATACGCTAGGAGCATAGATGAAACCGGTTTTGAGTACCGAAGAAGTCGTTCGTCTCGAGGACATCATCGAACGCGAAGGGACTTCGAAGGCCGAGCTTATGGAGCTAGCGGGTGAGTTTGCCGCTAACGAGGTCTTGAAGCTCAATCCCGATCGGGTTCTCGTTTTGGTCGGTTTTGGTAATAATGGCGGCGACGGTTGGGTTGCCGCCGATATCCTGAGCCATAAGGGTGTGGACGTGGATATCGTTTCTCCGGTTGAACCGGATGAGATTCCTGCTGCTCTGGCACGTCATGTTGCTCGTCGTACTGCCGGCCGCGATGTGCACGTTTGCGTCGGCCCCTCGCGTGATGAACTCGAGGTTTTGATCGATAAGGCCGATGTTGTTGTCGATGCCATTTTTGGTACCGGTTTCCACGGGAATCTGCGTGCGCCGTTCTCCATTTGGATTCCTACGGTCAATGAATGCGCCGATTGTGTCGTATCCATTGATGTCCCCTCGGGCCTGAATGCAGAGACGGGCGTTGTTGATGACGACTGCATTCGTGCCGAGCGCACGGTGACGATGATTGCGCCCAAGATTGGTCTGTATAGCGCTGATGGTCCTGAGTATGCTGGCGATTTGATCTGCGGCAATCTTTACGACCGTCTTGACGAGGTCATCGATGATGTCGACCACGCCGCCGAGATTGTCGAGCCCGGTGACTTAGTTGATTACTTTGCTCCGCTACCATCGAATATCGATAAGTATTCCCGTGGCTCCGTGCTTATTGTCGCCGGATCTGCGCAATATCCTGGTGCTGCCATTATGGCGGCCAAGTCTGCAGCTCGCGCGGGTGCTGGTTACGTGGCAGTCGCGGCTCCTGACGCCTGCGCCAATCTCATTCGCATGGCACTTCCTTCGATTCCGGTCTTTGCTATTCCGTCTGATTCCCGCGGCTCCTTTGGCGCCGCTGCGCGCATGACGGTGTGCGAGATCGCAAAGAAGTACAGCTGCGTGCTGTGCGGTCCCGGTATGACGACGTCTGCCGGCGCTATGCAGGTGGTTTCGGGCTTGCTCGAGCTTGATGTACCGCTAATTTTGGACGCCGATGCACTCAACTGCCTTGCTAAGATTGCCATTGACGGTATTGATAGTAACCCCGAGATGTATCGTCGCGAGCAGCCGTTGGTTATGACGCCGCACTATCGTGAGCTTTCGCGTCTGGTTGCCGGTGACGAGGTGAACGACCTTGGTACCGCGATTGCAGCTGCGCAGAAGGTTGTCTGGGCTGCAGGCTCCGACAATCTGGTGGTCATAGCCAAGGGGCCGACGACGGCTATCTGTGGCGTTGAGCGCGTGCTGCTGCCACTCTCGGGTCCGGCTTCTCTGGCAACTGCCGGTTCTGGTGATGTTCTCGCGGGTATTTTGGCCGGCACGCTTGCCACCATGCGCGACGAGATGGATCGTTGGGAGCTGCTGTATTCGTACGCCGTCGCACTTCACAGCTACGCCGGTTTTGCTGCGGCGACGGAGTATGGTGAGAAGAGCGTTATCGCGACCGATCTTATCGACTTGATCGGTCCTGCCATGGAGCTGGCGGCAAAGGATGCGCTCGAAGATCTGGGAATCATGGACGAAGGGTCGGATGACTAATCATGAATAAAGCCGATTTGACGCGCTGGTCCTGGGTCGAGATCGACCGCGGGGCGCTCCGTCGCAACACGAGGGCCTATAAGAACTTGCTGAATCCGCGTCAGCGCCTGTGCTGCGTGGTCAAGGCCGATGCTTATGGTCATGGAGCTGTTGAGTGCGCCAAGATCATGTATTCGGCCGGTGCCGACATGTTTGCCGTGGCGACGGTTAACGAGGGCGTTGGGCTCCGTCAGGGCGGAATTACTAAGCCCATCCTGATTCTAAGCGAGCCGCCTATCGAGGCCATTCCGACGTTGCTCGAGTTTGATATCATGCCCTCGGTCTATACGTCTGACTTTGCTCTTGCGTATGGCGAATGTGCTGTCGCGGCGGGCAAAGTGGGCAAGTACCATCTTGCCATCGAGACGGGCATGAATCGTATCGGCGTTCACTACACGCAGGTGCTCGACTTTGTCCGCGGTATAAATTTCCATCGCGGTATTCAGTGCGACGGCGTATTTACGCACTTCGCCACGGCCGATGAACCTTCGGGCTGGGACTACAAGCTGCAGTGCCAGCGTTTTACCGAGGCCGTTCAGGCCATTAAGGACGCAGGTTTTGAATGCGGTATCGTGCATTGTGCCAATACGCCATCCTCGATGCTCGATTCTTCAATGCACTTTGACATGATTCGTGCCGGCATCGGTTTGTATGGTCTGCAGCCATGTGAGCTGAGTGGTCGCGTGATGCAGCTTGATCCCGTCATGAGCGTCCACGCGCGTGTGACGCGCGTGGCACACCCTGCGATGGGCGAGGGCGTGGGCTACGGCTTTACCTACCGCGTACCGCGCACGCGCGTTCAGATCTGCACCCTTCCGATCGGTTATGCCGATGGCCTTTCGCGTACGCTTTCCAATCGTATGGACGTGCTGTATCGCGGCGAGCGTGTGCGTCAGGTGGGCAATATCTGCATGGACCAGTTTATGGTCGCCATTCAGTCCAACCCGGCGCATGAGATTCCCGAGGCCGAGTATGGTGACGAGATGATCATTGTCGGCCGCGATGGAGATGCCGAGATTACCATGGACGAGATGGCGCGCCTACGCGGCACGATTAACTACGAGGTCGCTTGCGGCTTTGGTATGCGTCTCGACAAGGTCTACGTGTAGGAGTCGCTATGGGCGTCATGCACATTCCCGGCCATAGCCATCAGGCGCCGCGTGAGGTCGCACTCGAGGAGATCGAGGCCGTTCTGGGCGATTGTCACCTTTGCCAGCTTTACCAGTCGCGTCACAACATCGTGTTTGGCGTGGGAAACCCCCGCGCTCGCGTGATGTTTATTGGCGAGGCGCCGGGCCGTAATGAGGATTTGCAGGGCGAGCCCTTTGTGGGGGCGGCAGGCGAGGACCTCAACGGCATTTTGTCGCTGGCGGGGCTCAAACGCGAAGACGTCTACATTGCCAACGTGCTTAAGTGCCGCCCGCCGGGAAACCGCAATCCGCGCCCCGAGGAAGCGCTGGCTTGCTCACCGTTTTTGCGCGAGCAGATTCGAAGCATCTGGCCCGATATCATCGTGACGCTCGGCAACCCCGCAACGCACTTTGTGCTCAAGACCGAGATCGGCATTACCAAGCTGCGCGGCAGGTTCCATCAGATGGGGCACTTTGTGGTGATGCCCACGTTCCATCCGGCAGCAGCGCTACGCAATCCAGCGTGGCAGGAGCTGCTGGAGGAAGACTTTAAGATGCTGGGCGACTATCTGGGGCGACATCCCGCACCAGAGGACGCCTCGGAATAATAAGGAGCATATATGTCCCTGGAGCGCCTGGGGGTAGGTACTTACAAAACGACTTGCGCTGCCGATACGGAGTACTTTGGCGAGCTAATTGCACCGTGCCTTGAGGACGGAGATGTGCTCATCCTGACCGGTGGCCTGGGAGTGGGCAAAACTCACTTTACCAAGGGCGTCTCGCGCGGGCTGGGCGATGGGCATATGGTTACGAGTCCTACGTTTGCGCTCATGGCCGTTCACGATCAAGGTCGTATTCCGCTGTTTCACTTTGATCTATACCGCCTGGAGCATGCCTACGAGCTCGAGGATACGGGCATTTTCGATGTGCTGGGCTATGAGGGTGCTTGCCTGCTGGAATGGGGCGAACAATTCCAGGACGAGCTGACGGATGAGTATCTTTCGGTGACGCTCAGGCGTGATGAGGGCGACAGCGATGTGCGAACGATAACGCTTGAGGCGCACGGTGACCGCGCAATGGAGCTTTCCCATTTGATTGATAAGGCTGTACAAGATGAGCTTGCATAACGACAACGCGCTGGTGGTGGCGCTCGATACCTCGACCGACATGCTTGCCTGCGCGGCAAGCTGGATTGATGGGCAGACGGGTGAGACGAAGCTCGTGAGTGGCGACCACATGTGTCGCCGTCACGCCAACGTTGAGCTCGTGAATACCGTTGATGGCGTGCTGGCTCAAGCCGGTCTGGATCGCAGCGATGTTGGTTGCTATGTGGTCGGCCGCGGCCCGGGTTCCTTTACGGGTGTGCGCATCGGCATCTCCACTGCCAAGGGCCTCGCGCGTGGTGCCAATGTTCCGCTGCTGGGCGTGTCGACGCTCGACGCTTGCGCTTGGACGGCGTGGAAGGCTGGCGTGCGCGGCAAGCTTGGTATCTTGGCCGATGCTATGCGCGGTGAGGTATATCCGGCGCTGTATATGCTGGTCGATGAGGGTCCCGAGCGTCAATTTGAGCGCGAACACGTGGTCAAGGCCGCCGTGGCGCTCGATGAGTGGCGCCAAGCAGCGGACTGGGGCCAGGTTCAGCTGACCGGTGACGGTCTCGTGCGCTATGGCAAGCTGCTGGGTGAGGACGAGGCCGCCCGCTGCGTGGAGCGCGACCTGTGGTGGCCTTCGGGCGAGGGCTTGCTGCTCGCGCACGCTGCGGGTGACGGCGATCCGGCCCGCGTCCTGCCGATTTACACGCGCCTTTCGGATGCCGAGGAAAACGAGCGCAAGCGTCTTGGTCTTGCCGAGAGTGCGCAGAGCGAAATTACGGGTGTTGCCGATGAGCTCGCCGGTCGTCATCTGCAGTTCCGTCCCATGGGCGCGGCGGATGCCGAGGGCGCGAGCGCGCTGGAGGCTGCCTGCTTTGAAGGTGCCGGACACGAGGCATGGACGCCGGGCATGTTCCTGTCCGAACTGGGCGAGGACGTCGCTGCGCCGCGTAGTTGGTGGGTGGCACACGACGACGGCAAGCTGCTGGGCCTTGCCGGCGGTATGGTCGTGGACGGTGATGTGCAGATTCTGGATGTCGCCGTCGACCCGGCACATCGCCGTGAGGGCATTGCCCGCAAGCTGCTGTCGCACGTGAGCTATGATGCCCAGATGCTCGGCTGCACTACGGCTTCGCTCGAGGTCGAGGACGGTAACGAGGGAGCGACCGCGCTTTATAACGCTCTGGGCTTTACCGAGGCTGGCCGTCGCCGCGGCTACTATGGTGCCGGCAAGGACGCCATCGTCATGACGGCTCCGCTGCCCCTGGTGCTTCCGGTCGATAATGCTTCGCCCGAGCCGACGGCGGCAGAGCAGCGCGTATGGCCGCTGCCTGCGCCTGGGCGCTCCGAGGGGGAGCGTGCCGAAATTGAGCGCCGCCGCCTAGTGCTCGCTATCGAGAGCTCCTGCGACGAGACGGCCGTGGCGATTATCGATGCGGATGGCAATATGCTGGCCAACCAGGTGTCGACACAGATTGATTTTCACGCCCGCTTTGGCGGCGTGGTGCCCGAGATCGCCTCGCGCAAACACGTTGAGGTGATTGTGAGTGTCGTGGATGCGGCGCTCGAGGATGCCGCAGCATCGCTTGGTCTTGAGGGTGGAGCCATCGCGCCGAGCGAACTCGCCGCTGTTGGCGTGACGCAGGGTCCGGGCCTGGTGGGTGCTCTGGTAGTGGGCGTCGCCTTCGCCAAGGGCTTTGCCTATGCCGCCGGCAAGCCGCTCGTGTGCGTCAACCATCTGGAGGGCCATCTGTTCGCCAACCTGCTGGCGCAGCCCGATCTCAGGCCGCCGTTTATCTTCACGCTCGTCTCGGGCGGTCATACCATGCTCGTGCACGTGAAGGCATGGGGCGACTACGAGGTACTTGGTGAGACACTCGACGATGCTGTGGGCGAGGCCTTCGACAAGGTAGCCAAGGCGTTGGGTCTGGGCTATCCCGGTGGCCCCATCATCTCCAAGCTGGCCGAGACGGGCAACCCCCGCGCGATCGATTTTCCTCGCGCGCTTAACAGCAGGGGAGACTATCGTTTCTCGCTTTCGGGTCTTAAAACGGCCGTGACGCTCTACATCGAGCAGGAGACCAAGGCCGGGCGCACGATTCACCTGCCCGATCTGGCGGCTTCGTTTGAGGCAGCCGTTTTTGACGTTCAGTACAAGAAGGCCAAAAACGCCCTGCATGCCACCGGATGCAAGGAATACTGCATCGGCGGCGGCGTCTCGGCTAATCCGCATCTGCGCGAGATGATGATCAAGAAGCTTGGGCGTCAGGGGATCCGCGTAACGGTGCCACCGCTTTCGGCGTGCACCGACAACGCCGCCATGATCGCAGAGGTTGCCCGCCGTAAATTCGACCGAGGAGAAATCTCGCCGTTCGACGTCGACGCCGATCCGAACATGACGCTGTAGCTGGTACGGCGCGGTCCCCGGACGGAGGGGCCGGATATAAGGTTTCCTGCTCTACAGTCCTGCGCAAGACGAAGGCCACATTAAGTGGCCTTCTTT
>CAUGJN010000097.1 GCA_959599635.1 uncultured Collinsella sp.
CTCGCAACTTATCTTGCCGATGGAGTTGTCGTCGTTTCGTTCGTGTGGGTCGTTTCGGCGCCGTCGCCCTGTTCGCCCTCGTCCTTTTGAGTGTCGGCGATGGTGGAGGCCGCCGCGACGATGCCGCGCTGGGGTGCGACGCCCGTCTGGGTCTGAGCGCCCTCGACAACTTCTGTGCCTGCATGCGCGAGCTCGGGCGATTTAAACACCGCGTCCAAGTTGGCGCCGCCGCCGGCGTAGCCAAGCGCAGCGAGTGCGATGACGATCACTGCAACGACGACCGCGATCGGCACATAACGATGCCAACCAGCAGGATTGAGCCCACTGCGGCGAGCCGCCCCGCGGCTGATGTAGCCGAGCGTGCCGTCGTGCTTGAGCTTTGAGCCCACCACGCGTTTGCGGCCCCACAGCGAGGACTCTGCCTGCATTGCCAAGCGGGCACCTGTCGAAGGATAGCCGTATTTAGTGCGCTTGAACGAGCCGTCAAACCCCGAGGCGTGTTTACCCCACGTCACCGATGTCGTGCGTCGGTTGACCGGTGCGGCGCTCCGCCTTCTGCGGCTCGGTTTTGTAGTCTCAGCCATACGCCCCCGCACGCCGTAACCAAATCGAAACAATAACGCTTTGGACTGTAGCACACGCGTCGCGCGCGGTCACGGGCGCCTCGCTCAACGGTCATCGTCCTTCAGCAAGCGCCACAGCGTTGTTCGGCTTATGCCCAGCACCTCCGCCGCACGGGTTCGGTTGCCGTGGAGATGATCTACAACCAGATGCGCGATATCTCGCTCGGTATCGGCCAACGGTCGCAGGATATACAGGTCGCTTTCGAGTGTCGGGGCGCCAAAGGTTGCGGTCTTAATCACGTCCTCTTGGGCTAGCACTTCCTCCACCACAGCGCGATCCACCGTGCCCGCCCCCACCAATATATACAGTCGTTCCGAGACCTCGCGGAGCTGCAGATAGTTGCGCGGCCAGCGGTAAGCATCGAGCGCCTTCGCCGCCGCGGCAGACAGCGTGGGCGCTGCCGTCCCAAATGCACCAGCGAGATATTCCAAATAGCGCGCAACCTTCGTCGACGCGGCTCCCTGCTCGACGATTGCCGGCGCCACGCTCACCGCACAGGCGAAGCGCTCGGTCACAAAGGCGGCTTGATCACTTTCGCTGCCGCCCGGCATGTCATTCGCCGTCAGCACCACATGGCAGCGCGTCGCCAACGCGGTGTCGGCCATCGTGGAAACGAGCTCGCGAAGGCGCTGGGGGCCAACCGCATTCCAGCCCGCAATGCAAAGTGTCAGCCCCGTTTGGAACAACGGCGATTCGGCGCTTTTGAGCACGTGGCGCCAACCGCGATCGGTAAGCTCATCGAGCGCAACGGCAACAAAGGGTTGATCGGCAAAAGGACCGTCCAGATAGAGGCGCTTGGCGATCTCGATCTGACCCGCTCCCAGCTCGCCCTCGAGCATAAGGGGCACACCGCGCGCGTAGCTCTCGGCGACCGGCGCAGCTACCGAGGCCGCCCCCTCAACGATGCCGTACGCGCTCGATTCGTAGCGGGCCTCAACTTCGTCGGCGTTGAGCCACTCGATGCCCGCATGTGCCGCGGCGCCGCGCACCTCGCGGACCACGACGACCCAAAGGCCCCCACCCTCTTTGTCGGTGGGGCGAACGGTCAGGCTCAGGCGCGTACCCGCGCGCCCCATAACCAGACGCGCGCCGTCTCCTATACGGTCGAGGCGCTCAGCGACAAAAGCCGCCACATCCCGCTCAAGCGCCGCGTCATTCATGGTCGAAATCACGACGTCCCCACGCGCATCGATTGCCAATGCCGAGGCCCCGGCAGCAGCCAGGGCCTCGGTCAAGATGTTCAGCTTGGCATCGCTATTCATGATTTGCCCCTGTCCGCGGCGACGTGCATCCGCCGACGGTCGCACGACCGAGTGTTTCAAAATTGAACGATATTGTTCACCAAACACTATAGGGCAGAAAGCGCCGTCCTGCGAGTATAAGTGTTGCCCCGCATCGCCATCCTGGCGGGGCGATAAGAGCTCTTCGGGACTTATAAACCTGCGGACAAGCCATACCCGCAAGAGCTCCTATCGCTCCACCGCAGGCTTGCGCTCACCAGCAACCAGCAACCAGCACGCGAATAAGCTACTCCTCTACCAGATTCCCAGCACGTGCTGCATTCCCAAACTCATGCACGCAATGCCAATCCAGCAGCAAAAGCCCAGCGCGATGGGCTTGCCGCCCTTTTTGACCAGCTCGACGATATCGGTATTAAAGCCAATAGCCGCCATGGCCATCACGATAAAGAACTTCGACAGCTCCTTGATGGGCGCCGTGATGGACACGGGAAGCTGAAGCACCGTGGTGATTACGCTCGCCAGCACAAAGAACAGCACAAACATGGGAAACGCGCGTTTAAGCGAGAACGTGCTTTTGGCGTCGCCGCCGGCCTTGCGCGCCAGATGCATCTGCCAGCATGCGAGGACCAACGTGATGGGAATAATGGCCAGCGTCCTGGTGAGCTTGACCACCGTGGCGCTCTCGAGCACATTGGCGCCGGGATGCATGCTGTCCCAAGCGCTCGCTGCAGCCGTTACGGACGAGGTGTCGTTGATGGCGGTGCCGGCAAACAGGCCAAAGCCCTCGTTGGTCAGCCCGAGCATACCGCCGAGCGTCGGAAACACGAGCGCCGCGATAACGTTAAACAGGAAGATGACCGAAATAGCCTGGGCAATCTCGCGATCGTCGGCATCGATGACGGGCGCGGTCGCGGCGATGGCAGAACCGCCGCAAATCGACGAACCCACACCCACAAGCGTCGCGATCTTGCCCGGCACGTTCATAACGCGGCAGAGCACAAAGGCGATGACAAGCGAGGTCGAGATTGTCGCCACGATAATCGGTAGCGACTGGGCGCCCTTGGACAGAATCTGGGAGAGGTTCATGCCAAAGCCAAGCAGGATAACCGCGTACTGCAAGACTTTTTTGGACGTATAGGTAACGCCGGCGGCGAGCTGTTCGCGATGATTCTTGGGAAAGACGAGCGCCAGAACCATGCCGAAGAGGATGGCGAATACCGGCCCACCGACCACCTCAATCTGTTTGCCGAGCAGCGTTGCGGGGATAGCGATGATCAGGCAGAACAAGACACCCTTCCAGCGCTCGCGTACGATATTCGCCAGTTGCATATGGGATTCCTTCTTTCTCTTTCACGTTTGCGACGGCTTATGATACGGCAACATCGAGCACAGTCTCGCGCAAACAAAGACTAAGATGCCGCAATAGTTCTTGGGCAACAGCCGAATTACCCTCCGCGGAGAGCTGATTCGCGGCATAATTAACAACTGACATATGAGTTTGATAGAACAGTTGCGAGGCGCTATGGAAGAATCGATGCACGTCGGCGAGCAGGAAACGAGCCTACAGGACCAGTCCTACCACACCATTCGACGCAAGATCGTCTATCTGGACTACAAGCCGGGCGAAAAGCTGGGCGTCAAGCAGCTTTGCGACGACCTGGATATGGGGCGCACCCCTGTGCGCGAGGCACTGGTGCGTCTGGCGCAAGAGGGTCTGGTGCGCACCGTGCCCCAAAGCGGCACCTATGTCTCGCCTATCAACCTCACCCTCGCCGAGAGTGCCTGCTACATACGCGAGCACCTGGAAAAGCAGGTGATTGTGGAGTGCTGCGCCCGTGCCACCTCGGCAGGCATCGAGCAGCTTGACCGGGCCATCGCGCTGCAGGAAAAGGCCATGGCCGAAGAGGATCGCATCGGATTCTTTTTAAGCGACAACCTCATGCACCGCATGATCTTTAGCATCGCGTGCCGCAGCACCGTGTGGTCATGGCTCGAAGAGACCAATGCCGACCTGGAGCGCTTCCGCTGGCTGCGCGCCGCCACGCAGACGCTCGACAATCAGGAGATTGTTAACGAGCACAAGCAGATCCGCCGCGCCATCGCCGGCCGCGACCCCATCGAGGCGAGCTTTTTGGTCAGCAAGCACCTGCATATGATGTTCCGCAACCAAACCGAGGTCCTGGACCAATATCCCAAGTACTTCGAGACCAGCAAGCTCCGCTAACATGCCAAAAAGGGACAGGTTTATTTTGGCAGGCTTTATCTGGGCAAATGCAACAAGGCCCGGCTCCGCCTGATGACGCGGAGCCGGGCCTTAATCGTAAGGATAACGGAACTCGATTATTCCACGGTAACGCTTTTCGCCAGGTTGCGAGGCTGGTCAACGTCGCAGCCGCGCAGAATGGCAACCTCGCGGGCGAGCAGCTGCAGGGGAACACTCGCCGTGATGGGACTGAACACGTCGCGGACGGCCGGCACGCGAATGATGCAGTCGGCAATCTTGTTGATTTCCTCGTCGCCCTCGGTGGCAACGACGATAACCTTGGCGCCGCGCGCCTTGCACTCCATGAGGTTTGACACCGTCTTGTCGTAGGTGGCACTCTTGGTGGCTACCGCGATGACAGGAAAACCCGGATCGATCAGCGCGATGGGGCCGTGCTTCATCTCGCCGGCAGCATATGCCTCGGCATGCAGGTAGCTGACCTCCTTGAGCTTGAGCGCGCCCTCGTAAGAAATAGCGGCACCCATGCCACGGCCCACGAACAGCGCTGACTGCGCGTCCTTGCAGACAAGCGCGGCCTCGTGCACGGCCTCGGTCTGCGTATCCAGGATCCACTGGATCTGCTCGGCCGTATCGGAAAGCTCGCGGAACAGCATGCGCGTCTGCTTGGTGGTCAAGCGGTACTTGACCTGCGCCAGCAGCAAGGCCAAAAGCGTGAGGCTCACGACCTGGCCGATGAAGCTCTTGGTCGAAGCGACCGCGATCTCCTTATTGGCTTTGGTGTAGATAACGCCGTCGCTCTCGCGCGCCACCGGGCTGCCCACCACGTTGGTGATGCCAAAGACCTTGGCACCCTTGATGCGCGCATCGCGAATGGCGGCAAGGGTGTCGGCCGTCTCGCCCGACTGGGACACGGCAACGACAAGCGTCGTCGGCGTAATGATGGGATTGCGGTAGCGGAACTCGCTAGCCGCCTCAACCTCGGTAGGAATGCGAGCCCAGCCCTCAATAAGGTTCTTGGCGATGAGACCGGCATGGTAGCTGGTGCCGCAGGCAATCACATACACGCGGTCGATATCGTTGAGCTCCTCGAGCGAAAGGCCCAGCTCATCGATATCGAGCTCGCCAGCGGGGGTCATGCGGCCCACCAGGGTATCGCGTACGACGCGAGGCTGCTCGTGGATTTCCTTGAGCATAAAGTCGGGATAACCGCCCTTTTCGGCCATGTCCAGGTCCCAGTCGATATGGGTGATCTTGGGCTCAATCACGTTGCCGGCCTCGTCGGTATACTCGACGCCTGCGGGCGTGAGCTTGGCAAACTGGCCGTCTTCGAGCACCACGACATCGCGGGTGGCATCGATAAGCGCAATCACGTCGGAGGCAACGTAGGAACCGGTCTCGCCCACACCGACCACAATCGGGGAGTCCTTGCGGGCAACGGCAATCACGCCAGGCTCGTCGACACACACGGCGGCCAAGCCATAGGCGCCCACCACGTGGGTGCAGGCCTCGCGCACGGAAGCCATCAAGTCGTGCGTCTCGGCATAGGCCTCTTCGATCAAATGCGCGAAGACTTCGGTATCGGTCTCGCTCTTAAAGTGATGTCCGCGGCCCTCCAGCTCCTCGCGCAGCTCGGCGAAGTTCTCGATGATGCCGTTGTGGACGATGGCGATACGACCGTCGCAACTGGTGTGGGGATGGGCGTTGGCAACAGAAGGCTTTCCGTGGGTAGCCCAACGGGTGTGGCCAATGCCGCAGGTAGCATCGCTGTCGATGTTGGAGAGCTCGCTCTCAAGGCCCGCGACCTTGCCCACGCGGCGAATGACATCGAGATGTGCCGCGGCACCCTCGCCCACCTCGAGCGCAACGCCCGAGGAGTCATAGCCGCGATATTCCATACGCTTAAGGCCCGTGACCAGAATGTTCTTTGCAATATCAGAGCCGGTGTAGCCGACAATTCCGCACATAGGATAAATCCCTTCGTCCGCGTGACTGCAAAACGTCCACGCACATGGGCGCTGAGACGTATAACGTTCGAGTATTGTACTCACGCAAGCACAAGCTGATATACCAGAAGTGGTATCTTAAACTGGATACCACTCGATGCACACATGCCCAAACCACCGCGATTGGGACAGGCGCCTTTATGGTTGCTTGGACCGGGGCGGCGGCCTGCCCCGGTGAAAGATCTCGATCTGTAACATCTGGGCCTCCGGAAGCCGGCTTAGTGTTACAGATCAAGACATTACGATTCAGCCCCTGCACTATGTCTCGATCTGTAACAGGTAGAGCCGGTTTTGCCGTCCAGATGTTACAGATCGAGACAATTGAAGGCCCGGGCAGCTCAAACCGCCACAAAGGTACCTGTCCCCATTGTGGTGGTCGCGCTTGCAACGATGTTTGCCCAGATAAAACCTGCCAAAATAAACCTGTCCCTAATTGGCAGGTTTTGACGCCCTCGGGACGAGCGATGCTACAATCTGACTTGTACTTGAAACGCATCAAAGGGGCCGCTATGGCAAAGGTTAAAATCAGCGATGTCGCGCGCGAGGCAGGGGTCTCGCTGGGCACGGTATCCAACGCGCTCAACCACCCCGAAAAGCTGCGCCCCGAGACCCTCAAACTCATCAACGAGACCATCAATCGCCTTGGCTACCTGCCCAACCAAAGTGCCCGTCAGCTCGCGGGCGGCACTACCAAGTCCTTTGGCCTGGTCCTCCCCCGTCTCGATCACGGCTTCTCGCTCCAAATTGCCAGCGGCGCCCATAACGAGGCCCGCAAGCACGGTTACGACCTGCTCATCGCCAACGCCGATAACGACGACATTCTCGAGGACCATTACCTGCGCTATTTTATGGGCACGCAGATGTCCGGCGTCATGGTCCAACCCATGGCGTCCCCCGACTGGCGCCCCACTATGGCCAAGATGCCCGTGCCGATCGTCCATCTGGACACCCACTGTTCCGAGCCCGGTTACTACGTGGCCGCCGACAACGAGGCGCAAGGGCGCATTATCGCCGAGC
>CAUGJN010000098.1 GCA_959599635.1 uncultured Collinsella sp.
CATGTGGTCGCAGACGCTCGTGATCCACATGCTGCGCTCCCCGCGCCTGCCGAGCGCGCGCGACCACGCCGCGCCCGCGCTGTGCATCCTCACCGTGTTGGGTCTGGCGCTCGTCACCTGGCTGCCGGCAAGCCCCATCGCCGATGCACTGGGCCTCACGCCGCTGCCGACGAGCTTCTTCGCGCTGCTCATCGGCATCGTCTCCGCCTACATCGCGCTCACCCAGCTGGCCAAGCGCCGCTACATCGCCCGCCACGGCGAGCTGCTATAGTATCGTCGGCGCTATCGTCAAGAATGCGTGGGCCGCCGCGACCCGCCCCCGCTGGCCGCGGCGGCCCAAAACAGCTAAAAAAGCCCCGTCCCAAATGAGCTAGTTCTTGGGTGTCCAGGACCAGAAAAAGTTGATGAGGGCCACACGTGAGGAGGCGCCGGTCTTTTTGTTGATCGAGGCGATATGACGGTAGAGCGTGGAGCGCGAAAGGAAGAGCGTTGCGGCGATGTCTTGAACACTCTCGTGCGATGCGACCAAGGCCTCCAGAATATCGCGCTCGCGCTGCGTAAGCTCAAAGGCAGCGGCGAAGGCATCGAGGCGCTCATCGAGCGTGAGCTCCGATGCCTCCGCGGGAGCGGGCTCGCTTTGGGTAGACACGGAGCCATCATCAAGGTCGTCGGCAGCAAACGCCAGCTCGTTCAGCGCCGCAATGTCATCGGTCCTATGCCCAAACTGTCCCAGCAGTGAAATCGCAATACCCACAAACAGCACGAGCCCGGCACCCACCGCCAGCAGCACGTTCTGGCTCGAAACGATCGCCACCGCCGGCGCCGTCACGAACATCGCGCAAACGTTGTTGATGACACGGCCCATGCACGGCCACAGATACGACCAGTGCGCATAAACCGAAATGGCAGCAAATTTCGTCGTGAAAAACACCACGAAGAAGCCCGAACCCAGATAGAAAATCGCAATGGCCGCAAGCGCATTGCCGCCATTGCCGTCGACGAGCAAGACAAAGAACGAAAGCGCGGACAACATGGCAGTGCAAGTCATGGTGATGTTCATATACGAACGATCGTGCAGGTCAAATAGGGCGCCGGCGAGCAGAGCGCTCACGCCCATCAGCAAGCGCGACCAATCGCCCAAGTCAACGGACCCTGCGGCTTGCGAGGTCGTGAGCCCTGCATTGAGGGCGGCAAACACACCGGTAAGGCAGGCGATTGCGACCGTCAGACGCACCACGGCGCGCCGAAAAGCCGCCGTTGATTCAGAATCGTCTTGCCACTTGGCGCCAAACTCCGACGCATCCACCGAAAGCTCGGCGATATCGGACTCGAGCCCAGGCTCAGATTCACCGCGCAGCTTGGCACGACGAGCGTCGTGGAGCAGCGCTACCTGCACAACCGCACAGGCAACAAGAACAAACTGTTGCGGAATCCCCGCGGGCATCACCATATGGTTGAGTACCTGCACCAGAACACCCAGGCCATACGAAAGTGCCGCCGCGCGCGCCAAATACGGCGTCCGCGCAAAGCGCCGCGCAAAGTTGGCGTGGGCGGTCGATCCGCAGTAGCCCAGCGTGCAGCATGCCATCAAACCGCCGGCAATGAGCACCCCAAACTGTACCGCCATAATCATCAGCAGCAATGCCGCTACCAGCAGCACGCCCGTGATGTCGCTCGTCGTATCGATCACACGGGGGCGGCGATAGTACAGAATAGGACGCACAAAAAAGCCGATCACGCTCGCACCGATGATGAGGCTCTCGTAGACAACGACCTCACTCGGCGGCACAAACTCGGCCACACGCACGTCGAAGAGGTACTCGCCAGCCGAAAACGTAAAATAGAACAGCGCCAGGCATATAATCTCCCGAATGCCCCGACGAAAGTACGCGGCCGTGTCTCCCATACCTTTCATGAATACCCCCCCCCGCAGTCGTTTAATTGCCTGCAAATCTATTCTATTAGAGAACCAGTCCCAATATCGAACCCATCCTCGAAATGCCGCCAATTTGACCCCAACAGCCCACGGCATACACCGGTTTTGAGCCGCATGACCCAGAAGATGCACGCGCGACTTCCAGCCCGGCAAGGAGCGTCCCCAACTGTCACTCATTTAAGTACGTCCCCAATGAGTGCAAGTGCCAATCAAATGACGAGAGTGGATAATCTCCCACTTTGAGCCTGTATGAAGGCCAAAAACGGAAGATTATCCACTCTCATTCTGCGGATAGTCATTGGGCACTCATTTAAGTCTGTCCCCAATGAGTAGGAGTAGTAAATGCTGGAGAAGAGCCGTTAGCGCTCGGGTGTCAGGATCACCAGAGCGTCGTGCTCAAAGGGATGCTGCGCCACGCGCACGGTGCCGTCACCGTTGTCACGGACGGGCAGTTTTGCGATGCGCTTGTCCTCCATGTCGAGGACCGTCGCCGTCCAGCCACGCGCGCCGTCGAGCTTAAACTTGAGCGCCGTGGTGCGCGGCAGGTACGTGACGACGCGATCGCCAACGCGCGCCACACGGATGGCCTCGCGCGCGTCATCGAGCAGCTCCTGCGCCGGAACCACGGCAAGCGCATCGTCACCGGCAGTAGCGCCTAGGCTGGCAAGCACATGCTCGATCGCGCCAAAGTCCCACACACCCGCAAACTGCAGGCACTCTTGCCAGCGGAAGGGCATGTCAAAGCCCTCGCCCAGGACCGAACCCTGGCTGCGCGATGTCTGCCAGTTCCAAACGCCGTGCGCGCCATAGGTCACGCCGGCACTGGCGCCGGCAAGAATCGACGACCATACGCTCGCGCGGCAATCCTGCGCGGTAAAACGCCAGTAGACGTTGCGCGACGCACCCATCTGCTCGTAGCAAGGCTCGGAGTTGACCATCGGCTTTTTGGGATAGTTGGCGATAAAGTCCTGCGGCAAGTGCCAAGCCTCGGGCTGGCCCTCGTAGTTGTGGCCGGGCTGGAACATGTAAAAGTCCAGACGGCCCAGATACTGCGCCGGAATGGTACGATTGCCGCGGTTGATATGCATGGTGCGCAGTGCCTCGGGCGCGCGCTTGACGACCTCGTCGAGCGCGTCCTCGTAATAGACGATCGCCTCGTCGCCGGCAAAGTCGGTATCGCCCGTCACTACGTAGACGGGGTCGAACTCGCCCAGGTTCTCGACGACGCGGGCAACGTGGGCACGGACCTCCTCACGCGGCATAACCTCGGCGCCGCAACGCTCGGCGATCTTGGCACCCCAGGTACCGGGCACGTAGTTGCACCACATAAGCACGAGCGCCGGACGGATGCCGTGCTCGACGGCAGCACGGCACATGGCGGCGGCGCGGTCCCAATATGCCTGGTTGGGACGGGACCAATCAAAGTGCACGCCGTCCTCGCTGGCATAGGGCCAAATGCCCAAGTCGGGGCAGCAGCGATCCCACTGCGGCAGCGTGTTGATCTGCAGCACGTTCATGCCCTGCTCGGCACGGCGGGTCAGGTAGTAGTCCCAATCCACCTCGGTGATGCTCGTGAATGCACTCCAGCACGTATCGGCAAACCAAAAGAACGGCTTGCCGTCGCAGAGGAACCCGTCCTCACGGGTATTGACGGTCAGTTTTCCCAAGCTCATATGGCACCTTTCTCTTGGGGAGACTTGCTAGGAGGGAGGTAAAGAAGTCGCCTGCCGCATTATCACAGTAGGGTCTGCGGCTGCAGTTGCTCAGCTCAAATTGAACGCACGCGAAGCACAGGGCCCTTACGTCTCTCCTAAAAAGTCTACAGGAAGGCCCCGCCGGGCTTATACCAAGCGGGGCCCTGTCGTGTAGGGGGTCTTATTTAGACCGAGGCTGGGGCGACTAGGCCTCCATCTCGGCGAGCTCCTCCTTGGAGAAGCCGGTGAAGTAAACCACGACGGCGGACACGATGCACGCGACAGCCATACCGACAACGGCACAGATGGTGTTCTCGAGACCACCCTGGAGGTAGCAAAGGAATACCAGGAAGTTCGTGGCCATGGCACCAATGTAGAGAGTAACGTGGAGCAGCGCGGAGACGAGGGCGCCAGCGGCACCACCGATAATCATGCCGATCATGGTGCGACGGAAACGAAGCACGGTACCGAAGAGCGCAGGCTCGGTAACGCCACCGAGGAGTGCGGAGACGACGTAGCCGGCGCACAGGCCCTTCTCCTCCTTATTGCGGATGCGGAGGAAGGCACCGATGGCACAGCCCCAAACGGCGGTCATGGCACAGTTAGTAGCAACGAACAGGAAGGGGTCGTAACCAACCTGCATGATGTGGACCATGGCGATCATGAGGACCGGCATGTGCATGCCGGCAACGACGAACAGCTGCCAGAAGGCACCAAGGATCACCATGGCGAGGATGGTAAACACACCGCCGAAGTTCTGCAGGCCGAAGAGGACGGCAGCGACGCCCTGGCCGAGCAGGTCGCCGATAGGAGCGAGGCACAGGAACATGATGGGGACGACGACGATCATGGTGAAGAAGGGGGTGAAGAGCGTGGACAGAACGTCGGGCACATGCTTCTTCATGAACTTTTCAACCACATAGAGCACAGGCACGGTGAGCATGATGGGCAGAACCGTCTGCGAATAGTTAGCAGCAGCGATCTGGATACCGTAAACGCTCATCATCGAGCCCTCGGCAGCGGCCGAGACAATGCTCGGGGCAACAAGGATGCCACCGCAGAGCAGGCCGAGCATCGGGTTGGTGCCGAGCTTCTTTGCGGCTGCATATCCCAGGTAGATTGGCAGGAAGTAAAAGCCGGCCTCGTACAACGTGGTATTAAAGAACGTGTACGTGGGATCGGTTTCAGACAGAAGACCGAATACCTGCGGACCGAGGACGACAGCAAAGGTACGGAACAGACCAGCAGCCATAACCAGCGGGATAAGCTGGACCATCGTGCCGGAGAGGTAGTCGAGAGTCGCGTTGCCGATGCCCTTGAGCGTAAGCTTCTCCTTGGGAGCGTCGTCGAGGTTCTCGTCGACGGCGGCACCGCGTGTAACACCGGAGATGGCGACAAACTCGTCAAGAACCTTGGGCACGTTCTGACCGATAATGACCTAGAGCTGGCTGCCGGAGAACTGGCAACCCAAAACGCCCTTGATCTTCTTAATCTTCTCGACCTCGGCCTTGTTGTTGTCCTTGAGCGTAAGGCGCAGACGCGTCATGCAGTTGGTGGCGATCTTGACGTTCTCGGCGCCACCAACGAGCTCGAGGACCTCGGTGGCAATCTGCTTGTTGTCTGCCATGGGACCCCTCCTCAATAATTGTGCGGCGTACCTAACGCCGCGACTTGCATGGACCCTTACCGCTATAACCCCTTACGGCGGCCCGGGCTTTAACGTTGCAGTAAACAATTTGTTTACTGAACGTTTACGGGCTTTAGTTTACACGGAGTGCCTGATTTGTGGCAATTTTGCCGTCTGAAGTCCGGTGAACGGTAGGAAATGGGGGGTAAGCGTATTTAGACGGTAGAAGATGTCTATTTGACCAGATATTGATATATGGCTATTTACGTGGGCTTTTATTTTGATAAACACCTTTGTAACGAGCTGGCTCATCAACAAAAGTCCTGCTAGTTAATAGTAAACGTCTGTTTAGTAGTTCATTGCGTGTTCAGTTTTACCGTTTACCGAGTTCATCTGCTCATTCTACAGTTCTGCATTAAACTAAACATGTTTAGTCTGTATTGCCGCCCTTGTTTAGTACTTGCGGCACAAAGGAGTAGCTCATGGAACTCAAATCGTGTACCTACGCAACCGTCACCACGCTGGGCGATTTTGGCCCCTGGATCAACAAAGTGGTGCTCGACCTGCCGTGTGTTGTGCGCGCCAACGACGTGAACGAGCACACGTTCAATATCTACTGTGCCCGCCACGAGCGCGCCGGCGAGGTTCTGATGCGCAAGGAGCACGGGGCCGATCACGCAGCGCCCTCCGTAGGCTACGTGCCGGTGCTCGCCGCCTACCCCTGTGATGAGAACGGTCAGCGCCTGCCCAAGGGCACACACGTAGCGCTCGAGACGCCCGAGGTGCGTCTCACCAAAGAGATCGAGGGTGGCGTGCTGGGTTCGCGCTATATAGAGAACCGCCTGCGCGTGACGCAGCTTGTGGCGCTCCCGGGCGAAGACGGCGACGACCCCACCGCGGGCCTCGTCTTCGATCGCAGCCGCGGCGACATCTGTCCCGCGCTCAAGGGCTGGCATAACGCCGTGCAGCAGACGCCCGTCGACGGCATCGCGCTCGAGTACGGCTATTTTGAGCCGAGCTTTGAGCCCGCTGACTCCGCGCTCTTCAACCCGTTTGCTCCCAAGGACACGCCCGCCGTCGAAAAGGCGCCGCTGATCGTGTACCTGCACGGCGCCGGCGAGGGCAAGGGCGCCACGCAGGGCGAAGGCGCCACGCGTGCCTACACCGGCAACCGCGTGACAGCGCTCTCGCAAAAACAAATCCAGCGCTACTTTGGCGGCTTTGCCTGGGTTCTTGTGCCGCAGTCGCCCACGTTTTGGATGGACAACGGCGTCGAGCAGCTTGGCCGCTCCAACCAGAGCATCTACTCCCCCGTGCTCAAGGCGCTCATCGACGAGTTTGTCGCCGAGCATGCCGACCGCATCGATACCGACCGCATCGTGGTCGCCGGTCTTTCCAACGGCGGCTTTATGACCCTGCGCCTGTGCGCCGACTACCCCGATTTCTTCGCCGCAGGCCTTCCCTGCTGCGCGCCGTGGTACAACGCCACGGACGAGGACGTGGTCGCGCTTGCCAAGACGCCGCTGTGGTTTACGCACTCCAAGGGCGACGAACTCGTGTGTCCGCAGCAGACGGTGCTGCCGTTGTTCGCGCGCTTGCGCGGGGCGGGCGCCAACGTGCACCTCACCTACTTTAGCCATGTCGAGGACCTGACCGGCGTGTATCGCGAAGCCGATGGCTCGGCCAAGAAGACGTTCAACCACGGCGTGTGGATCCACCAGTTCAACGACCTGTGTTATCAAGACTTCGACGGGGGCAACGTACTCATCGACGGCGAGCCGGTGGGCTGCTGGGAGTGGTCGGCCAGGGT
>CAUGJN010000099.1 GCA_959599635.1 uncultured Collinsella sp.
CGACTGCACGATGCCATGTTCGATAACGTAGCGTGTGGCAAGCGTGTGGATGGGAGAATCTGGCAGTAGCTTTTCCTCAAACTCGCCCGCGCAGGCAAGCACGTTGTCCTCGTCGGTGATGGCCACCGTCATGGCGCGCGTCTCGGGCAAAATGCGCTGGCACACCAAACGCGCCGACTCCTGCGTCAGACCGCCCTTAATGTCCTCGAGCATGGCCGAGGCCACCGAGAGCGTCTCCTCGGTGTACTGGGAGCGCACCGAATCGGGATTGAGCGTCAAAAAGATAAAGATGCACAGAAAGATGCACAGCAGCGCGCAGGCAATCACCGTGGCGATCGGCTCGATACCGGTCACCAGGGCAAAAATAAAGTACACCAGCACGCAAATGGCGCAGGCAACGGCAATGATGCGAAAGATTGATATTGAACTATCGCGCTGGGCGCGGCGGTCGATCATTCGGCCCCCTCCAGGATACTGATCAGTTGTGCGTCACGCCAAAGCCCGTCCATGATCTTGGGCCAAAAGCTCTGGAAACGCAGGTAGCTTGCAGCGTTTTGGCGCGCATAGGCTTTTGCCTCGTCGATACCATGGCGCCAGATGCGCAGGTAGCCCTCATGCTCGCGGGCAAACACGCTGCGGACCATAGCGGTCTTGCGCACGCGGTCGTCGAGCTCGCGCGAAATCCACGGGCCCGGGTAGGGCATGAGCGATGCCGCCGTAACGGGAATGAGCTCCTTTTGATGCGCGGCGAATGTCAACTTGGCCCGTTCGTAGTACCAACGGTATACATCCTGCATAAAGCGCGGTGAGCGCTTTTCGGACTCCGGAGGCAGATGGCGCACGGTCCACTCGTTATCGAACCACACGTCGTAGCCAAACATGCGCATGTTAAAGAGGTAATCCAAGTCCTCGCCGCGGGTGATAAACGGGTCAAAGGCCACACGCGTAAAGGCGCGAGCGTGCAGGGCCATCAGGCCGCCGCACACGTAGTTGGAGCGCGAGATGCGGGTGCCCGAGAGCGCCTTTTTCATCCAACGGTTGAACTCGATGCGCTTGGTCCACCAACGATGGCAGATGCCCGCCTTGTCCGTGGGAGCCAACGGCGAGCCGTCGCGATCGTAGAAATAGCCGCTCTTGACCAAGATCGGCAAGCCCTGACGCGTCTGCTGCCCCAACGCATAGGTCGCGCGCTTCATAAAGTCGGCGTCGATGACAGCCTCATCGTCATCCAAAAAGATAACCGCGTCATGCCCCAGCACCGCAGCGCAGGCCAGCCCCATGTTGCGGATGGCACCGTAGCCTCGCAGGCTCACGCACTCGCCCGAACCCTTGGGCGCGATCTGAGCAACCCGGTCTGCGATGCGCGAGGCCTGGGTGTTGGTGACAACGGTGACCTTGAGCGTGGGATGCGCGTCGACAATCTCGTGCACGCGCAGCGACACATCGGCTGTGGCAGAAACGGGACAGACCACCAAAAGGATGATGCGCGGGATGTCGCGCACCTGCTCAAGCGAGGCCAGGCAGCGGTCGAGTTCGGGATTGTCGGCGTTGAGTCGTGTCGAATGGTCATAGGTGCCAGGGGCGTTTGCGCGAGCGTCATCGCCCGCCCAATACGTTGGAATCACGACCGTGGCGTTCATGCCTTACCCTCCCTGCAACACAAAAACGGGACGCCGCCAAACACAGGCGACGCCCCGCGACCTAGCTGACTCCATCATACCCACTTGGGCTAATCATTGTTCGAAAGTCAGAATGTTTATTGCGGATAACCCCAAAAGAGTACCGTGGACAGGCACAATAGCCGCTCACTCCTATGCGGCATGCTCTGCCGCCCGAGTCATGCGGGACAGGCGGACCAGCAGCATAAAGCCAACGACCAGCAGCACACCAATGGAAAGGACGCCCAGCGACGGGTTGCCGGTCAGCGAGGTGACGATCGACACCAGGAAGGTGCCCATAACGCTTGCATAGCGGCCAAAGATGTCAAAGAAGCCGTAGTACTCGTTGGACTTTTCCTTGGGAATAATGCGGCCAAAGTAGCTGCGGCTGAGCGCCTGCACGCCGCCCTGGAACAGGCCGACCATAATGGCAAGCACCCAAAACTCAAAGGCGGTCTTTAGGAAGAACGCGGCGAACAGCACAATGCCCATATAGGCGGCGACTGCCACCAATATCATGTTGAGCGTGCCCACGCGGCCGGCGAGCTTG
This sequence comes from uncultured Collinsella sp., assembly GCA_959599635.1. GTDB lineage: Bacteria > Actinomycetota > Coriobacteriia > Coriobacteriales > Coriobacteriaceae > Collinsella. Next base: position 2,209 of record CAUGJN010000099.1, read on the forward strand.
CCGTAGATGATGGCGGACGGAAAGGCCACGAACTGCGTGACGAGCAGCGCCAGGACCAACTGGGTCGAATCGATGCCCAAGGCCGATCCGTAGCTGGTTGCCATGGAAATGACCGTGTGCACACCGTCGATGTAGAAGAAGAACGCGATCATGTAGACCAGCACGGTCTTGTTGTGGGCGATCTCGCGCATGGTGTGTCCGACCTCGGAGAACACACCGCCCACGATGTGGCCGATGGTGTCCTCGGGACCGCGCTCGCGACCGTACTTTTGCTTATAGGTGCGAATGAGCGGCAGGGTAAAGATGAGCCACCAGGCACCAGTGATGACAAACGACAGACGCGTTGCCAGCATGGTGGGGACGCCAAGAGCGGGGCCACCCATGATAAGCGCCAGGCAGATGATGAACGGCACAGTGGAACCGATGTAGCCCCAGGCATAGCCCGAGCTGGACACGACGTCCATGCGCTCGTCGGTGGCAATGTCGGGCAGCATGGCGTCGTAGAACGTCATAGAAGAGTTGAGGCCGATGGTGCACAGCACGTACACAGTCAAAAATGCCATGGCGGACATTGGGATAGCCTGCGCCAGGCAAAGAACCAGGCCCGTGAGGAAGAAGCCCAAGAAGAACTTGATCTTGTTGCCGGCGTAATCGGCAAGCGCGCCCAGAATGGGCATGAGCATGGCAATGACCAGCGAGGCAATCGTCTGCGCGTTGCCCCAAGCGACCACCAGGTCTGCCGAGGAAGCACCGGTATTGATGGCGTTAAAGTAGATGGGCACCACCGAGGTATTGAGCAGCACGAGGGCCGAGTTTCCCACATCGTACATGACCCAGTTACGCTCGAGCTTGGTGTATTTCATGGACAGGGACCCTTCGTATTCGCCCGATATGCAGCTAGTCCATCGTACCCCAATTGCACGGAGGCGCCGGTAAGGATTCGGCAAAGAGACAGGAGCGGACCCTACTCCTCGCGGTCGAACTCCTCGTCGGTGCCGAGCACGCGGCCGCTGTAGCTGACGTGACCGGTCACGGCCTCCATGTCACCGGTCTCGATAAAACGCGCGACCGTGCACTCGTAATCGACCAGCGCGCGATCAAAGACCTCGGGGAAACTCTCGTTCGAGACCTCATCGGTAAAGGGATTCTTCCACGCCAGATGACCCAGATTGCCAGTGCGCTCGGGCAGCTCCGTCGTCACGCGATGGGCAAGGCCGTCGAGCAGCGAGTAGTCGTGCACCAAGCCCTCAACCAGCGAGATCGCGCGCGTCTTTACGGAGCCGGCCGGCTCAATCGCACGGTAAAGTCGCTGCATATTGGCAACGGCAGCACCGTACTCCCCCGCCGGAATGTCAATGCCGTACACGCGTCCGGCAACATAGCTCATCAGCACGCCGGCCACGCGATTGATGCGATCGGTGGTGACGATCTCGCCCGCCGGCGGGTAATCGTCGACCGTAGCGCCATCGCGCTTAAGCTGCAGCATCAGTACATCCAGGTCGCTCTCGATCACGGCATGGACCTGACTGCTCGAATCCTCAAGCTCTGAATCGGACTCCACGATGCCAAACTGCTGCTCATAGACAAAGGGGTGGGCGTTGCGGTCGAGCACGTAATGAGACAGCAGACCCAGCGCAAAGGCACGACCCAAGCTGGCGTCGCGCGGCAGCAGATGCGAAACGCCATCGCGCAGGCACGCGAACTGGCGAGACATGCGCGACCGATGCATGACCTGCGCCAGCAGCGTGCAGTCGGAAACACGCGGTGTCAGAATGTGAAAGAAAAACGGGTCGGGGCCTTGGTTGCCCAAGATAAAGGCAATGCGCTCTTCATCGGACGTGATGACGCCCTGCGGAAGACGGTCGATGCTTTCCTCGCCAAACAGATGATGGGTGATAAGCGCGGGCATAATGATCCTTTCGATTTCATTCGATGCCACCCATTATGCCCACCGCGCGCCCATGCCAAACCTGCGATGGTAAACGACGGCACGCAAGCCTCTTACGCAAGCCCCAGGTGCGACTTGACCTCGGCGGCACGACGACGGGACACCGGCACCGTCGAGCTCGCGCGGTCGAGCCTGAGCTCCATCAACCCCGTGGAGCCAATCTCAACATTGTGCACGTCTTCCAAATTGACCAGATAGCTGCGATGAACACGAATAAAGCCCTCGGAGCCCAAGCGACGTTCGAGCGAAGAGATCGACTCATTAATCAGATATGTTCCCTCGGCGCAGACGGCGTTGCAAAAATCGGCACGCGCCTCAAAGTAGCAGACATCCGCCACGGGGATGAACACCTTTTTGCCCCCGCGATCCACCGTCAGGCGCAAGGGCTGGCGCGGAGCATGGACGACACGACGAACGCCCAGGGCGGCCTCGATCTTATCGAGCGCCTTTGACAGGCGGGCATCCTCGACCGGCTTGACGACGTAATCAATGGCATCGAGGTTATAGGCATCGGCCGCATACTCGGCAAATGCCGTCACAAACACCACGACCGGCGGCGTTTTTAGGTTCTGCAGCGTCTCGGCAAGCTCGATTCCCGAGCGGCCGGGCATCGTGATATCCAAAAACAGCACGTCGGGCTTGTTCGACAGAATCGACTCCACGGCCTCGGTGACATTGCCCGCCTCGGCAATCTGTCCCACACGTGCATCCTTTTCCAGCAGATAACGTAGCTCAGCCCTAATAGGAGGCTCGTCATCAACCACCAAGATGTTCCATCCCTCGGACATATGCGCTTCCCCTCTTTTTTTCTCTCAATCCAACCGCGCGCTACACCTTCATCGGCGCCGGCTCATGCGGCTCGCCGTTCAGCTCGACGATGACCTGCGTTCCCACGCCCTCCTGGGACTTCACGCGCATGCCAGAATCTTCCCCGTAAAAGAAATGGATGCGCTGAAGCACGTTGAAGAGCGCCAGGCCGCAGCCTCGCTTGATGGAGCCGTCGGCGGTAATGCTCTCGGGCTCCTCTCGGCGATGCTGCTCAAACAGGTGCGCGCAGACTTCTTCGCTCATACCGATGCCGTCATCTTCGACGATGATCTCCAGACCGTCATCGGTCTCAAAAGCCCTAACACGAATAGAAAGCGGCTCGGTCTCGCGCTGCGCATGCTTGATGCAGTTTTCGAGCAGCGGCTGCAAGATAAACGGCGGCACCATGCTGTCGCGCACCTCAAAGTCGATATCGACCGAGACGCGCAGACGGCCGTCGCCATACCGGGCCTGCATAAGGTTGATGTAACGAGCGCCCTGTTCCACCTCGTGCTCGAGCGTTGTGAGGGTATCGGAATCGGACAGTGTCTGACGGTAGTAATTGGAAAAGTCGATGAGCAGCGACCTGGCCTTGTCCGGCTCGGTACGCACGAGCGACACGATGGTGCTGATGGTGTTAAACAGAAAATGAGGATCGACCTGCGATTGCAAGGCGCGCAGCTCCACGCGAGCTGTGAGCTCGTCCTGGCGCTCGAGCTCAAAGCTCGCAAGCTGCGTGGAAATGAGGTCGGCAAAGCCCGAGGCAAGCGCCGTCTGGCGCATATCGATGCTGCTCAGACGGGGATAATACAGCTCGAGCGTGCCCACGCAATGCCCGCGCACGGTGAGCGGTGCGACGATACCGGCGCGCAGGCGCGGAAAGTAGCCACCCGTCTCAGTCGAGGCATCGCGCGAAAATACGCTTTGCTCACCGCTGTTGATCACGTTGAGCGTAGTCCGCAGCACAACCGGAGTGCCCGCGGGGCATTTTGCCGAGTCCTCGCCCCAACTCGCCAGCACCTGCTTGCCGTCGGTAAAGCAGATGGCCGAGGCAATGGTCTCGGAAAGGATGATTTTGGAAGCGCCCAGGGCCGCTTCGGGCGTAAGGCCTCGCGACGTATAGGCGAATATTTTCGATGCGATGGCGAGTGTGCGGTCGGTAGCGCTCGATGTGAGGTCGTCGGGGACCACAAAGACATACGAGAAAAAGAAGCACAGCATGACCAGGCCGGCAATAACGACAACGCCCGGAACGGGATTGGGATTATCGGTTAAATCCCAGATAAGCAGCAGGATAAGCGCCGGAACGACAATACCGAGCAGGATGGCCTGAACCACATGCTGGGCCGTACGAAAGACCTTGGTAGAGTTGTAGCTCTTGCCCAGAATCAGCCTGTTTAAATCCACCGTCATCCCCTCTTGTCCTTAGCACCCATAGCAATAAAGAGGGCCGCAAGCGACCCTCTCCATTGCATTATGCAATTAAAAACTGTGTTTTACATCAAGCCATCGACAAACGGTATCTTAGGCGCTGTATTTGTTAGCCTCACCAAAAGTGCCAGCCTCGACGATCCAGCCATCCTTCATGATGACGTCCATGTTGTCGGTGTTGAGCACATGGATGTCGGCGGCGACGTCACCGTTGACAACCAGCAGGTCGGCGCACTTGCCGGCCTCGATGGAACCGGTCTCGTCCTCGATGTGGCACATCTTGGCACCGTTGAGGGTGGCGCAGGTGATGGTCTCGACCGGAGTGAAGCCGATCTTGTCGACGAACTCGTACATCTCCTCGATGGAGCAGGTGCCGTACGGGGTGACGAAGGAGAAGGAGTCGGAGCCGATCGTCATGACGACGCCGCGCTTCTTGGCCTCGCGCAGGCAGTCGTAGTTGCGCTGCAGCTCCTTCTCGACCAGGGTGCCCTCGTACTTGTCGTGCAGCTCGGGGACGTAGACGGGCGGATAGGTGGCGTACCAGGTGGGCAGGAAGGCGATCGTCGGGGTGAAGAAGGTGCCCTGCTCGGCCATGAGGTCCATGGTGCGCTC
>CAUGJN010000100.1 GCA_959599635.1 uncultured Collinsella sp.
GATGTCTTTGGCGGGCGTATTGCCGAGGTCTTGCTCGACATCCTCGACACGCCGGTGTCCCCCGAGCTTCTGCCGCCCACGGGCGACGGCGAGATTGCGCAGAAGACCGAGGATTTGGTGGGCCCGTACGAGCTGCACGACTACTTCCTCTACTACCTACTGCGTTTTGGCTTTGAGCCGGGCAAGATCTACCGCATGGCGCTCAAGAGCTTCGAGGGCGTCTACGATGCCAAGACCGTTCACACGTGGCTGTGTACGTTCTATCGTCGCTTCTTTGCCCAGCAGTTTAAGCGCAGCTGCCTGCCCGATGGTCCCAAGGTGGGCTCGGTGACGCTCAGTCCGCGCGGCGATTGGCGTATGCCGAGTGACGCCAGCTCGCGACTGTGGCTTGCGCAGATCGACGCGCTTAATGCAATTGACTAAGGTTGGCTAAATTGAACCAATGCGGGGGTTGCAAGCGTTACACTTTTGCAATCTGATGGCCCGTATCGCGCGGCGCTCTTGTCGGAGCGCCGCGTTTTTCATATCGAAAGGTGGCACCATGCAGGCATCGCAGCGTCTCGACCGCTTTGGCGCGGAGGTCTTTGCCTCGCTTAACAACAAGCTTCTCGCGCTGAAGGCTCAGGGCAAGACCATTTACAACATGAGCGTGGGCACGCCCGACTTTAAGCCGTACGACCACGTGGTCGAGGCGCTCACGCAGGCAGCCCAAGATCCCGAGATGTGGAAGTATGCCCTGCGCGATCTGCCCGAGCTTAAGCAGGCCGTGTGCGATTACTACGAGCGCCGCTTTGGCGTCTCCGGCATTACGCCGTCCATGGTGCAGTCGTGCAACGGCACGCAGGAGGGCGTGGGTCATTTGGGCCTGGCCCTGCTCGATCCGGGTGACACCATTCTGGTTCCCGATCCGTGCTACCCGGTCTTTGAGGCGGGTGCGAAGATTGCCGATGCCAAGCTCGAGTACTATCCGCTGGTTGCCGAGCATAATTACCTGCCCTATGTGGCGGGTATCGATCCCGAGGTGGCCGATCGTGCCAAGTATATGATCGTATCGCTGCCCGCCAACCCGGTGGGCTCGGTGGGCACGCCCGAGGTCTACGAGGAGATCATCGCCTTCGCCCGCGAGCACGACCTGCTCATTGTCCATGACAACGCATACTCCGACATCGTGTTCGACGGCGAGCCGGGCGGAAGCTTTTTGCAGTACCCTGGCGCGCTCGAGGTGGGCGTGGAGTTCTTCTCGCTCTCCAAGTCGTTTAACGTCACCGGTGCACGTATCGGCTTTTTGGTCGGCCGTGAGGACGTGGTCTCTGCCTTTGCCAAGCTGCGCGGCCAGATCGACTTTGGCATGTTCTTCCCGATCCAGAAGGCTGCTATCGCCTGCTTGAACGGTCCGCGCGATGAGGTCGAGGCGCAGCGCCTGAAGTACCAGGAGCGCCGCGATGCCCTGTGCGACGGTCTTGAGGGCTTGGGCTGGGAGCGTCCCAACGCGCATGGCTCCATGTTCGTGTGGGCCAAGCTTCCCGGTGGCCGCACCGATTCCATGGCGTTTTGCGAGGAGCTCATGGAGAAGGCCGGCGTTGTGGTGACGCCGGGCGCGAGCTTTGGTCCTTCGGGCGAGGGACACGTGCGCATGGCGCTGGTCCTGCCGCCCGATCAGATTGCTTTGGCTGTCGAGGCCATTCGCGAGGCGGGCCTGTATTAGAAAGCTATTTCGCCCCGTCAATAGCTCGAAACCGATTTCGTGCAGTTATTTTACGAATTCTGCAAACAATTTCGGTAAACGGTCGATTTTTGGCTGCGAATAGGCGCATAATCAAAGTCCCGATTGGCTATATTGGGATTACGGCAAGCCGCTTGGGTCGTTCCCGGGCGGCTTGTTTGTGGAGAGAGATGGGAGTTTCTAATGGTTAACGAGAAGAAGGTCGCTATTGTCGGCTGCGGTTTCGTCGGTTCGTCTTCGGCGTTCGCGCTGATGCAGAGCGGTCTGTTCTCCGAAATGGTCCTCATCGACGTGGACAAGAACCGCGCCGAGGGTGAGGCCCTGGATATCGCGCACGGCATGACGTTTGCCGAGCCGATGAAGATCTATGCCGGCGATTATTCCGATGTCGCCGACGCCGCTATGATCGTCGTCACCGCTGGCGCTGCCCAGAAGCCCGGCGAGACCCGCCTGGACTTGGTCAACAAGAACGTCAACATCTTCAAGTCCATTATTCCCGAGATTAAGAAGTCTGGCTTCGACGGCATTCTGCTCATCGTCTCCAACCCGGTCGATGTTCTGACCTATGCCGCCATCAAGATGTCCGGCCTGCCCGAGGGCCATGTCATCGGCTCCGGCACCGTGCTCGACACCGGTCGTCTGCAGCAGATGCTCGGCGCCCACGTCGAGGTCGATCCGCGCGACGTCCAGGCCTACGTCATGGGTGAGCACGGCGACTCCGAGTTCGTCGCTTGGTCCAGCGCTCAGGTTGCCGGCGTTCCGCTGAACACCTTCTGCGAGCTTCACGGCCATCTGGAGCATGAGGCTGCCGAGAAGCGCATCGCCGAGGACGTCAAGAACTCCGCCTATACCATCATCGAGAAGAAGCACGCTACCTACTACGGCGTCGCCATGGCCGTTAAGCGCATCTGCACTGCCGTCATGCGCGATGAACAGACCGTTCTGCCCGTCTCCTCGCTCATGGTGGGCGAGTACGGCCTGTCCGATCTTGCCATCTCCATGCCGACCGTCGTTGGCCGCGACGGCGTTGTCTGCCGCGTCCCCGTGCCGCTGAACGATGACGAGGAGCATGAGCTCACCGCCTCCGCCAAGGCCCTCAAGGACATCATCGACAGCGTCGACTTCTCCTGCTAAATCAAGCTCGCTAGAGCGAAAAGCTACAATGAAGGCGTCCGGGTCCACACGGCCCGGGCGCCTTTTTGGTGCAAAGTAACCTGACCCCAATGCACCATAGTTGATGGGAGGGCCATGTCGGATTCGCCTAATTTTTTGACATATGCCCAGACGGTGTTTGATCCGTTTGAGGAGCGGTCGTTCTGCGCGGTGGATAGCCTGGTCTTTGCGTGGTTGTCCTATTTGCGTTTGCCGGGTGATATGGCGGAGCTGACGAACTGGCAGGGCCTAGACGTACGCGAACTGCTGCGTGCCGAGTGCTACCGGGACATGATTGACGACTTGTGGGATCCAGAGGGGAGCAGGGCCTTGTTGGAGGCCGTGGCAGCAAACCCTCGTTACCGTGGCGTGCACGTTTGCGGCTATCGTGCCGTGAGCGATGTGGTAGCGACAGAGCAGTTTGCAGCCATGGCGTTCCGGTTTCCGACGGGGTTTAGTTATCTTTCCTTCCGGGGGACCGACAGCACGATTGTGGGCTGGAAAGAGGACTTTAACATGGCGTTCCGGTGTCCTGTGCCGGCCCAGGAATCCGCGGCGCGCTATGTGGACGAGGCGGCGGATGCGATTGACGGGCCGCTTTTGTGCGGAGGTCATTCCAAGGGTGGAAACCTTGCGGTGTACGGTGCGGCGATGTGCTCCGATGTCGCCCGCGAGCGAATCGAACGGGTGTATTCCCATGATGGTCCGGGCTTCGTCGAGGAGTTTCTGAACGGCAACGCCTTTGCCGATCTTTGCGGTCGAATCGACAAGACGCTACCTCGGTCGTCGATCTTTGGCATGATGTTCGAGACACAGGAGGACTATGCCATCGTTGAGAGCACCGAGTTCAGCCTGCTGCAGCACAATCCCTTTAGCTGGGTGGTTGATGGTCGCGACTTCGTGTACTGTGAGCGCCTGTCCGCCGGTGCTCGATACGTTGATGGCTCCATTCGCGAGATGCTGCTTGCAGTGTCGCCTAGCGAGCGCGAGCGTTTTGTAGATGCGTTGTTCTCCGTGTTTGAGGCTACGGGTGCTGAGCGGTTTGCGGATATCGCCGGGAATCTGCGCGAGAGCCTGCCCGTGATGCTCCAGGCTGCGCAAGGCTTTGACGAGGATACGCGACGCTTTGTCTCGCAGACTATCGTGGCAATCCTTAAATGCGCGCTGCTGCCCAAACGACCCCAGATCGACATGCCCGCTGCCGGCAAGAGTTTGGCAGAACAGCTCGAGGCTTGGCAGTCCGAGCTCCTGCGCTAACCATTGGTGCAAAGAACCTGTCCCCGATGCACCAAGCTTCGATGCGCCTGGGGCGGGCTCGACCGCTATACTGGTTCGTGCCGAAATCGATCTAGAACGGAATGCCGTATATGAAAATCAATCACGCGATTCTGCATATCCTGGACTTTGACTCTGCCGTCAACGTTATGAGCCAGCGCGAGCTCGATATCGAGAGCCGCACCGTGCGCAACTTCGTGACCACGCATCTGCGCCGCGCACGTACCTCGGCCGACAATAAACGCGCCACGTTTGCCGAGAACTCTGCGTTTGGCGGCGAGCTCAAGGGCTATTTCTTTGGCGAGCGCGAGTTCGTGGAACTGTCGCAGCAGATTGCAGAGTTTATCTCCTCCGAGCTCACCAAAGCCGAGAAAGCCGAGTCCACCGACGTGCTCGTGGCCGATTTTGACGACGATGAGGATGCCCGCTGGTTTGCCGTGATGCTGCTGGGCTCCAAGCAGGCTTTTATGCACGAAGTGGGCCGCGAGGAGGGAGAGGTGCGCAACGACATCGCGCGCCACTACGCCATTCTGCCGAACCCCTCGCAAAAGGTGCCGAGCTATGCCATCGTGCGCGCGAGTACCATGGAGATCGGCTACGTGGACAAGAAGCGCAAGATTGCCGGCGAGGACCGTATGCTTATCCCCGATGGCCTGCTGCAGTGCGACACGGGCGTATCGGGCAAGGAGGTCATCGACACCGTGACGCGTGTGGTCGAGGAAGTCGCCGAGGAGCACGGTGCCAATACGGCCGTAGCGCTCGCTAAGGTTAAGGCTGCCGTTGCCGAGAAGGTCGAGGATGACGAGGAGCTTCCGCCTTGGGATATCGTCGATGAGGTCTTTGAGGACGAACCGGTCATCAAGGAGAGCGTACGTGCGGCGTTGACCGAAGAGAAGGTGCCCGAGCGTGTGCCCGTGGAGCGCAAGCAGGTCGAGCGTGCGGCCGTGCGCAACCACAAGATTCGTACCGACACGGGCATCGAGATCAGCTTTCCGGCCGAGATGGGCTCGAACTCCGAGTACATCGAGTTCGTCAACGAACCCAACGGCCTCATCTCCATCGAGCTCAAAAACATCGGCAGCATCGAGAATCGATAAACTGCGCCTGGACGCTGCAAAAAACAAAGGCCGAAGCCTCGGATGAGGGCTTCGGCCCTTTTTACTCGGGGCTTAATTACGCTACTGGTTGAGCATAAATCAGCGAAAACGCCCCAGAGCGAGCAAGGTGACGTGAAAGAGGAGGGCATTGACCTTTTGGTCATGCCCGACGATTGAACGTCAGATTGCCGCTCTGGGGCGTTTGCAGCGTCGAGTCGTTACGGCGTTTGGTAAAACGCCGTAACTATTAAAGCTGACGCAGGCCTTCCTCGAGGCCAGTCTTGCTATCGGTCTTTTCGTCGCGCATCTTGATAACGCGGGCGGGGACGCCGGCCACGACGGCGCCGGCGGGAACATCCTCGACGCATACGGCACCAGCGGCGACGACAGCGCCCTTGCCCACGCGTACGCCTTCCAAGACCACGGCGTTGGCGCCGATCATGACATCGTCTTCGATGACAACGGGCGTAGCGCTAGCGGGCTCCACAACGCCTGCCAGCACGGTACCGGCGCCGATGTGGCAGTTCTTGCCCACGGTGGCACGGCCGCCCAGCACGGCGCCCATGTCGATCATGGAGCCTTCGCCAATGACGGAGCCGATGTTGATGATGGCGCCCATCATGATGACGGCGCGGTCGCCGATCTCGACGCGGTCGCGGATGATCGCGCCCGGCTCGATACGGGCGTTGATGCCCTTAAGGTCGAGCATGGGTACGGCGGAGTTGCGGCAGTCGTTCTCGACGTCAAAGTACTCGATAGAATCGACGTTAGCGTCGAGGATTGCCTTGAGCTCATCCCAATCGCCAAAGACGGTCTTGCCGTGGCAATCGCCGTAGACACGCGCGTCGCCCCACTGGACCTCCGTATCGGGCTTCTCGCGTACGTACAGTTTGACGGGCGTCTTCTTGGGCGCGGTGGCGATGTAGTTGATAATCTCCTGTGCATCCATCTCGGCTGTGTTGCTCATTTGCTGTCTCTCCTTTGGGTGGATTTGGTTGATGCCGTGTTAGGCAAACATGACCTGGTCGAACGTGTAGAAGCCGGGCTCGCGGGTGACGAGCTTTTGCGCGGCGGCCAGCGCGCCGTTGACAAAGATCTGACGGCTCGTGGCGCGATGCGCGAGCGTGACCTCCTCGTCCTGGCCAAAGAAACTCACCTCGTGCACGCCGGCGACCGTGCCGCCGCGCAGCGAGTGCATACCGATCTCCTTGGGGTCACGCGCTCCGCACATGCCCTCGCGACCATAGACGGGGTGGTAGCCCGCCTCGGGCTCGGCTTCGACGACGGCGTCGAGCAGCAGCTTGGCGGTGCCGCTGGGGGCATCGACCTTTTGGTTGTGGTGCGTCTCGACAATCTCGCAGTCAAAGCCGGGCAGTTCGCGCGTGGCCTGGGCAACCAGATGGCGCAGGGCGGCGATGCCGATAGAGTAATTGCCGGAGTGCATGACGCGGGCGTTCTGACCCAGCTCGCGCAGGCGGTCCATCTGCTCAGGCGAATAACCCGTGGTGCCGGAAACGAGTGCCGCGTCCGTACGCTCGACATAGGCAACGACGGCATCGAAGGTCACGACGTTCGAGAAGTCGATGATCACGTCGGCTGCCGGGGCGCTCTCGAGCTCGGTCAGGTCAAAACCGATCTGGGCGACGATGTCGAAAACGGGCTGGCCGGCGGCGTCGACAATGCCCTCGGCGGTAGTGCGGATGAGCGAGCCCATACGGCCCGTTCCCATAATGACAGTCTTAATCAAGC
>CAUGJN010000101.1 GCA_959599635.1 uncultured Collinsella sp.
CTTGTTGCCCACACGGTCGGCAATGATCTTGTCCAGACCAACAAAGGCACCGCCGCAAATAAACAGGATGTTGGTCGTGTCGATCTGCAGCAGCTCTTGCTGGGGATGCTTGCGGCCGCCGGTGGGCGGAACGCTTGCCACCGTGCCCTCAAGGATCTTAAGCAGCGCCTGCTGAACACCCTCGCCCGAAACATCGCGGGTGATGGAGAGGTTCTCGGCCTTGCGGGCGATCTTGTCGATCTCGTCCACGTAGATAATGCCAACCTGCGCGCGCTCGATATCGCCATCGGCGGCGTTGATGAGCTTGAGCAGGATGTTCTCCACGTCCTCGCCCACGTAGCCTGCCTCGGTAAGCGCGGTGGCGTCGGCGATGGCAAACGGCACCTCAAGGATGCGCGCGAGCGTCTGGGCGAGCAGGGTCTTACCGGTACCGGTGGGACCGAGCAGCAAAATATTGGACTTGGCGAGCTCCACCTCGTCCATATCATCGTCGAGCTGCGAGTCCAAGCCATCGTCAAAGGCCGAAAGCGCAGCGCCACCCTCGATCACGCGGCGGTAATGGTTGTACACGGCAACCGACATGGCGCGCTTGGCGTCCTCCTGGCCCATGACATAGGCCGAAAGCTCGTCATAGATCTCGTGAGGCGTCGGCACGTGCGTAATGACCTGGCGGGCGTCGTCCTCGAGCTCAAAGCCCTCGGCCTCGGGATCCACGGCAGGCTGACCGGCTGCCTGGCCATGGTCGTTGAGGAAGCCCGGCAGCTTGCCGTTGCGGGCGGCGTCCATAAAGTCCGAAGCCAGCGACTCCTCAAGGATCTCAGAGCAAGCGGCGACGCACTCGTCACAGATAAAGATGTTGGTAGGGCCCTTTACAAGACGGCGAACCTGCCCCTGCTCTTTTCCGCAGAAGGAGCAGCGGATGGGGTTGCCGTTCTCGTCGAAATTGTCCTGCATGTTACCGGCCATCCTAGGCGTCCTTCGCGGCGAGATCGCGCGAGGTAACGATACGGTCGATCAGGCCGTAGTCGAGGGCCTCGGCAGCGGTCAGGTAGTTGTCGCGCTCGGTATCGGCCTGGACCTTCTCGATGGGCTGGCCCGAGGCATCGGACAAGATCTGGTTGAGCTCGCGGCGGGTCTTCTTGATCTCCTCGGCCACGATCTCGATCTCGGTCTGCTGACCCTGGGCACCGCCACTGGGCTGGTGAATCATGACCTTGGAGTGTGGCAGGCAGAAGCGCTTGCCCTTGGCGCCGGCCGAAAGCAGCACGGCGGCCATAGACGCGGCCATACCGACGCAAATGGTCGAGACCTGCGGCTTGATAAAGTTCATGGTGTCCAGAATCGCCAGGCCGGAGTAGACCTCGCCACCGGGCGAATTGATGTAGAGCGAGATATCCTTCTCGGCATCCTGGCTCTCAAGATGCAGCAACTGGGCAACGACCAGGTTGGCGCTGACGGAGTTGATCTCCTCGCCCAAGAAGATGATGCGATCGTTGAGCAGGCGCGAATAGATATCGTAGCTGCGCTCGCCGCGCGGCGTCTGCTCGATAACGTATGGCACGAGGGCGGAATCGAACTTAGCGATCATACGCATCTCCATTTCTCTCTTGCGGACCAAATTGGTTCTAGATAAACGTACGGTGCCCGCATGCTATGCATTGGCTGGCACCGTACGAAGCAACCGGATAACCGGTGTATAACTTTACCCCATCACGGGCGCACGCATGCGCTCGCGGGCAAGGTGGCGAGAATTACTCGGCGTCCTTGGCGGTCTCGTCGACCTCGGTCACCTTGGCGTTCTCGACCAGGTGGTCGACGGCCTTGGAGCGACGGATGGACTCGCGGACGGCAGGCATGCGGCCATCGGCGATGAACTCGGCCTTGGAAGCCTCGACGTCCTTGACGCCGGCCTTCTCGAACTCGGCGTTAATGTCGTCCTCGGTGACCTTGATCTTGAGCTCGCGGGCGAGGGCGTCGAGAGCCAGGGACTCGCGGGCGACGTCGTTGGCCTGCTTGTGCAGGTCGCCGATGAACTGCTCCATGGTCAGGCCGGAAGCGGGCAGCCAGGTGTCCAGCGTCATGCCACGGGCAGCGAGGTTGGACAGGAAGTTCTGGCCAAGCTCCTCAAAGACGGACTGCTCGTAGTCGGCGTCCATCTCGTCGAGCTGCAGGCGCTCGGCGAGAGCGGAGACGCAACGGTTCTCCTTCTCGGCCGGGAGGCGGGAAGCCTTGTCCTGCTCGATCTCGATCTTGATGGCGTCGCGCATGGCGTCGATGCTATCGAAACCAAAATCGGACTTGACGAGCTCGTCGGTGAGCTCGGGGGTGTTGCGGACCTTGATGCCCTTGACGGCGACCTCGACGGTGTGGGTCTCGGCCTCCTCGCCCTCCTCGACCTCGTCGGTCCAGGTAACGGTCTTGACGTCGTCAACGTTAGCGCCGATCAGGGCCTCGTTGAACTCCTTGGGGTTGCTGTCGCTACCGGCGATGAGCATGCGGCCCTCGGCGGCAAAGTTGTCGGCATTCTCGACGGCCTTGAGGTCGACGGTGACGTAGTCCTCGGCCTCGACGGCGCGACCCTCGACGTCCTCGAAGGTGGCACGGTAGTTGAGGAGCATCTCGACCTGGTTGTTGATCTCAGACTCGGTGACCTCTGCGGGAGGCATCTCGATCTCGACGGCGTCGAAAGAGGAGAGCTCAGCGGCAGGACGCAGGGAGAACTCGACGGTGTAGGTGTAGTCCTCGTGATCCTTGGCGAGGTCGAGCTCCTTGTAGTCACCGCTCTTGGTGGGGACGATGTCCAGCTCGTTGAGGACGGCGGGCTCGTTGGCGGCGATCAGGTCGTTGGTGGCCTGAGCGAGGGTAGCCTCGGCGCCAAGAGCAGAGTCGATGACCGGACGGGGAGCCTTACCGGCGCGGAAGCCCGGGAAGCGGTACTTCTTGGCGGTGTCCTTGTAGGCCTTCTTGATCGCGGCGTCGACGTCGGCGGCCGGGATGGTGACCGTAGCGGTGAGCTTGGCGTCCTTGACGTCAGAAGCGGTGATGTTCAACACGTTCCTCCTCATACTGCCCAGCTTATCTGAGGTGCTGGTACCTTTATGCAACAAAGAGTCGCGACGGCCGAAGCCGACGCAGATGCGTTGGTGCGGGCGAAAGGACTCGAACCTTCAAGGGAATCCCACCAGAACCTAAATCTGGCGCGTCTACCAATTCCGCCACGCCCGCATGAGCGCACAGACTAGGAATGATAGCAGATACGAACGGCAAGCGCACGCACACCTTTTACAGGCTCACGACCTCACCACGAGTGCAAAAGGCGGGGCGAGTTGCCCCACCCCGCCAATTACGACTTATTCGCTGACCCGCTACTCCCCCAGCAGCGCTTTCTCCGGCGTGATGGGCAGCGAGCGGACCTGGTGGCCGGTGGCGTGTGCGACGGCCGAGGCCACGGCGGCGAGCGGCGTGTTGATGACGACCTCGCCGATCGACTTGGCGCCAAACGGGCCCGTCGGCTCGTAGCTCGGCTCAAAGGCCACGCGGATGCTGCCGATATCCAGGCGCGTGGGCAGCTTGTAGCTCATAAAGTTGCCGGTACGCAGACGGCCGCGGTCGTCGTGCTCGACAATCTCGTAGAGCGCGTGGCCAATGCCCTGGGCAATGCCGCC
Organism: uncultured Collinsella sp.; assembly: GCA_959599635.1. Taxonomy (GTDB): domain Bacteria; phylum Actinomycetota; class Coriobacteriia; order Coriobacteriales; family Coriobacteriaceae; genus Collinsella. The sequence goes on from CAUGJN010000101.1 coordinate 3,666, forward strand.
CTCGGCCTGGACGCGCGCAAGTGCCTCGTTGATCACGGTGCCGCAGTCGACGGCCGCCGCATAGTCCACCACGGTCACCTTGCCGGTGGCCTTGTCGACCTCGACCTCGGCAATGCCGGCCATAAACGGCGGGGGCGAAACGGGCAGGCTGGCAGAGGCATGCGAGGTCAGCGCGTCGCCGCCCTCGATGTTCTTAACGCACAGGTTGGCAAAGTCGCGCAGCGTGAGGTAGCGACCGCGCTCGCGGGCGGCGCGCTCGTCGGACAGGCGCACGTACTGGCCATCAAAGACCACATCGGCGGCATCCACGTCCCACATCTGGGCGGCCTTGGCGCAAATCTTCTTGCGCAGCTCGGTCGCGGCATTCTTGGCGGCCAGGCCCGTCACGTACGTACCCGAGCTCGCGTACGAGCCGGCGTCGAAGGGCGATACATCGGTATCCACGCCACGAACCACAATGAGAGAGCTCTCCACACCCAGCTCCTCGGCGGCAATCTGCGCCAGGATCGTGTCGACGCCCATGCCGTTGTCGGTGGCGCCGGTCGAAAGCGCAATAAAGCCGTCCTCTTCCAGGCGCATGTCGATGCCGGCGATGTCCACGTTGGAGATGCCCGAGCCCTGCATGGTGAGCGCGCAGCCCAGGGCGCGTACGCGGTCGCCCAGGTCGACGGCCAGCGGCTTGTCGCGCCAACCGATCATGTCCATCGCGCGCAGTAGGCAGCGGTCGAGCGCGCAGGCGTTGAGCTTCTCGTTGTAGTACTGCGGCATGACCTCGCCCTCGTGCACCATGTTCTTAAGGCGCAGGTCGGCGGGGTCCATGTGCAGCATGTCGGCGAGCTCGTTGACGGCGCTCTCCACGGCAAACTGGCCCTGGGTGGCACCGTAGCCGCGATACGCGCCGCCGCGGTTGGTGTTGGTGTAGACGGCGTCCCAGCTAAAGCGGCTCGCCTTCACATGGTTGTAGATGGGCAGGCTCTTATGGCCCGAAAGGCCGATCGTCGTGGTGGCGTGCTCGCCGTACGCGCCGGCGTTGGACAACGTGTGCAGGTCGATGGCCGTGATGGTGCCGTCGTTCATGGCACCCAGCTTAACGGTCATCTGCATCTGGTGGCGCGAGTTGCCCGCGGTGATAGTCTCCTCGCGGGTGTAGCAGCAATAGCTCGGACGGCCAGTCTGCTGGGTCACGAACGCCACGAAGATCTCGCAGCAGCCCGTCTGCTTGGAGCCAAAGCCGCCGCCGATGCGCGGCTTAATAACCTGCACCTGCGACTGCGGAATGTCGAGCGACTGCGCGACCATGCGGCGCACGTGGAAGGGCACCTGCGTAGAGGTGGTCACCGAGATGCGCCCGAACGCGTCGGTCGTCGCAAAGGCGCGGAAGGTCTCCATGGGCGCGGTCTGCGTGGCCTGGCTGGTGTAAGTGCGCTCAAAGACGATGTCGCTCTGGGCGAACGCCTCGTCCAGGTCGCCAAAGTCGCTGGTACCGCTGCACACCAGGTTGCGGGGCACATCGCCGCCCTGCGGGAACATAAAGGTCACGTCGCCCTCGGGGTGGACCACGATGTCGTTATCGAGCGCCTGGGTAAAGTCGAGCAGGGGCTCGAGCACCTCGTAGTCGACCTTGATGAGCTTGAGCGCCTTGTCGGCGGCCTCCTCGGTCTCGGCGGCGACAATCGCCACCTCCTCGTTTTGGTAGCGCACGAGGTTCTCGAGGATCAAGCGGTCGTAGGGACTCGGCTGCGGATAGCTCTGGCCGGCGATGGTAAAGCGGCGCTTGGGCACGTCCTCATAGGTGTAGACGCCCACGACGCCGGGCACCTTCAGGGCGCGAGACGTGTTGATGGAGCGGATTTTGGCGCGCGCATACGGGCTGCGCTTGAGCTTAACGATGAGCGCGCCGGCGGGCACCATATCGCCCGTGTAGACGGGACGGCCCTCGAGCAGGGCCTTCGAGTCCTTCTTGGGCTGCTTGTGGGTGATCTGCTTGTAGGTGACGCCGTCGCAGCTGGTGTCGTTGACCGGCAGCTCGGGCATCTCAAAGCCCACCTGTACGCCAGACTCGTTAAGGAAGCGCACGATGGCGCGCAGCTGGCTCTCGTAGCCACTGCAGCGGCACAGGTTGCCGGCGAGCTGGCGCGAGAGTTCCTCGCGCGTGGCGACGAGGCTCGGGTCCTCCTTGGCGGCGCGGGCGAGCGCCAGCACGTTCATGATGAGGCCGGGGGCGCAAAAACCGCACTGCTCAGCGCCTTCGGCAGCCATTGCGCGAGCAAGCGCCTCGGACTCGGCCTTGAGGCCCTCGAGCGTGGTGATGGAGCGGCCCTCGACGCGCGCAGCGGGAACCGAGCAGCTCAGCACCGGATCACCGTCGAGCCACACCGTGCACAGGCCGCAGTTAGTGGTTTCGCAGGCACAGCGCACCGACGCGCAACCCTGCTCACGCAAAAGCGCAAAGAGCATGGTGTCGGGGGCAATCTGAACCTTGACCTTGCGGCCGTTGAGCGTAAAGGAAAGATCGATGAGTTTGGCAGCCATTAGCGCACCTCGCTAGAATCGACGCCGGGCACGCGGCGGCAGGAATACTCGTCCGTGGCAAACTTAGGGATCTGCACGGCCTCGAGCTCGCGGGCAAGCGCGGCCGAAAGCTCGATGCCGGCGGCGCGGCGCACGGCCTGGATCGCCAGTGGCGCCGAGATGCGGCGGCGGTAGTCGGCCGAGCCCCACAGGTTGGTGCCGTAGCTCAGCGCGCGTACGGACGCGGCCAGGGCGCGCAGCTCGTCCTCGGAAGGCTGCTCGTTCACCAGGCCGCATGCCTCGCCCTGCAGCAGGGTCGCGCGCAGCGGGCGGGCGCCCACGGTGACATGCCAGGAGCCGTCCCACCAAGCGGCGGTGACGTTGAGCGAGGGGAAGTCGGTCGCGGCCTTGCGCACGGCCTCGTAGCTCGCACGGTAGTCGTGCTTAACGACCACGATGTGCTCGATCACGTCGCGCACGTAGCCCATGTCTACGAACTCGGCGAGCGGCACGCGGCCGGCACCCGTCAGTTCAACGTACGAATCGAGCGCCAAAAAGGCCGAGAGCACGTCCGAGAAGCCAAAGCGGCCGTAGATGCTGCCGCCCACCGTGGCGGTGTTGCGCAGCTGCACGCCCACGATATCGTGGACGGCGAACTCAAAGACATGGTTGACAAGCGCGTTGAGCTCGGCATGGCGCTCGAGCTGGCGCAGGGTACACATGGCACCGATGCGAAACTCGGCCTCGGTCTCCTCGATCTGATCGAGTCCGCAGGCCGAAAGGTCAATCGCCGTCGCC
>CAUGJN010000102.1 GCA_959599635.1 uncultured Collinsella sp.
GGTCTGGCCCGTGTAGTGGATGACCATCATGTACACACGCGCCTTGTCCTGGTGGCTCGCAAAGCCGGCGATCATCACCACGATCACCACTGCCGTGAGCCCCACGAGCGCATACATGCCGGCGCCGGCCGTAATACCCGTCGTAATGGCCCAAAACAGATACAGCAGGTCGAGCGGGTCCTTGACCGCCGTACGGTAACGAACGATGGACAGAGCACCGACCATACCGAGCGAGATGACCACGTTGGTCGAAATCGCGAGCGTGACCATGCAGGTGAGCACGCACATGCCCACGAGCGTCACGGCAAAGCTACGCGAATACACCACGCCGGTAAAAAAGCGCTTGTACACGTAATAGATCAGGATGCCCATGGCGAGCGCCACGAGCAGCGACAGGCCAATCTTGGCAGGGTCGACCTGGCCAAACGCCTCCAAGACGGAGTTCTTAAAAAAGTCCCTGGTGCTCATGGTCTAAATATCCCCTCGGTTCTCAAAATCCGATTCCCAGTAGTTAAAACCGCGCAGGTAGGCGGTCTTTTCGTAACACAGGCAGTACTTGGAGACCGCCGTGAGCTCGGCCGCGCCCGGCGGCACCATATCGCGCACCTGCTGCGGGCAAAACTCCGTAAACTTGACCTCCATCACCAGCTTGCCGGGCTCTAGGACTGGCAGCGCGGGCAGTGTCGCGTCAAAGATGTCGAAGCTTCCCACCGCGGCACGCACGTTCATGTCAAACGTGATGCGCACGGTGCCCTCATCCATCACCCACGGCTCGCGCTCGTAGTCCACGATGGTCCGCGGGCGCATCATGTTGCAGATGCACTCGATGTAGAACTCGCGACAGAGCGGATGGGGGCTCCTCAGCAAGAAGTCGTAGTCGCCAACCAGAATCTGCTCAAACTCGCCGCGTGTGAGCGGCGCGTCCTCCTTGTAGATCCAGCTACCGTACTTCTTTTTACGCTCGAGCTTAATCACCTTGTCGCTGCCGTTATAGATGCGCACACGATACTTTTTGCGCATGAGAATACCGGCGTCTTTTTCCTCGTAGGCCGAGTTGCAGTAGTCGTCAAAGTACAGGCTGCGAATGGTGTAACCGCCCGCCTGCGCATGCTTGTCCAGCTTAAACACCGGCGCCATGCGACAGGCAAGCGCAGTGTGCTCACCCTCGTTAATGAGATATTTGAGCTCGTGGCGATAACGCTCCTGCGTGGTACGCGCAGGAGGTGCCGCCAGGCGCTCAAGCAGCGCGCTAGCCCTCCTCATACGTATCCTCCACGACCTTACCGCCGTCCTGCACGTAAAAACACTTCATGCCGTACTGCTTGCCGTCGTCGGTAACGTAATAGTCAAACGCATCTTGCGTATAGCCGTCGGAGTTAGTGGCACGCACGCGCACAAAGTACTGGCCGGAATCGGGCGCATCGCAGGTCACCTCGGGAAGCAGCACGTCCTCTGCCTTAAAAAGCACGTCGCTTATGGCATAGTCGCGCGCAAGCTCGACGGTATAGCGAATATCGCGCGCCTCAAAGTCGTACGCGGCATCCCAGCTCATGCGCAGCTTACCGTTATCGATCTGCGGCACACCGATGTAGAACGGCATGGGCTTTTTATAGCTCTCGCAATAGCTCTTATAGTTCTCCTCGATCTCAGAAGGAATCGCCGCGGCAATCTGCTCGTATTGATCCTTGGTGACAGGCAGATTGTCGATATCGGGCGAAGCAAAGACCAGGGATTCAGTCACCTCGCGGTAGTGCTTGATCATCTTGCTCAGGCGCGCATCGGTCAAATACGAGCGGAGGTCCTTGACAGCACGGTCGAGTTCGCTGCGGAACGACTTGCTGCGCAACGCGCGGTTGAACAGCACGTTGCCCCAGTAGTTGCTTACGCCGCGCTCCCAGCTCGCGTAGTCCGAGAACCCCTTCAGGCTCAGCTCAAGCTTACGCAGCATGCCGTCGTTATCCCAATCTAAAAAGTACCAAGTATTTGAGTTGAGCGGGCTGTACAGATAGCAGTTACGGTTCTGCGTATCGCAGTTGCCCGTCAGGATCTGAAACGCCAACCAATAGACCAGATTCTCGGTATCAAAGTAGGTGTCGAGCACGTCATCGATCTTTTGCGATTCGTCGTTGAGCGCATCGAGCATCTCGATGAGCTTGGTGTGGTCCGAGTCGCCCTTAATCTCGAGCATGCCCTCAAAGTTGGCCTGGTTGTAGTCGGGATCGTCGGCAAGCTTAATGGTGTCCTCGTAGCGATAGAAATCAAAGCTGTTCACCTTGTACAGATGCCCGTTCTTATCCAAGCCGTGCGCCTTAAGCGCCGTTTTATTGAGCTGCTCCACCTGCGTAAACAAGCCGTAGTCCTCAAAGGTATCGTTGGACTGTTCGGTCTGGTCGCACACCCACAGATGCACAAACTGCGTGCGCAAGCCCATCATCTGGGGAATCCCACGGATGAGGTCATAAGCCATCTTGTTACGAAAACGCATACCCTCGCCCATGTGCTTGTTAAGCGCAATCGCGCGCTGCTGGCGCCAGGTACCCTTGCCCTTTTTGAGCTCTACCTTGTAATTCTTCTGCGAGTTCATGCTCGACGTCTGGCCGCGCACCTGCACGGTAGCATTGGGCGCTTCCTCGCCATAGCCCACTTCACCAGCAACGGGACCGTCCTCGTCACCCGCCTGCAGCAGGCCCATAACCTGATAGCGCGTCACGCCCATGTCGTCGTAGTCGTAGACCGAGTACGAATTGATCTCGGCCCAGCTATGGTCGGTATTCTCGGAGCTGTTACCGCGCGAGACTGTCAGGTACATGGTCACAATGCCCGAGTCGTCGTAGACCTCATACAGCTCATCCTTATCGCGAAGGTGCTTGGTCCCGCTAGACGCATCGGCCTTTTTAATCTTGCCCTGCTTTTTGACCTTTTTGGTCGAGGATTCGTCCTGAGACGAGCAGCCCGAAAGCAGCAGCGCACCGGCAGCCGCCTCAAACAGGCGACGGCGAGACATCATCCTATCGGTCATCAGAACCTCCCCAATGGCTGCGATACACGCGGACCACCGTGCGCTCAAAAGCGCCATGCGGCTCGCCCTCTAGACGCAGCTCCTCGTAGCGCTGTTCGGCACGGTCGAGCAAGCGGCCCAGCTCCGTAAAGCGACCCGTCTTGTCGGTCGCCACAATGGGCTGTTGACTCAGGATACGATACGGCAAGTTGGCAGTATAGGTATCGAGCCGCATGAGCGCCACAACAAAAAACACCGCCGCGCCGAGCAAAAAGCCAAAGCCATAAAACTGCTGCGGAAAGAACAGCGAGACGATGGTCGCCAGCCCCGCCACGCCCGCGAACAGCCCGGAAGCAAGCACGGCGCCCTTGTAGTCGGTAAAGTACAGCAAGATGAGCATCACCGTATTGCCCACGGCATACAGGCCATAGCCCACGCATAGCGTGCGAAAATACCCGTGCATCAGGTTGTTGAAGCCCAGTGGCAGGGCCGAGAGCACCGTGGTCTCGAGCGAAATGACCGCAGCGGTCACAAACAGCTGCTTGAGCGCACAAAACCGCAGCTCCCGGTTGAGCGTGGCGAGCATTTCCTCCTCGGCCACCACGATGTCGCCCACCACGCCGCCGTCGTTAAACAGGCTGTAGTAGTCGCGGTAGCGCGGATAGAAGTTGACCTCGACCGACACCACAAAGTTGACGGTCGTGACCAGAATAGTCAAAAACGCAAGCAACGCCGGCACATCATGATAGGGCGCACCGTAAAACAGGCCTTTGACCTGCACGCCAATGGGCCCTGCCCAGATAATCACCAGGTGCGCAAAGAGCCCCAAGTTGGTAAACAGGCCCGTAAGCGCCAGCGGCATAAACTGATCGAGCCAATGCAAAAAGAGCCAGGGGTTGCGATCGCTCTGAGGAAAATACCGGTACAGCAGCACCACGTCCCAGGCGAGCATCACACCGTAGCCCAGGGCGATTGACGCCAGCAGGCCCTCGACCGGCGGCAGCCCCAGCGCCAGCGCGGCCAGGGCGCACAGGCAAGCCACGCCAATGGCGGCCGCAAAGCTGCACAGAATGCCGCGGTAATCCTTGATGGCGGTGAGATAGCTCATGCCGTTCCAGTTGACGATCATAATGTTGAACAGCCACAGGCACAGCAGCCCCTGCAGCAGCGTGGCGCCCGAGAACAGCAAAAAGACGCCGTAGAGCAACATGCCCGCAACGAGCATGATGGCATTAGATCCCCAAAACGAAGGCAGGATCTCATCCTCGCGCTCGGCAAAGAGCATGTCGGCCAAAAAGCGCGTGACCGGCATGGAGAAAAAGCTCGTGAGCGTAAGCGAGGCCAGCAGTGTGTAGGTCACCATGCACACCAGCAGATCCTGGTTGGCACGGCCCACACCCCACAGACCGCACAGCACCAAAATACCCACCTGCAGCAGCACACCCAGCAGCATGGGGCCCGTGCATACGATGCCGGCGTAGCCGTAAGCGCGCATCGTGGCAAACAGGCCCTTGCGCCTAAACAGGCGCTTGAGCTCAAAACCAATTCCGGCCACCGGCTACTCCCCCTCTCTGGGCAGGTTAAACGCACACGCCGTCTCGTCGTACAGCGCGCGATAGTTGGCGAGCATCTGCTCGTGCAAAAAGTACGTGGCAACGCGACGCTGCCCGCGCTCCCCCATCTCAATGCGACGGGCGCGGCTCACGCACATGCGCTCCATGGCATCGGCCAAGCCCTTGCGATACATAGGCGGCGTCACAAAACCCGCCACGCCAAAGTCATCGCCCGGGGCGCCTTCGAGAAGCTCGCGACAGCAGCCCACCTCAGTCGTCACGCAAGGACGGCGCGCTGCAAGCGACTCCAGCACGCTGAGCGGCTGGCCCTCGGAGATGCTCGTCAAAATGGTTAAGTCGAGCTTTTCCATGTACTCGACCACGTTGACGCGCCCGGTAAAGATCAGATCGCGCACGCCCAGGGTATCGACGAGCGCATGGCACTCAGCGCCGTACTCCTCGTCGTCCACGCCGCCCATAATGTGCAGGCGCACCTTGGGCAGGCGCTCGTGCAGTTCAAAGAAGGCATAGATCATGGTCTTGACGTCCTTGATGGGCGCCAGGCGCACCACCGCGCCAATATCCACCCAGCCGTCATCGGGCTTTAAGGGAATGTCCTTAAAGCGATCGAACTGGATGCCGTTGGGGATGACCAGGCACTTGTCCGCATCGCAGCCCATATCGATCTGCGTCTTACGGGCGTTATGGAACAAACTCGTCACGCGGAAGGCGCGACGGTAGATCTCCTCCGAAAGCAGGTAGAAAAAGCGGATCCAGCGGTCCTTAAACGACGGCACCACCCAGTCGGCACGAATGATCTCTTCCTCGCGTTCGCGAGTATAGATGCCATGCTCGGTCAGCAGCACCGGCGCATGGTGAACGCTTGAGCCCAGGCAGGCGAGCAGGCCACCGTAGCCGGTCGAGATGGCGTGGTACACATCGGCCACCGGCACCTCGCCGCCCAGAAGGTAGAGCACGGGCAGCAGCATGGAGCGCATGGTGTGGAATGCGTCAGCAAAGGGCGTGTAGGGGTACTCGGCCAGGCACACGTCGCGAAAGATATCCATAAAGACGCGGCTCTGCAAAAACGAGAGCGGATGCACGCGACGGCGCTGGAAGATATCGAACAACACGTCCCAGTCCGGATTGGAGAGCGACACCAGGCGGCGCAGCGCCTCGCGCTCGCGGGCGTTAAAGTCGGCCTCTTCTTGCTCGCCCGAAAGCCGCAGGGCATCGTCCAGAAATACCTCGTGCACCTCGACCACGTTGCCGGGCAGCTCGTAGACAAACTTGCCGCGGTCGGCAGCATGCGCGCCGATCACCCACAGCACGAACTCGTGCTCGGGCATGGCCTGGATATAGCCATGCATCCAGGTAGATACGCCGCCGTGCACATAGGGGTAGCAACCCTCGAGTACTAAACAGATTCTCATTTGTCGCCACCCTCCTTGCGTGCAATGGTCACCGTCTTGTCCGTGGCTTTGACCAGGTACAGGTCGCCCGTCAGATGCGTAATCTCGCCACCCGTGACTGCACCCGGCTCACCGTTGTTGGCGCGGAACATGAGCCACGCCTCGTCGTGGAAATTGCCCAGGCTGAGCGTCCAGGCATCCGCACTTGTATCCACGCTCACCGTCACGGACGAAAAGCGCTGGATGGCGCCCGAGCATTCCGAACCGGTCTGGCGCCGCAGGTCGGGTGCGAACTTGGTAAGCCAGTCCAGGTAGTCGGTCAGACCGCCCTTGTAGACCTCCCAGCCCTCCTTGGCTCCGCGACCGGGATCCAGTAGGTCGTCCGGATGCATAAAGTGCGTACTCACGTAGTGCATGTTGAGCTCGGACACGGCTGCCAGACGCATATAGGAATCGTTGACCATGCCGCCCGAGACAATACGTGGCTGCTCCACAATGCCATCGCTCGCCACGCCAAACTCCTGCACATAGGGCAAGTCGGTGCCATCCTCAAAATACGTACTGGCGATGGTCTTAATGCGCGGAACGTCGGTGCCGATAAGCTTGCGCGCACGGGCCGAAAGGATATTCGACGGTGGCACATAGACCGAGCCGTGCGCGTTGGGCAGTACCTCGTCCTGGAAGGCTATAAGCTCGTTGAGCGATGCGACGAGCGTCTCCTTGTTCTTCCACGTCTTGTAGTCGTACAGTGTGCCATAGTCGGTATCCCAGAGCGCCAGCGGCTGATGGTTGTAGCCGTGGAAACCCAGCTCTCCGCCCATCTGCAGCAGCATACCGCCAAAGTAGCGGAACTGTGTGGTATCGGCCTGACGCGCGGGCTCGGTCTGGTTGACCGCGTCCTCGTAGTTTTCGATCATCACGCCG
>CAUGJN010000103.1 GCA_959599635.1 uncultured Collinsella sp.
GAGCCACGATGCCGGCAGCGTCATAAGCAGCGGCATCGTCTGCCAAGGAATAAACCAATCGACCGCGTGGATTGCAAAGATGGCAAGACTGGCCTGTCCGCAGAACACGAGCGATCGCTCAAAGGATCCCAAAACCGGCACGTCTTTCAACTTCTCCAGCGCCATGGAAACCCAGCACACGCAGTAGCTGCCGGCAAGAGCGGCAACTGTCGCAACCACAAACCCGTCCACGCGGCGGCTCGAAAGCTCAAGCCCACTCAGCGCGGCAAGGACAAACCAAGCGACACCGGCTCCAATAAACAGCAGCGGCTTGTCCACGCTCGGCTCCAGCCCCCTATGTCGCACCGTATAACCAACCCACATCAACAGTACGATATAGCAGCTCAGATCCAAATCGAGTGGCAGGTAGAAACCCAAAAAGCGAGATACGCTCAAACCGCAGAAGGCAATTACAACACAGGCAGATCCCTGGCAAACGACCCCAACCTCGCGTCCGTCAAACAACAGCATCAGAGCATTAAACAGCAGGCGCGACGTAAACAGCGCCGCCAAAAACCATGCCATGCCAACGGCGGCAACGCCAAGCCCAGGCACATCAACGCCCGAAGCAAACACAAGCGTCTTAAGCCCCGCAACCAGCGTACAGCTCGTCAAAGGAGCGCCGCTCATCAAGAACGTCGGCACCTGCCACGCCAGTGCAAGAACCATATACGGCACCAGCAGGCGCGACACCGAACCACTCAGCAGCTCGCGCCACGGCTTCGGCCTAAACGTATACCCGGCAAGAATAAAGAACACCGGCATGTGAAACGAGAAGATCGCGTGCCGCAAGGGAGAAGGATTTGGGACGGTGTGCCCCACAATGACCAGAATAATTGCGATCCCCTTTGCAATATCGATCCAGTCGAGCCTTTTGCTTCCCATTGCGAACCCTTCAAAACCACAGCACACAAGATGAAAAAAAGCCCAGACCTCCAAGCGGTCCGGGCTTAATAAACGATGGTGCTCCATGGCGGATTCGAACCGTCGACCTTGGGATTAGAAGTCCCCTGCTCTATCCAACTGAGCTAATGGAGCAAATAACAGCGCGCCCAAGCAAGCGCAAGCCTGTCAGGCGCAAGTAATTATAACCTAGTTGAACTGCTCACGGTACGCCTTGCAGACCTTATCGACCGGGCCGTCCATGCGAAGGTCACCCTTCTCAATCCAAACGGCACGCTGGCAGATGCGCTCAACCTGCTCCATGGAGTGCGAAACGAACAGAACTGTCACGTCGCCGCTGTGGATAAAGTGCTGGATGCGGGCCTCGCACTTCTGCTGGAAGAACACATCACCGACGGAAAGTGTCTCGTCAACGATCAGAATATCGGGCTCGGTAATCGTCGCGATTGCAAAGGCGATACGCGCCACCATGCCCGAGGAGAAATTCTTAAGCGGCATGTCGACAAAGTTCTGCAGCTCAGCGAACTCGATAATGCCGTCAAAGTTGGCGTCGATGAACTCCTTGGTATAGCCGAGCAAGGCGCCGTTTAGATAGATGTTCTCGCGAGCGGTCAGCTCGGGGTCAAAGCCGGCGCCAAGCTCAATCAGCGGCGCGATGTTACCGTGCACCTTAACGCTGCCCTCGCTAGGCTCAAGCACGCCAGCGATGATCTTGAGCATCGTAGACTTACCGGAACCATTAGTGCCAACCAGACCGACAACTTCGCCGCGATGAATATCGAACGAGATATGCTTGAGCGCCCTAAACTCCTCAAAGAACAGCTCGTGCTTGGCAAGCTTAATGAAGTACTCCTTGAGGTTGGTCAGCGACTCGGACGCCATGTTAAAGATCATGGTGACGTCGTCGACCTCGACAGCCAGAGGCTGCTCGCTGTAATCAACAACAGATTCAGTCATCACAGCACTCCTTAGATGTAGAGGATAAATTTGCGCTCGGACTTATGGAACACGGTGTAGCCAATAACAAGCGCAAGGACCGCCCAAGCGACGCACATACCAAACGTCAAAAGCGAGGGCGTGGTCTGGAACAGGAAGATATCGCGCATAAACTGCAGGTAGTTATACATGGGGTTCGCATAGACCAGAATGCGCACGAGATGCGGCATTTGCGCAACGAAGTCGGTCGTCCAGAAAATGGGCGTGATGTAAGTCCACGCCGTAATGACGACACTCCACAGATGCATGACATCGCGGAAAAAGACCGTGAGGGCAGAGAGCATCATGCCCAGACCCATGCAAAATCCCATAAGCAAAAGCAGGCAAACAGGCAACAGAATGAGGTGCCAAGAAGGTATAACGCGGAACCACAGCATAACGATGGCGACGGCGACCAGCGAGAAGGCAAAGTTGACCAGCGAGAAGAGCACCTTCTGTACTGGGAAGACCCAGCGGTGCACCTTAACCTTCTTGAGCAGCGGGGCAGCACCCACGATCGACGTCAGGGCCTGGTTCGTGGACTCGGACATGACGGCAAAGGTGACGTTACCAACGATCAAGTACAGCGGGTACATCTCGGGCGTAATCGAGCCATTGCGGCCCTGGGCAAAAATCGTCGAGAACACGATGGCCATGACGATCATCATCAGCAGTGGGTTGAGCACCGACCACGCAACGCCCAGAACGCTACGGCGGTACTTGATCTTAAAATCCTTGGTAACCAGCTGACGAAGGATAAACGCGTCCTTCTCAAATTCGTTCTTAGCAAACGTCGCAGGCAGACTGCGAGTTTCTTGTTGCTTTGTCTGATCCGACACGGATGCAACTCCTTTACTCGTAATCGTTGACAAACGAACAGTATAGACCCGACGGCCATGCAAACGATTCGCGCAACAAAACTGGAGAACTAACCCACATCTTAGGATGGCAAGCCCAAACGGCTATACTTTCAGGGATTGAATGTATAAGGAGCATTGAATGAATTCTGAATCCATCGCCGTCATCATCCCCTGCTACAACGAAGCGCTCACAATCGGCAAAGTCATCGACGACTTTCACCGCGAGCTTCCGCAAGCGACGGTCTACGTCTATGACAACAACTCGTCGGACGACACCTCGCACATCGCCACCGAACACGGCGCCACGGTCCGCTTTGAGCCCCGTCAGGGAAAGGGCAACGTGTGCCGCCAGATGTTTCGTGATATCGACGCCGATTGCTACCTGATGGTCGACGGAGACGACACCTATCCCGCCGAGGCGGCCAAAGCCCTCTGCGAGCCTATCCTCAACGGCATGGCCGATATGACCGTAGGCGACCGCCTTTCCAACGGCACCTACGCCGAGGAAAACAAGCGTGCTTTCCACGGCTTTGGCAACAATCTGGTCCGCGCCATGATCAAGTGGATCTATGGCTACAGCTTCGATGATGTCATGACCGGCTACCGCGCCATGAGCCGCCCGTTCGTCAAAACCTTCCCTGTGCTTTCCGAGGGCTTCCAAATCGAAACCGAGCTCTCGATCCACGCCGTCGACCACCGCTGGCGCATCAAAGATGTGCCCATCGTGTACCGCGACCGTCCGGAAGGCTCCGAGTCCAAGCTCAATACCGTGAGCGACGGCATTAAAGTCGTCGCGATGATCGGTACGCTGTTCAAGGACTACCGCCCGCTGAAGTTCTTCAGCCTCGTCGCGCTTCTGTTTGCGGTGATCGGCCTCGTCCTGGGCATGCCCATCGTTGTCGAGTATTTCCAGACCGGCCTCGTTCCGCGCTTCCCCACCGCCATACTCGCCGCGTCGTTTATGTTCCTGTGCGGCCTGAGCCTTGCAACCGGATTTATCCTCGATTCCGTGGCAAAGGTCGAAAAAAAGCAGTGGGAGGTCAACGTGTATAGCAAGTACGTCTACGACGACCAGCCCGGCAAGTTCGCCACCAAGACAAGCGAGAGGTAAACCACCATGCCGCTCATCTCCATCGTCGTGCCGTGTTACAACGAGCAGGAATCACTTCCGATCTTTCTCAAAGAGCTCGATGACGTCGTTCGCATCATGACCCAGCAAGACCCCGGCATCTCCTTTGAGGCAGTCCTCATCGACGATGGCTCGGCAGACAAAACGCTCGCCGTCATGAAGGCGGAAGCCGCGGCGGCGCATCCATACGCCATCCGCTGGCACTCTTTCTCGCGCAACTTTGGCAAGGAGGCGGCACTACTCGCCGGACTCCAACACGCAAAGGGCGACTATGTCGCCACCATGGATGCCGACATGCAGGACCCGCCCTCGCTCCTGCCGCAGATGTACGAGATCTTGCAGACCGAAGACTACGACAACGTCGCAACGCGCAGGACCACCCGCAAAGGCGAACCTCCCATCAGGTCGTTCTGTGCCCGTATGTTCTACAAGATCATCAACCGCATTTCCAAGGCCGACATCGTCGACGGAGCACGCGATTTTAGGCTCATGAAGAGACCTATGGTCAACGCCATCATCTCCATGGGCGAATACAACCGATTCTCCAAGGGCATTTACGGCTGGGTGGGCTTCAAAACCAAATGGCTCCCCTAATTAAACGTCAACCGCGTGGCCGGCGAGACCAAATGGAGCTTTTGGTCGCTGCTCCTCTATTCCATCGACGGCATCGTTGCGTTTTCCACGGCGCCGCTCTCCCTCGCCGCCCTCACGGGTATCGTCTTCTGTCTCATCGCCATCCTGGGATTTATCGTCATCCTGGTCAAAACGCTTGTTTGGGGCGACCCCGTAGGCGGATGGCCCTCCCTTGCCTGCCTCATAACGCTGTTTGGCGGCATGCAGCTCCTGTGCCTGGGAATCATTGGCGAATACCTGGCAAAAGCCTACTTGGAGGCCAAGCGCCGCCCCATCTATATCATTCGAGAATCCAACGAGGAAACTGATGACACGGCCCAATAAAAGCACGCTCAAGAACGTGGCGTTCTACGCCGCCTGCTTCACGTTTTCCATCGCACTTTTTGTCGCGCTTTCAGCGGCGGGGCATGTCTACCCCTTTGGCGACAACTCGTTTCTCACCAACGATCTCAAATACCAATACATCGATTTCTTCGCGTGGTTTCGCCGCGTCCTTTTAGGCGAGGCAAGCCTTCGCTATTCCTTCTCGCAAGGACTCGGTATGAACACATGGGGGCTCTATAGCTACTACCTCGCCAGCCCCTTCAACCTGCTCTGCGCGCTGTTTCCCGCAGACAAGCTGACGCTCTTCGTGTTTGTTATTTCCGCGCTCAAACTGGGCTGCATCCACATCAGCAGCGCTTGGTATGTGCAAAAGCGCTTTGGCCTACCCAAGCCCGCAGCATTCCTGCTTTCCCTCTCGTTCACGTTTTGCAGCTGGACCATCAGCAACCTACGCAACCCGCTCTGGATCGATTGCCTCATCATGCTGCCCATCTGCGCCTACGGATGCCACGAGCTCATCCGCAAACAGCGCATGATTCGCCTCGTCATCGCAACGGCGCTCAACGTCATGTTCTGCTGGTATACGGCCTACATCAGCATCCTGTTCCTCTGCATCTTCGTATTGGTCGAATTTGTCGATTATGTTGTAAAAGAAGGATTTAGCTGGAAGCTCATGCTCGATCGGGCCCTGCGATTCGCCGGGGCTATCGCGCTCGGACTGCTTCTGTCCGCCTGGACCTTTTTGCCGACCATCCTTGCCATGTCCAAGGGCGGTCCCGTTCTAGCACTCGGCCCCCTACTTAAAACCAGCCTCAAGTCGCTCATCAGGGGCTTTCTTCCCTGCATGTGGGTAAGCAACGAAAGCACACCGCAGTTCTATTGCGGCATCGTCATGATGCTGCTTGCGGTGAGCCTGCTGGTTAACCACACGATTTCGATCAAGACGCGCATCGCAACACTCGTCGTCACGATAATCCTGGTCGCAAGCTCCGTTTTGAGCCCGCTCGAGTACATCTGGTGCGGCATGCGCGTTCCCAACGGCTTCTACTCGCGCACGGCTTTTTTGCTGAGCTTCTTTGCGCTGCGGGCCGCAGGACACGCGCTGGAGGCGCTCAAAAACCAGCCCAAATTGCGTCAAGCCTATCGCCCCGTCGTCATCATGCCCCTCCTGGCACTAACCGCCATTGAGTTGTTTGCCAACGCCCATGTTATGTGGAACCAGCTGTACACAGGCTATTCCGAAAAAGCCAACAGCGCCTATGTCGCCACCGCAACCGACACTATCACGACCATTCAAGACCAGACTTCGGCGTCGTTCTATCGCATTGACCGCACAACCACACGCGTCGACAGCGCCGCCCTCAACGAAGGCCTGGCGCTTGGGTACAACCAGTTGTCTTCGTATTCGTCTGCCAACAACCCGCAGGCCATCGCACTGCTCAACTCCCTTGGATACAGCAGCGTCGGCGAATTCTCGACCCGTTATGCCGAGCCCATTCTTGCCGTTGATGCCCTGTTGGGAGTCAAGTACGCCATCGCCGAGCACGCGCCTTCGGGATACGCGGCAATGACTGAAATAGCCGATACAGCAAGTGCGGTGTACGAGAACCCCTATGCGCTCAGCGTTGGTGTCATGGCATCCAATGACATTCAAAACTGTACGTTGAAGGGCGAGAACCCCTTCGAAAAGCAAAACGACCTCTACAGCAAAATCTTGGGCCGCGAGGTAATGCTCTATACCAAAATCGAGGCCAAAAACACGGAGGATGACGAGAACTTAAGGCAGTGGAACGCCACCGTGCCGTCGGGTTCCATCGGGTATCTCTACATCAACAAAGATGCGACCGCCGGCAGTTATTGGCCCGTCACCCTTACCATCGACCAGCGAACGATCGGAAACGAGGCTTGGAGATTCGACAATAATATCCGCCAGATTGCGGATGCATCGGACTCCCCGAGCCAGCATACGGTGTCAATCGGAGTCGCAGAGGGCTATACAG
>CAUGJN010000104.1 GCA_959599635.1 uncultured Collinsella sp.
ATCTGGGCGCCCTCGGGCTCGTAGAATGCACGCTCGCAGGCACGGCCGCAGGGATGCGGGCAGATGGTGCCGGTAATGAACGGCAGGGCGTTACGTTCGATGATAATGTTGAGTGCATCCTCGTAGCGGCCCTCGTCAACAGCCGCCAGGTAGGCGGGAATATCCTGCTGGATGGGGCAGCTCGTGCGGCACGGCGTGGTAAAGCAGTCGGAAAGCGGGCTCTTGCCGGCGACCTTGCGGTCGGGCAGCGGACGCAACGGCTTCTTGTAGAGCGGATTGGTGAGCGAGTCGGTCTGGATCGCAGTCACGGCCTCGAGCGAGACGCCCGCAAACGGCTTGCCATCCAGGTCGGTAAACTCGCCGGCCATCTGGCTAAAGCGCTCGTAGCCACCGGGCTTGAGCACGTCGGTCGCCAGGGTAACGGGCCAAATGCCGGCATCGTACAGGGCGCGGATGTTGTAGACCGTGGCACCGCCGGAGTAGCTGATGCGCAGCTTGCCATCGAACTGCTCGGTAATGCGACGGGCGGCCTCGATGGTCAGCGAGAACAGCGAACGGCCCGACATGTACATCTCGGTGGAGGGCAGCTCGTTCCTCGTCACGTCGACGGGGAACGTGTTGGTCAGCTTGACGCCAAACTCCAGGCCGCGCTCGGCGCACAGGGCAATCAGGCGCTCGAACATGGGCACGGCATCGGCCCACTGCAGATCCTCGCGGAAGTGCGTGTCATCGAAGACGATGTAGTCAAAGCCCAGCTCGTTGAGGCGCTGACGGGCAAACTCATAGCCCAGCAGCGTGGGGTTGCACTTGATGTAGGTATTGAGGCCCTTCTCGGTGATGAGGTAGGTCGCGATGCGCTCGATCTCCGCCGGCGGGCAGCCGTGCAGGGTAGACTCGGTGATGGAGTTGGAGACGCGCGCCGGGATGGACTCGACAAACGCAGCGTCGACATGCTCAAACTTGTCCAGGTTAGCGAGCGCCCACGTGCGGCACTCGTCCCAAACCTCGGAGCCGCTGGCGTCCTTCATGCCCTCGATGTACGCGTCGACCTTGGGGCTCTTGATGCCCTCGAGGTCATAGCCCACCGACATGTTGAAGACAAAGCCGTCCGGGCTGCCCAGGCCGTATTCGCGGGCAATCAGGTGGCAGGCAAACCATGCCTTCACGTACTCGGCAAAGGCCTGCGGAACCTCGAGCTCGGTCGACCACTCGCAGTTGTAGCACTCGTCCTGCGCCACGATGCAGGGCTTGTTGACGCACTTGGAAAGCTCCTCGCCGTCCATAACCTGGACGGTCTTGAGCTCAAAGAAGCGGGAACCAGCCACATAGGATGCCACGATGTTCTGGGCAAGCTGCGTATTGGGACCGGCGGCCGGGCCAAACGGAGTCTCGATGCGCTCGTCAAAAATGGGAAGCGCACCCTCCTGGTTGGTCGTGACCATCTTGCGCACGCCAAAGATGGCGTCCTGGGTCTTGTGCTCCTCGATGATCCAGTTCATCAGCTGCGAAAACGGGATCGGCCTCATGATGTCGCTCATAGTGAGCTCCTCTCTGTAACGCCCGGCGAGACCGCGCGGCGGGCGCAAATACGGTGTAGCGCTAGCACAGCGCCGGCGACCCCGCGGAGGTCGCCTATACGCGCGTCGGATGCGGCGAAACATCCGACGCGCGCGAATCTACTTGTAATTAGTAGGTGCGATCGTTGAGCGTGCTCCAGAGCTTCTTGGACTCGGCCATGGTCCACGCGTTGATCTTGTCCTCATCAATGCCAACGAACTCGCGATCCTTGTACAGGACGCGGCCGTTGATGATGGTAGTGCGGCAGTTTTTGCCCATCATGCCAAAGAGCATGTGGCCGTCGATATTCTCCTCGCTCAGCGGCGTAAAGGGCTTGTAGTCCATGACGATGACGTCGGCGGCAGCGCCGGCCTCGAGCACGCCGAGCTTGCGATCGAAGTACTTGCTCGCCATCTTGGCGTTGTTCTCGAACAGCATCGTCATGGCCTCGCACCAGCCCACGTTGGGCATGGCGGCGTTGTGGCGCTGAATGATCAGGAAGACCTTGAGGCTCTCGAGCATGTCGTGGGTGTAGGCGTCGGTGCCCATGCACACGGGGATGCCGCGGCGGAAGAACTCGAGCACGGGGGCGCAGCCCACGGCGTTGCCCATATTGGATTCGGGGTTGTTGACGAGCCAGGTGCCGGACTCCTTGACGATGTCCATCTCGGCGGGCGTCACGTGGATGCAGTGGCCGAGCATGGTGTCGGGACCCAGCAGGTTGTGCTGCAGCAGGCGCTCGACGGGGCTGATGCCACCGCGGTTGAGGCGGGAGTCCCACACGTCGTTCATGCCCTCGCACACATGGATGTGGAAGCCGGTCAGGCCGTTGTTGGCCTCGGCCATCTTATCCATGGTCTCGTCCGACAGCGTAAAGGTGGCGTGACCGCCAAACATGGCGGCGATCATGTGGTTGTCGTTATCGCGACGCTCCTTGGCGGCCCACTGGGCAAACTCGGCGTTCTCGGCAATGGCCTGGTCGCATTTTTCCTGGCCACGGCGGTCGGAGACCTCGTAGCACAGGCACGAACGCATGCCCAGCTCCTGAGCGGCGTCCTTAATGGTAAAGAGGCTTCCCGGGATCTCGCAGAAGCTCGCGTGGTGATCGAAGATCGTGGTGACGCCATCGCGGATGGAGTCAAGAATCGTGGCATAGGCGCTGGCCTTGGTGCCGTCGAGCGTCAGGTTGTCGTCGATCTTCCACCACTGCTGCTCAAGATTCTCCAGGAAGTTGGTGGGGTTGCAGCCCTTAATGGCAAGGCCGCGGGCCAGACCCGAGTAGATGTGGGTGTGGCAGTTGATGAGTCCGGGCATGATGAGGTTGCCCTGGGCGTCGACGTACTCGGCATCCGGGTACTTGGCCTTGAGCTCGCACTCGGGGCCTACTTCGACGATCGTATCTCCGTCAATGGCGACCGCGCCGTTGGGAATGAACGGGGTCTGAGCGTTGCGGGTAAAAACGGAACCGTTAGCGACCAGAAGCATGAATGCTCCCTTCAACATCAGGGGCGGGGTTTGACACCTCTGACATGGCGGAGTGCGAAGCGCCGGCCTACACCGGAAACGGGCCCTCTCCCGTCAACGCTTCACCAAAGGGACAAACCCTTTGAAGTGCGGCTTGGCGCCGCATGACGTCGGCGGACGAGGCGATGCGCCCGCCGACGAATAGCACCGAATTGGTTACTTCTTGCTCTCGGGCAAGACCAGATCCACGGCAGCGTCCTTGGCAGCATCGATGTGCTGAGCCACGACCGGCGTCTGCGGAAGGATCAGGTTAAGGACAATGGCCATGATGGCGGTGGGGGTTACGGCATTGGAGCCGATGACGGTGGATACCCAGGCGGGCATACCCTCGCCGGCAAGGCAACCGCTGGCCATCCAGATACCCAGGCCAAAGACGACGGAGGTACCGACGATGGTGGTAGTGCGCTGCGTGAGGCCCTCGCGGGTGAACATGCGCACGCCGTTCATGGTGATGGTGCCAAAGACGCCGACGGTCGCGCCGCCGATGACGGGCTGCGGGATAGCGGAAAGGACGGCAGAGAGCTGCGGGAACAGACCGGCGATGGCAAAGACGGCCGCGATGATCACAAAGACCCACTTGTTGACGACCTTGTTGGAGCAGATGATGCCCACGTTCTGGCCAAGGGCGCTGGTGGGAAGACCGCCCAGCAGGCCGCCGACCATAGAGGTGAGGCCCTGGGACACGATAGCGCCGGAGAGCTCGCGCTCGGTGGGCATACGGTCGATGGAGCCCAGGCAGGCGGCGGAGACGTCGCCGATAACCTGAATGGCAACCATGGGGAACACGACGGCGAGGGTAATGCAGACCTCGGGATCAAACTCGAGCGCATAGGGCATGAGCTTGGGAAGGGCGAAGACCTGAGCGGTGGCGACGCTTGAGAAGTCGATCATGCCAAAGGGGATGGAGACGATCATGCCAACGATCATGCCAAAGAACACGGATCCCAGCTTGAGCGTGCCCTTGCCAAAGTTGGCGAGCGCAAAGACCACGGCGAAGGTGATAAGAGCGACGCACCAGGCCTGCGGGGTGCCCCACAGCGGCGTGCCCATGCCGCCGGCCATGTACTTGACGGCCGTGGGATAGAGAGAGACGCCAATGGAGAAGATGACCGTACCGGTCACGACGGGCGGGAACAGCCACTTAATCTTGCTGTAGGCCAGACCAAAGAGGACCGCGACGGCACCGCCGACAATCTCGCCGCCCAGCAGTGCACCAAAGCTAAAGCCCGAGGCACCCATAGCCTGCAGGGCCGGCAGGAACGCGAACGAAACGCCCATGACGATGGGCAGGCCGCCGCCGATGCGACGGAAGGGAGCGAAGGCCTGAAGGGCCGTGTCGATCGCCGAAAGAATGAGCGCGACCTGAATGATGTCGGTGCTCTGCTGGCTATTAAAGCCGTAGACGCCGGCCATGATGACAGCCGGGGTGATGATACCGGCAAACGAAGCCAGTACGTGCTGAAGGGCACACGGGATCATTTCCTTAACGGGAGGCATGCCTTCACGAGTGAACAGGGCTTCAGTGCCGTTCGTAACCGTCTCCTGGGTCATTTGACCACCAATCCTCGAAATAGTTGTTTTCGCATCTAACGCTCTATTGTGACGCAGTGCGGGGTTGAGGTTGTGCCTTCGTTGGATATCGTATTAAAGATGGTTCTCATTCTCAATAATAATTTTTTGTTATCAGACTATTCTTAAGCTGAGACAATGCATTTCCGCAGGTCAGGAAAGCGTCCGGTCAAAATAACATCTAACTTTTCTTTTGGTCAACCGTTTACCGCCAAAATCCTACCGCTCGTCTGTATTACGCAATGTACCTGCGAATATGCGAGTCAATAGACACCGTGTTACCATGAGAAAAAATTGTTATGAACATTTCCGATTTCACCCAAAGGAGTTGCCCGTGAACGAGACCGTACGCCGCTTTTTGCCGATGGTCGATTTCCTGGAGCAGATACTCGGTAAGAACAGCGAGATCGTGCTGCACGATTTCTCGGATCCCGACCACGCCATCGTCGATATTCGCAACGGCATCGTGAGTGGCCGCAAGGTCGGCGGTCCCGCCACCGATCTGGCGCTCAAGATCATGCACGACCCCAAGTATCGCGACCTGCCGTTTATTACGGGCTACGAGGGCCGCGGCGCCGGAGGCAAGACGCTGGAGTCCGCGACGTTCTTTATCCGCGAGGATGACGAGATCGTCGGTATGCTCTGCGTCAACACCGACCTCTCGACCGTACGCTCCATAAACGCCATGGCGCAGCAGCTCATGGCGTGCTTCGACGCAGCGCCGACGCGCACGGAGCCCGCCCCTATCGAGGTTGAAAGCCTTTCGGAGTCTACACAGGAGCTCATCGACCGCAGCATTGCCGAGTTGCTGAGCGCGCGCGGGCTGGATGTAGCGTCGCTTGGTCAGAACGACCGCGTGGACGTCATTCGCCACCTCAACGGCAACGGGGTGTTCATGCTCAAGGGCGCCGTGGCCTGCGCTGCCACCGCGTTGGGCATCTCGGAGCCCAGCGTGTACCGCTACCTGCAAAAAGTCCGCAAGGAGGGCTAAACGTGATCCCTTGGGGACGAAGGGAAACGGATCATTTTTGTCGCATCGCTTGACAAAAGACCCTGCAGCTCGCACGCGCTGCAGGGTCTTTTTGCATGTCATGTTTAGTTGTGGCCAACGCCTTAGAGAGCGGCGACGACCTCGATCTCGACCAGACCGCCAGCCGGAAGAGCGGCAACCTGGAAAGCGCTGCGCGCGGGGAACGGGGCCTCGAACTTGGAGGCGTAGATCTCGTTCACGGCGGCAAAGTCGGCGATGTCGGCCAGGTAGACCGTGGTCTTGACGACATCGGCAAACGTGGCGCCGGCAGCGGTCAGCAGAGCCTCGACGTTGGCGAGGGACTGCTTGGCCTGGGCCTCGACACCCTCGGGCAGCTTGCCGGTCGCGGGATCGATGCCCAGCTGGCCGGACAGGAACACCATGTTGCCAGTCTGGATACCGGGGGAATACGGGCCGATGGCTGCGGGTGCGTTATCGGAAGACACGACGGTCTTGCTCATGTTTTTCTCCTTACAAGTAAAAGGGAACGGGAGCGCGGCGTTCACACCGGGAGGCACAGTTCGGTCTGAACACCGCGCTTGATTGGGATAGTAGGGGATGAGTTTGCCCGATGCAAGATAATTATCAGCCTTCGAGAATATTTTATCGCCCAACGGTTTCCCCGGACCGCTGAACGGTTCTCATGTGAAGCAGCCAGTCCAAGCTGCTGAAGACTTTATCCCGCTTAGAGCACGGGCATCGCCTGCCGCGATGGCACCACTATACTTTTGAGTATCTGAGCATTTTGAAAGGCAGGATATGACCGCAACCGCCAGTCGAACCACCAACCGCAGACCCGAGCTTTTGGCGCCCGCCGGAGGCCCGGAGCCCTTCGCCGCCGCACTCGCTGCCGGAGCAGACGCCATCTACTGTGGCATGGGCAGCTTCAACGCCCGCCGCAAGGCAACGAACTTTACCGACAAGGCCTTTGAGCAGGCCTGCCGCGCTGCACACCTGGCCGGCTCGCGCGTCTACGTCACGGTCAACATCGTCATCAAGCAGTCCGAGATGGCCGATGCGTTGCAACTCATCCATCGCTGCTCCACGCTGGGCGCCGATGCCTTCATCATCCAGGACTGGGGTCTGTTCTTTGAGGTCAAGCGCACGATGCCCGGCATCGAGACGCATATCTCGACCCAGGCGAACATCCA
>CAUGJN010000105.1 GCA_959599635.1 uncultured Collinsella sp.
GTATTAGGGGGTGTGGGCAACCATGCCCCTTTTTCGTTAAGTTTCAGAGCTGGTTTTCTCATTTCGTTTCCACTAAAGCGAATCAAGAATAGGGAAACAGCAGGTAGAAAGGATAAAACAGGCAAATGGCAGAGTTTATCTACCAGATGTATCAGGCTCGTAAGGCCCATGGCGACAAGGTGATTCTTGACGACGTGACCCTGAGCTTCTACCCCGGTGCCAAGATCGGCGTCGTGGGTCCCAACGGCATGGGCAAGTCGACCCTGCTCAAGATCATGGCCGGTATCGAGGAAGTCTCCAACGGCGATGCCAGGCTTACCCCCGGCTACACCGTGGGTATCCTGCAGCAGGAGCCGCCGCTCGATGACGACAAGACCGTCATCGAGAACGTGCGCATGGCGTTTGGCGATATGATTGCCAAGGTCGATCGCTTCAACAAGATCGGTGAGGAGATGTGCGACCCGGATTGCGATATGGACGCCCTCATGGCCGAGATGGGCAAGCTCCAGGACGAGATCGACGCCGCCGACGGCTGGGATATCGATTCCAAGCTCGGTCAGGCCATGGACGCCCTGCAGCTGCCCGATTCCGACATGCCGGTCAACGTGCTTTCCGGCGGCGAGCGCCGTCGCGTGGCCCTGTGCAAGCTGCTACTCGAGGCTCCCGACCTGCTGTTGCTCGACGAGCCCACGAACCACCTGGATGCCGAGTCGATCCTGTGGCTCGAGCACTTCCTGCACAACTATCAGGGCGCGGTGCTTGCCGTCACGCATGATCGCTACTTCCTGGATAACGTTGCCGAGTGGATCTGCGAGGTCGACCGCGGCCACCTTTATCCCTACAAGGGCAACTACTCCACGTATCTGGAGACCAAGGCCGCCCGTATCGAGGCTCAGGGCAACCGCGACGCCAAACTCGCCAAGCGCATGGAGGCCGAGCTCGAGTGGGTACGCAGCTCGCCCAAGGCTCGCCAGGCCAAGAACAAGGCCCGTCTGGCTCGCTACGAGGAGATGGAGGCCGAGGCCCGCGCCAGCCAGAAGCTCGACTGGACCGACATCCGCATCCCTGTGGGCCCGCGTCTGGGCAACAAGGTGCTCGAGGCCCATCATCTGCACAAGGAGTTCGATGGCCGCGTGCTCATCGATGACCTTTCGTTCACCCTGCCGCGCAACGGCATTGTGGGCGTCATCGGCCCCAATGGTGTCGGTAAGACCACGCTGTTCAAGACGATTGTGGGCCTGGAGCCGCTGACTTCGGGCGAGCTCGAGGTGGGCGAGACCGTCAAGATTTCTTACGTCGACCAGAACCGTTCCGGCATCGACCCCGATAAGAACCTGTGGGAGGTCGTCTCGGACGGCCTGGACCACATGATGGTCGGCGAGACCGAGGTTCCGAGCCGCGCTTATGTGGCGAGCTTTGGCTTTAAGGGCCAGGACCAGCAGAAGCGCGCTGGCGTACTCTCCGGTGGCGAGCGCAACCGTCTGAACTTGGCGCTTACGCTCAAGCAGGGCGGCAACCTGCTGCTCCTCGACGAGCCCACGAACGACCTCGACGTCGAGACGCTGTCCTCGCTCGAAGCGGCGCTGCTCGAGTTCCCGGGCTGCTCGGTGGTCATTAGCCACGACCGTATGTTCCTAGACCGCGTTGCCACGCACATCCTGGCGTGGGAGGGCACCGACGAGAACCCGGGCAACTGGTATTGGTTCGAGGGCAACTTCGAGGCCTATCAGGCCAACCGCATCGAGCGCCTGGGCGAGGACGCAGCCCAGCCGCATCGTATTCACCGCAAGCTGACGCGCGATTAGTCGAGCTCAGGTGACCTAATGAGAAAGGGACGATAACCTTGAGGGTTATCGTCCCTTTTTGTTACTTGGTAGAAGGTTCGACTTTATCGATGGCCCAGGTGGCTCCGAGGCCTCCGGTGGTGTTGCGGCGGATGCGCACGGTGACTTCGTGGCGCTCGCCGGCCTGCGTGTAGCGCAGGGGGAAGCTTGCGCGGTTTCGCGCGGCCTCGATGGTACCGCGCTCGCGGGCGATCCAGTAGTACTCGCCGACGATGCCGAGCGTGTCGGCGCCGTAGGGGAGATAGGTCGACAACTGGTGTAGAAGCGGGCCGGGGCAGAAGACCTCGGTTGCGAAATCGACGGGGAAGTCCTTGGGGATGGCGGGCGCTACAGGTGCGGGAGTTGGGGCCTCTGCGAGTATCGAAGCCGGTGCCGGTGCGGGAATTTGGTCGCAAGCAGAGGCGGGCACGGATTCGATGACGGGTGCGGGCTCCGGCGTTACTTCCGGCTTGATCGCGGAATCGGCGGGCTTCACGGTGACGGGCGCGTCTGCTACTGCGGTTTCAACCTCAACCTGCGTCGCGTTCCCGTTCTCGACGCTCGACTTTGCCTCGATGGGCGTGGATGCCATGGTGGTGATGCCGGCGTTGGCGTTCTCGGGGTCATAGACGACCGTGAGCGAGATGGCGGGCTGCGGTGCCTCGGGCTCCGATGCCGCCTCGGTAGCGTCCTGTTCTGCGAGTTCTTCGGGCTGATCGTCCTCGGCCTCGTTGCCAAAGACATCGCTGTTTTGGAACGCAGGCGTCTCGGATTGGTCAGCGGCTTCTTCGGTTGTCGACTTGGGAGCCTCGTTGAGCTCCGCAGCGGCTTCCTGTTCTGACATGACTTCGGGATCGGTCATGGCGGCGATTTCGGTTTCGGCTTCTGCTGCCACCTCAATAGCGACTTCGATCTCTGTCTCGGGCTCGGGCTCCGGCACAGCTTCAACCGCGGCTTCTGGTTCGGGACGCTTAACGTGCTTGGGGCGTACAGCCTTGAGGTCCTTCTCGCCGCGCTTTTTCTTTTTATAGGACTGCTTGGCTCCCTTGGCAGCCTTGGGCTTGTCCTCGCCCTTGGCAAGTGCGGCATCCCATGCCTCGTTGGCGATGACCGTGGCATACAGGCGACCGCCCTTAAAGACGGTCAGCTTAATGCAGTCGTCGAGTTCCTCGAGCAACTCGCGCGTGGACTCGAAGCCCAGGTCATAAGCAGTCATGTCGCCAACGGCGAGAGCCTCTTCGACCTGCGTCATAAACGTTTGCTTGCCACACCCAATCGCATCGCGCAGCAGGCGATACAGATAGATGTGGTTGCCCAGCGAAAGCATGGGCCTAACTATTGTCTTGCTCATGGCAAATCTCCTCTTTACACATGTAAAGCATCTTACCATCGCATGGCGCTCGCCATGACGGCGCCCAAGGCAAACGGGCGCGAACCGCTGTCGATTCGCGCCCGTTGTACAGGTTGCCTATCTGGGGATGCAGTGCCTAGTTGCCCGATGTCGTGCCTTGGCTTGAACTGTCAGATGCCGTGACGGACGCGGTTCCGCTCGAGCTGTTGGTGTTGCTGTTGTCGGTAGATCCCGTACTCGGTGTATTGCCATTCGCCTGGTCGCCCGTGCTCGGTTGAGAGCCGTCAGTCGTTTGGCTTGAGTCAGTCGTGCCGGATTGCGTGCCGCTGTTGTTCGCAGAGGAATCGACGCCCTGCGATTGGTTTTGGGTGTTCGAGGACGAATTGGCAGAGGTAGAACTGTCTTGCGTATCGTCCGTCTGTGCCTGCTGATCTTGCGACTGGGTGTTGCCATTTGCATCGCTCTCGGTCGTGCGCGACGACAGGATTGGCTCGGGACGCTCGCCCAGACCCTCACCGGCAGTGGTGATAAGGATGGCGCCGGCGCAGGCGATGACCGCGACGATGGCGATAGCGATCGAGAAGACGATGACCTTCTTTTGCGTCTGGCTGCGCTCAGCCGCCGCCTTGGCGCGCAGGCTGTTGGGAGCGACGCGCGCCGTGGTCGCGCGTCCCGCAACCTGGCGCATCTCCTGCGTGGTTGCGGCGCCACCTAGGTGCTCCTCGGCATTCAATTCAACGGGCTCATAGGCGCCGGTAGGGTAGTCGACAGCGGCATGCGTGCCCTTGATTGCTTCGGCGCTGGCGGAGATAAAGTGGCGATAGACCTGCGAGGACACAACAGTGATGACTGAGCTCACGGCGGCACCAATCACCGAGCCGGCAATGCCGATCTTTGAAGCAAGCGCCACGCTCGTGGCGGCAGCTGCGGCGCCGGCGATGATCTGGGGAATGGAAATGTCGTCGAACAGGCCCTTTTTGGGCGCGATGGCCATGGTCTGTCCGATGGAATGGTTTTCGTGAACGCCGTTGTTCAGTGCGGCGGGAGTCATGACGCGTGTACGCGGCGCGTCGGTGTACTTGGTTGTCATACGGGGTCCTCCCGGTGTAAATCTGCTTCGTTTTGTGTAGCCATCAGGGTACCCACCAGATGTGAATCGTACGTGACATTTAACAGATACCATCAACTCATCAAGGGGGCTTGCTGTCTTTGGTGCAATAGCTTGATGCTAAACTGGATTTACGATTGCGAGGTGGTTTACGTGATGTACCCGTATATGACGTTCGAAGACGGTACCGAGGTCATTCATTCTGACCTGATTGCGGATGGCGATATCGAAAAGGTTATCGTGCATTTTGAACGACCGACGGCAGAGGGCTTCGACTCCGCTCGTTGTGAGTTACCTTCTTACAATTGGACTATGTGGGAAGGGCGTTTCACCGACGAGGAGAAGCGAGGATTTGAGACTTTTCTGAGCAATAACGCCCATCTACTGTATCGCTTCGCCGCAAACGGAGGAGCTAAAGTTGCCTAGCCTTTTTCTTATTGGCGGCTATAGGGTCTTCTTTTGGTCCAACGAAGCGGGCGAGCCAATCCATGTCCATGTTTGCAAGGGAGCGCCTTCAGATAACTCGGCCAAAATCTGGCTGACTCGCAGGGGAGGTTGCATTGTCGCTAATAACAAAGCGAAGATTCCCCGGAGCACGCTTGACGACCTCTGTGAAATTATCGCCGCTCAGCATGAATTGATTTGCTCTAAATGGAAGGCATTTTTCCTTGTGGACGAGATCTCGTTCTACTGCTAAACGCCATTCTGACTTCTCTTTTCAATTTTTATCATGAGTCTGCCCCACCAGCGCTGATTGAACTTGACAGTACAATGGAGGCGGACTTTATCGCCGCCGCTCGTTGCGGCTAAACGGATGTGTTGGAGCTCGCATGAACGATTTTCTAAACGGTCAAGTTAAGAACGATGGCTTTTTGCGTGTGGCGGCGGCGTCGCCGCAGATTCGCGTTGCCGATGTCGAGGGCAATGCCGAGGTTGTGCTGGCGGCTGTTCGCGATGCTGCCGAGTGTGGCGTTCGTGCGTTGGTGTTGCCCGAACTTAATCTGACTGGCTATACCGCAGCCGATCTGTTCCATAACCGCACATTACTGCATGCCTGCGAGACCGCACTGGCACATATTCTCGATGAAACTCGCGAGCTGCCGATTGTCTTTACCATCGGCCTTCCCGTTGCAGTTGCCGAGAATATCTACAACTGTGCCGCCGTGTGCTGCGCGGGCGAGCTTTTGGGCCTCACGGCCAAGAAGTATCTGCCCAACTATGGCGAGTTCTATGAGCGTCGTTGGTTTGCTCCGGCGCCTGCGGATTCCGTGTGGGTTGAATTTGCCGGTCAGGGTCCGGTCCCGCTGGGTTCGGGGCTTGTCTACCGTTGCTGTGATGAGGGCGCCGAGGACCTGGTGCTGGGCGTTGAGGTCTGTGAGGACCTGTGGGTGCCGGCGCCCCCTTCGACCGAGA
This sequence comes from uncultured Collinsella sp., assembly GCA_959599635.1. Taxonomy (GTDB): domain Bacteria; phylum Actinomycetota; class Coriobacteriia; order Coriobacteriales; family Coriobacteriaceae; genus Collinsella. The sequence continues at coordinate 5,696 of CAUGJN010000105.1, forward strand.
TGGCGCTTGCCGGTGCGACGGTGATTCTCAACCCGTCGGCCTCGGACGAGATTATCGGTAAGGCAGATTACCGCCGCAGCCTTATCTCTAATCAAAGCGCGCGCCTGTACTGCGCCTATGCCTATGCAGATGCGAGCGAGGGCGAGTCCACGACCGACATGGTCTTTGCGGGCGAGAACCTCGTCTACGAAAACGGCTCCAAGCTCGCCGCGACTAAACTGCTTACCTGCGATATGGCCGTCGCCGATGTTGACCTTGACCGCCTGGTTGCCGAGCGCCGTCGCTCGACGACGTGGACCCGCGCAGACGATGCGCCGGAGGCCACGACCGTTGAGTTTTCGTTTGAGGGCGTGTTGGCCGAAGAGCCTGTCCTGCGCGATGCCTGCGATATCGACCGTGTCTTCCCCCGCGCGCCCTTTGTTCCGGCCGACCATGGTGACCTGGCCGAGCGTTGCGAGACCATCCTTGACCTGCAGACCGCGGGCCTCAAGACCCGTCTTGCCCATACGGGTACCAAGGCGGCTGTCATCGGTCTTTCAGGCGGCCTGGACTCCACGCTGGCGCTGCTTGTGACCGTGCGTGCCTTCGATGCGCTGGGGCTGCCGCGTACGGGTATCACGGCGGTTTCCATGCCCGGCTTTGGCACGACGCATCGCACTAAGTCGAATGCCGAGTCGCTCGCTCGCGACCTAGGCGTGAGCTTCCGCGAAGTCTCGATCCATGCAGCCGTGGAGCAGCATTTTAAGGACATCGAGCACGATCCGGCCGTGCAGGACGTGACTTACGAGAACAGTCAGGCCCGCGAGCGCACGCAGATTCTGATGGATCTGGCCAACCAGGCTGGCGGTTTTGTCATCGGCACGGGCGACCTGTCGGAGCTGGCGCTCGGCTGGGCTACCTACAACGGCGACCACATGAGCATGTATGCCGTCAACGCGAGCGTGCCCAAGACGCTTGTGCGCCATCTGGTGCGCTATGCGGCTGATGTCTTTGGCGGGCGTATTGCCGAGGTCTTGCTCGACATCCTCGACACGCCGG
>CAUGJN010000106.1 GCA_959599635.1 uncultured Collinsella sp.
GCAAGCCCACCGACGCCGAGATGGCCGAGCTCGAGTTTGCCTGGAAGGTCTGCAAGGGCGTCAAGTCCAACGCCATCCTGGTCTCCAAGGGCAAGGCCGGCATTGGCATGGGCCCCGGTCAGCCCAACCGCGTTGACTCTGCGCTGCTTGCCTGCGAGCGCGCCGAGGACTTCTGCGAGCGCGAGGGCGTGGAGAAGGGCGGCTTTGCCTGTGCAAGCGACGCGTTCTTCCCGTTCCGCGACAACGTCGACGTGCTTGCCGCGCACGGCGTGACCTGCATCATCCAGCCCGGTGGCTCCAAGCGCGACGACGAGAGCATCCAGGCCTGCAACGAGCATGGTATTGCGATGGTCTTCACCGGAGCCAGGCATTTTAGGCACTAGAGGCTTTCCCAAGCACCCGACCTTGCCCCTCAAACCGTCGCTTGCGTACATTTAGTACGCGGCGCTCCTCTTTCGGGGCAATCTCGGGCACTTGGAAAACCCTTAATGGGATGTTTCTCTATCCCATTAAACTGTTCGGTCGCCTGACCATATCGTCAAAATAATCTCTGCAAAAGACGGCCGCTCCGTTTGGAGGGCCGTCTTTTTGGTATAAGAGGACGGAATGACTAACACGAAAGGTATGACCATGCCCCAGATTGATGATGCAGAGCTGTTTGGCAATGCCGAGGACCAGCGTGCGTACGAGGACTTTTGCGCCAATCAGGAGGCGGTCGAGAAGTTTACGCTCGACAAGCCCGCGCTTATCTGCCGTTGGCGCATGTCCAACAAAAAGGTGCCCATGCTCAACCGTCACATTCGCGCGCTGTCCGAGCGCTTGGTGCAGGGCGAGCCGCTTACCCATAACATGCTCAGCTGGGCCAAGCAGCACGTTGAGTGGTCGCTTGCCGAGGGCGATTACACCGCGCACGACGGCGTGCTCATGCTGGTGATCGACATCAACGGCAACGCCGCCATGACAGTGGGGGAGTACGAGCCGCTGGCCGATACTTCGGCCAAGGCGCTGCGTGCCCGCTCTGCCGAGGCCCGCTCCGAGGCCGACGAGACCGGCGTGGCGCCCGAGCTACTTGCCGCCGTCAACGACGGGGGGCTTGCCTTTGTGGCGCCGGCGGACGAGTGCCTGTGCGGCACGGCGACCCTTATTGAGCAGCTGGCCCAGACCAAGGGCATCCCGGTCACGCGCGTGGACATTCCCGCTCAGCTCAAGGGCGCGCTGTTCCTAGTGAGCGACGAGCACGGCGTGGTCCCCGCCGCCGACGCCGACGCCGCCGAGTCTGATGCCGCGACGGTCGCCTTCTTTGCCGACGGCTACGAAAAGCTTCGCGCCCGCCGCTAAATGATTTTTCTGGGACGGGGATTATTTAATCATTTGATCCCCGCGCCCGCTGCGAGCGAGGGGCGATTCGAACGCTTTCGTTCGCGAACAGTTCTGTCACCTTAATGCCGCGCGAGGCGCGCACCGGCGACTTCGCGGCAATAATGGCAGTAAGACAACCAAGAGGGGGGAACGGAATCCATGGCGCTGATCTATATCGTTGAGGACGACGAGCCCATTCGTCGCGAGCTTGCCGATATCCTTGCCCGCGCCGGGTTTGAAATCGAGGCCTGCGAATCGTTCGAGCATGTCTCGCGCGATATTCTCGCCGCCGCGCCCGACCTGGTGCTGCTCGACCTCACGCTTCCCGTCAAGGACGGCCAGCATATCTGCCACGAGGTTCGCCGCGAATCCGAGGTCCCCATCATCGTCCTCACCTCACGCACGACCGAGATCGACGAGGTCATGGCCATGACGCTCGGCGCGGACGACTTTGTTCCCAAGCCCTATAGCGCGCGCGTGCTCGTGGCGCGCATCAACGCACTGCTGCGTCGCACCGCGGCGTCAGGCGAGCGCAACACACTTGTCCACAAGGGACTGGAGCTTGACCTCGCCCGCTCCATGGTCACCAACACGCAAGCCGGCACTAGCACCGAGCTCACCAAAAACGAGCTGCGTATCCTCTCGCTGCTTCTGAGCCGCGCGGGCAAGATCGTTTCGCGCTCGGCCATCATGCAGGACCTGTGGGACTCCGACGCCTTCGTGGACGACAATACGCTCACCGTCAACATCAACCGCCTGCGCACCACGCTCGAAAAAATCGGCATCAAGGGGTATTTGACCACGCATCGCGGCCAAGGCTATTCGGTCTAGGGGCCGGCTATGTCGTTTGGCAAGTTCTTTAAAGATGCACTGCTTCCCGTCGCCGTGTGGACGTGCGGCGTGCTGCTGAGCTGCTTTGTGCTGACGGTCGCCGGCGCACCCGTTTCTATCGTGGTCGTGGCGGTTGGCGTGTCCTTTATCTTCGGTATGCTCGGCATCGTGATCGAGTACGCGCGCCGCCGTCGATTTTTGCACCAGCTGGAGCGCGCGGCCGAGGAGCTGGAAAGCCCTGCGTGGGTGCAGGAGATGGTGCAGTGTCCGACCTATGCCGAGGGTGAGCTTGAATACGAGGTCTTGCGCCGGGTGGGCAAAGCTGCCTGCGACGAGGTTGCCGAAGGCCGACGTCAGACCGATGACTATCGCGACTATATCGAGAGCTGGGTTCACGAGGCCAAGCTGCCCCTGGCGGCGGCCCACCTGATTTTGGAAAACCTGGACGGCAGCGAAGACGACCTGTCGCGTGTGGATGACCTGGGTCGCGAGCTGGCTCGCGTGGAGCGCTATATCGACCAGGCGCTGTACTATGCGCGCTCGGAAGTCGTGGAGCGCGACTACCTGATTCGCCGTTGGGATCTTAAGACCCTGGTGACGGGCGCGATTAAAGCCAACGCGCGCGAGCTTATCGCGGCGCACGTGGCTCCGGTGTGCGAGAACCTCGACTTTGAGGTCTTTACCGACGAGAAGTGGCTCGAGTTTATTCTAGGCCAGCTTATTCAGAACAGCATCAAATATGCGCGCGAGGACGGCGCAAAGATCGTGTTTTCGGGCGCGTTGCTGGACGAGGGCCTGGCGAGCGAACGCATCGAGCTTACCGTCGCGGACAACGGCTGCGGCGTGAGCGCGGCCGACCTGCCGCGCGTGTTCGAGAAGGGTTTTACCGGCGACAACGGCCGCACCACCAAGCGCGCAACGGGCATCGGCCTCTACCTGGTGGCGCGCCTGTGCTCCAAGATGGGCATCGACGTCACCGCGGCATCCGACTCCGGCGAAGGCTTTGTCGTAACGTTCGCCTTCTCAACGAATAAGTTTCAGTATTTCGAGTAGCACACGCGGCAGGCATTCGTCCAAACAAAACGTGCCGCCCCAACCGGGGCGGCACGCCATCTTTTATCAGCTAACTCGTTGAAGTATGGTGACGAAGGCGCAAGGCCGGGAGGGGTTATCTAAGCCGACATCCCGCAGCCGCGAAGCGGCGAGGACGTCGGCGTGATAACCCCGCAGGCCTTGCGCCGGCGGGAAGGAATCTACTTCACGACCAGAATGTCGCAGTCGGTATTGCGCAGCAGGAACGTCGAAATCGAACCCAGCAGCGCATACTTGATCGAGGACAGGCCGCGGGCGCCGCAGAGCACCAGGTCGGGCTTGACCACGTCAAGCATCTCGTCCTTGAGCGTCTCGCGAATGCGGCCGGCGCGAATCATGACCTCGACCTCGGGAATATCGGGATTGGCCTTGGCCTCTTCGAGCTGCTTGGCGATGGAGTTCTTAAATGCCTCCTCTAGGCCGTTGACCAGGTCGACCGGATAGGAGCCGGCGCTCTCGAGTGCCGTGGAATCGATAACGTGGCCGATAATCAGCTTGGCGCCGTTGTTCGCGGCGACCTTGATGGCGCGTGCGAGCACAAAATCCTGCTGCTCAGTACCGTCGAGTGAAACAAATACCTTGGTGTAGCCCTCGTTCATGGTTTCCTCCTTGGTCTATCGCACGGGCGCGGGGCTCGTACGTCGGGCGGGCGCGGGTGCGTTGACCGCCGGACACTTTATCTTGTTGCAGTTATACCCAAGGATTTCGGTTTAACTGCTCGCAATTCTGTGAACGGGCGAGTTTTTTGGTAAGGGTAGGCGCGGTCGCACCGCCAACGGTTGATAATGGGACATCGCCCGCATCGTCCGCAGAACATCTACCGGCGGGTGTCTAACGAGGGGGTCCCTTTGGATATTATCGAGCTTCTAAAATCTGCCTTCATGGGCCTGGTCGAGGGCATCACCGAATGGCTGCCCGTTTCGTCGACGGGTCACATGATCTTGGTGGACGAGTTCGTCAAGATGAACGTGAGCGAGACGTTCTGGAATATGTTCCTGGTCGTGATTCAGCTCGGCGCCATTCTGGCCGTCTGCGTGCTGTTTTTCCACGAGCTCAACCCGTTCTCGCCCAGCAAGGGCAAGGAGGGCCGTCGCGACACCTGGGTGCTGTGGGGCAAGATTGTGCTCGGTTGCATTCCTGCGGCGGCGATCGGCCTGCCGCTCAACGACTGGATGGAGGAGCATTTCTACAACGCTCCCGTCGTGGCGCTGGCGCTCATTGTGTACGGCGTGCTGTTTATCGTGATAGAGAACTGGCGCGCGAGCAAGCGCGAGGAAATGGCCGTTGCCGGTTCGTTTGGTTCGCGTGCTGTGGTGTCGGGTGGACGTCCCGCCGGTGCGCACTTTGCGGCGTCCGCCACGGCTACCGCTGAGGATGAGGACGATGACGAGAATCTGGACTTTGGTTCCATCGCCACGCTCGAGGACCTGAGCTGGAAGACTGCGCTGGGTATCGGCTGCTTCCAGGTGCTTTCGCTGGTGCCTGGTACGTCTCGCTCCGGTTCTACCATCATCGGCGGCCTGCTTTTGGGCTGTACGCGTTCGGTGGCGTCTAAGTTCACGTTCTTCCTGGCTATTCCTGTTATGTTTGGCGCGAGCGCGCTCAAGCTGGTCAAGTACTTTATTAAGGGCGGTACGTTTGGCGCCAACGAGATCGCCATCCTGGGTGTGGGCTGCGTCGTCGCCTTTGTGGTGTCGCTCATCGCCATCAAGTGGCTTATGGGCTTCGTCCGCCGTCACGACTTCAAGTGCTTCGGCGTCTACCGCATCATCCTGGGCATCGTGGTGCTCGCGTACTTCTTTGTCCTGGAGCCTATGCTCGGCCTGTAACTTGGTTGACGCTGCGCGGCGGCCAGAGCGACAACTTGTCATTCAAAGAGGGTGGCATGACCAAAAGGTCTATGCTGCCCTCTTTTTTGGGCGATGGGGCGGGCCTGACGGTGGCGCACGGAGTCGTGGTGTGATTTGCGTCGGTGTCCGCGCGGCTCGGTATACTGATACAGCTCAAACTATGGCGCTGCCCGCAGGCGCGCCGTCCGTCAGATGAGGAGTCGCCCATGACCCAGCCCCTGCCCTGGGAAAAGAACACCGCAGCCCCCGTGCCGCCCGCGCCGGAACCCGTGCCGCTCGATGCATACACCGCCCCCGCTGCGCCGGAGCCCGAGCTCGTTCCGCTCGACATCTACGACGCTTCCGCGCCGGCGCCCAAACCTGCCAAGCCGCTCGTCGACATCGACAGCCTCAATCCCGCCCAGCGCGAGGCGGTCCTGACCACCGAGGGCCCGCTGCTGGTCCTCGCCGGCGCCGGCTCGGGCAAGACCCGCGTCTTGACCTTCCGCATCGCTCATATGCTCGGCGATCTGGGCGTTAAGCCTTGGCAGGTTCTTGCCATCACGTTTACCAACAAGGCCGCGGCCGAGATGCGCGAGCGTCTGGCGGCGCTCATCCCCAGCGGCACCCGCGGCATGTGGGTGTGCACCTTCCACGCCATGTGCGTGCGCATGCTGCGCGAGGACGCTGACCTGCTGGGCTACACCGGTCAGTTCACCATCTACGATGACGATGACTCAAAGCGCATGGTGCGCGACATTATGCAGTCGCTCGGCATCGAACAAAAGCAGTTCCCCATCAACATGATCCGCAGCAAGATCAGCTCGGCCAAAAACGCCATGATCGGGCCCGAGGACATGCTCAAATCCGCTGACAGCCCCAATGACAAAAAGGCCGCGCAGGTCTACTTGGAGCTGGAGCGCCGCCTGCGCGCCGCCAACGCGATGGACTTCGACGACCTGCTCGTGCGCACGCTCGAGCTGCTGTGCACCCGCCCCGAGGTGCTCGACAAGTATCAAGAGCGCTTCCGCTACATTAGCGTCGACGAGTATCAGGACACCAACCACGTCCAGTACGAGATCGCCAACCTGCTGGCCGCCAAGTACCAAAACCTTATGGTCGTGGGCGACGACGACCAGTCCATTTACAGCTGGCGTGGCGCCGACATCACCAACATCCTGGACTTTGAGCAGGACTTTAAAAACTGCAAGACCGTCAAGCTGGAGCAGAACTATCGCTCTACGGGCCATATCCTGAGCGCCGCCAACGCCGTGGTGCGCCACAACTCGCAGCGCAAGGACAAGCGCCTGTTTACGGCAGAGGGCGATGGCGAGAAGATTCAGGCTTTCCAGGCAAGCGACGAGCGCGACGAAGGTCGCTGGATTGCCGGCGAGATCGAAAAGCTGCATGCCAAGGGTACGAGCTACGACGATATCGCCGTGTTCTACCGCACCAACGCCCAGTCGCGTATCCTCGAAGATATGTTCCTGCGCGCGGGCGTGCCCTACAAGATCGTCGGCGGCACGCGATTCTTCGACCGCGCCGAGATTCGCGACGTCATGGCCTACCTCAAGATGATCGTGAACCCGGCCGACGAGATGAGCGTCAAGC
>CAUGJN010000107.1 GCA_959599635.1 uncultured Collinsella sp.
GTATGGTCGGTGCTCTGTCTATCGTCCGCTATCGTACGGCGGTCAAGGACCCGCTCGACCTGCTGTATCTGTTTTGGGCCATTACCACGGGCATTACGGCAGGTGCCGGCATGTACGCGCTCGTGGGGCTCACGGCAGTGGTGATCGTGGTGATGATCGCCGGTTTTGCGAGCCACCAGGACAAGGCGCGCGTGTACATGATGGTCATCCACTACACGGGCCAGACCACTGGCGACGATATCGTGCGCGCGTTTGGGCGCACCAACTTCACCGTCAAGTCCAAGACGATGCGCGGCGACAAGGTCGAGATGGCCGTCGAGGTGTTCTCGGACGGTGTGGATATGCCCTATGCCGACGCCATCCGCGCACTCGATGGCGTGGAAGACCTAACGTTGATCCAATACAACGGCGAGTACCACGGCTAACTATGTTCCGGCGTTCTGCCGAACGTCGGACCGGTCGACGCTGCGCGGGCATCTGCCGGGCGATCTGCCGCTCAAACCGTCGCTCGCGTACATAAAGTACGCTTCGCTCCTCTTTCGCGGCACCTCGCCACGGCAGCTGCTCGCTCGCTGACGTTTGCTCGACCTGGGCGGTTGATACGATCCATGCGGTCCGTCTCATTTACTCAATTTGCTGGGATGGGTTGGGTATCATGGTGAAAGCGATTTCAACGACAGGGGTGCTCGTGGTAAAGATGAAAGATGTGGCCGAGCTGGCCGGCGTTTCGAGCGCCGCCGTCTCGCGCTACCTCAACGGTGGCTACATATCGGCGGATAAGGCCGAGCGCATTAAGAAGGCGATTGAGCTGACAGGATACGTGCGGTCCAGCCAAGCTCGCGCGCTGCGCACCGGTTCCACCAAGCTCATCGGCGTCATCGTGCCCAAGATCAACTCGGAGTCCGTGAGCCGCATTACTGCCGGCATTGGCCAGGTGCTCGGTCGCCGTGGCTACCAGATGCTGCTTGCCAACACCGACAACGCGGCCGATCGTGAGCTCGAATACCTCGATTTATTCCAAAACCACCCAGTCGATGGCATTGTGCTGGTGGCAACTATGATTACCGACGAACACCGTCGGGCGATTGAATCGTGCCGCGTGCCCATCGTGCTGATCGGCCAGAATGTTGAGGGCGCGGCGTGCGTCTATCACGACGATTACGAGGCCGCCTTTGAGCTGGGCCATGCACTTGCGGGTCGCGTGGACGGCAAGATTGCCTATATTGGAGTTACCGAAGAGGACCGCGCTGCTGGTTATGACCGCCGTCGCGGTTTTGAGGCCGGCTTGCGCGCCGCGGGTAACCCACTCGATGCCGCCTTGATTCGTTTGGGCTCGTTTACGCTCGACTCGGGCTATGGTGCGGCGCGTGAACTGCTTTCCGTCGCTCCCGATGTTTCGTTTATCGCCTGCGCGACCGACACCATGGCGGCGGGCGCGCTGCGTGCTATCGATGAGGTTCGCGGCATGGGCGAGGGTATACACCGCGTAAGCGGTTTTGGCGACAACGCGTTTTTGCGCGCGCTGACGGGCGGCATTCCCACTGTGCATTATGGCTACCTGACCAGTGGCGTCGAGGCGACCAATATGTTGCTCAACACGCTCGATGGCGTGGAGGGGGAGAGCGGCCTCAAGACGCTCAAGCTCGGACATCAGCTGATGAATGTCTAGGCTTTGGGCATGTCTGCCGGCCTTTGATTCCCTGTTTTTGGCTCAAAACCACCTTTCACCGTCAAATATCTACCGTTTACCGCTAATGAAAACGATTACAGCTATATATAACTGAAAACGATTACAGTGTAAGTGTCAAAGATGGCCGGGTGCAAATGCGCCCGTTGGAGGAAAGGGAAGTCATGGACTACCGCAAATCAACCCAAGAGGTGCTCGACAACATCGGTGGCGCCGACAACGTTGTTTCGGCCGCGCACTGCGCCACTCGCCTGCGCCTGGTGATTGCCGATAACACTAAGGTTAACAAGGAGGCCATCGAGAATGTCGATGGCGCTAAGGGCGTCTTTGAGGCCCAGGGCCAGCTGCAGATTATTTTTGGCACCGGCACCGTCAACAAGGTCTACGAGGAGTTCATCGCGCTCAGTGGCGTCGAGGCTGCCACCAAGGCCGAGGTCAAGGAGGCCGCGGCGCAGCAGCAGAACATCTTTATGCGTGCCATTAAGGTGCTCGGCGACGTCTTTGTCCCCATCATCCCTGCCATCGTGGCTTCGGGCCTGCTGCTGGGCATTATGAGCGCCCTCAACTTTATGGCCTCCAACGGCTTTATCGCGCTCGACACCAATAACTTTATCTATAAGATCGCCGACCTGGTCTCGGGAACGTCCTTTGGCATTCTGCAGATCCTGATCGGCTACTCCGCGGCTAAGGCCTTTGGCGCTAACCCGTATTTGGGCCCCGTCGTCGGAGGTGCGTTCATCAACTCCTCGCTGCAGAGCGCCTACACGGTTGCCTCCGAGGGCGTGCAGACCATGGTCACCGTCATTCCCGGCGTGTACAGCTTTGAGTGGGTCGGTTATCAGGGCCACGTTATCCCCATCGTTATCGCCTGCGCCATACTCGCCTTCCTCGAGAAGCGTCTCCACAAGGTTGTCCCCGAGATGTTCGACCTCTTTGTGACCCCGCTCGTCTCGGTGTTCGTTACCGTGCTCGTGACCTTCGTTGCCGTCGGTCCCATCTTCGTGTGGGCCGAGAACGCCATCCTCGGTCTGATTCAGGCCCTGCTCACCCTGCCCTTTGGTATCGGTTCCTTTATCGTCGGCCTGTTCTATGCCCCCACGGTCGTTACCGGTATCCACCAGATGTACACCGCCATCGACCTGGGTCAGCTCGCCCAGTACGGCGTAACCTATTGGCTGCCCATCGCCAGTGCCGCTAACATCGCCCAGGGTGGTGCCGCACTCGCCGTTGCCTTTAAGACCCGCGATGCCAAGATCAAGGGCCTGGCGCTTCCTTCGGCCCTGTCCGCCTTCATGGGTATTACCGAGCCTGCCATCTTTGGTGTGAACCTGCGCTTCTTTAAGCCCTTCATCGCCGGCTGCATCGGCGGTGGTTGCGGTGCCCTGGTCTGCGCGCTTACTTCGCTGGCTGCCTCCGGCACGGGCGTTACCGGTATCTTCGGTATCCTGCTGTGCCTGGCCCAGCCCGTGCAGTATGCGATCATGTTTGCGGTTGCCGCGCTGGTTTCCTTTGCCGTCTCGTTTGTCCTGTACAAGGATGAGCCCAAGGCTTCCGAGCAGGCGTAAGAGCTTTTGATTGAGGGGATGCCCGCGGGTTGTATGCTCGCGGGCGTTTCCCGTATCCGGTGCCGATCTCTGGTGCCTTGTTACTTTCGATCCGTTAGGACTTTGATATGTCTAATGCACTTGGTCGCGACCTTGCAAAGTTGGTTGCCGCGGTTGATGCTGCCGCCTCTGAGTGTGGTCATGGCGCGTATGGCCAACACTTCCATATTATGCCGCCGGCGGGTTGGCTCAACGACCCCAACGGTCTTTGCCAAGCGGGCGGCGTGTTCCACGCTTATTTTCAATATGCGCCCTTTGATGTCGAGGGTGGCGTTAAGGTCTGGGGCCATGCGACGAGTCGCGACCTTATGACGTGGGATTACGTTGGCGCCCCGCTGCTGCCCGACGAGTCGTTCGATTGTCACGGTGTGTATTCGGGCTCCGCGCTTGCCGAAGACGGTCGCATTCGCGTACTTTATACGGGCAACGTTAAGCTTTCCGATGCGGACGGCACGTACGATTACGTCAATACCGGTCGACGAGCCGATACCGTCTATGTGGAGAGCACCGACGGCCAGGCGTTCGGCGCCAAGCGTGTGGTGCTGACTTCCGAGGATTATCCCGAGGATTTGACCTGCCATGTGCGCGACCCCAAGGTGTGGCGTGACGTGGACGGGCGTTATCACATGGTGCTGGGCGCGCGTCGTCGCGTCGACGGTCCGCATGTCGAGAGCCGTTTTTGCGCCATGCATGGCGAGGGTGCCGGTCGCGATGTGGGCGAGATCTTGGTGTACGGCTCGGCTGACATGCTTAGTTGGGAGCTCGAGAATCGCGTGTCTACGCCCGAGCGCTTTGGCTTTATGTGGGAGTGCCCCAGCTATATCGAGCTCGATGCGAAAGGCGGTGCACCGGCGAAGTGGCTGTCCTTCTCTCCCCAAGGGCTCGAGAGCGGTCGTTGGGACCGCGGCAATGTGTATGCAGCGGGCTACATGCCCGTTACGGGTGACATTACGGCTGGCAAGGACGCTTATGATCTGGGCGAGTTCCGCCTGTGGGACGCAGGTTTTGACTTCTATGCGCCGCAGGAGTTCACGGCCGAGGACGGTCGCCATATTCTAATCGGCTGGATGGGCATGCCCGATGAGCCGACCTATGGCAACGACCCCACCGTGGCGTGCGGCTGGCAGCACTGCATGACGGTGCCGCGTGAGCTTACGGTCGGTGCTGGCGGCGTGGTACTGCAGCAGCCGGCGCGCGAGATCGAGCACCATTATGCCTCGGTGCGTGTGGGGGAGGGCTCGTTGGAGGTTGCCGGCGATACCTGCTTTGACGTTATTGTTGCCGGTGTCGACGGCGCTTTTAGTGCGACCGTTGATGGCGAGCTGAAGCTGGCGTTTGTGCCCGCCGAGGGTGAACTGCCCGCGCGCTTTGAGATGCGCTTTACCGATGAAGGTTGCGCTTCTGCCGGCTGCGGTCGTACCGTGCGCCGGGAGCCCGTCGACGAGGTTCGTAACGTGCGCATTGTCGGCGATGTCTCGTCGGTCGAGGTGTTTGTGAACGATGGTGCGCTCGTGTTTTCGACGCGCATCTATCCCGAGGCCTATGGCGTGACCGTTGACGCTCCGGGCGCGAGTGTGAACTATCACACGCTCAACATCTAGGCGATTCGTCGCATATCGGCGCTATACTGCAGCCGTTGCCCACGATGCGGGGAACACCCGCATCGTGGGTTTTTGTTTGTGAAGGGACGGTGCCTTGTGGATGTACAGCAGCTAGAAGAGGCCTGGGCTACAAGGGCCGGCGCGCGTGAGGCGCGGTTGCTCGCGGCCTCGCATGTGTTAGCAGCGCTTTCGCAATTGGGGATTGTGCGCCCCGGCGATCGTCTGGTGGCCTTTGCGGATGACTTAGCCGATGCGTTTGCGCACAGCTTTGATGCCTGCGACGTGGCTATGGTGGGGGAGCCGTCGGTTGCGGCGTTTACCGCCGCGTCCGAGGGTTTTGATACTTCGTTTGATGTCAAGGGACCGCACCTGTGGTGGTTTGTGAACTCCATCGGCGGGTTTGGTCTGCGTGTGCCCGACCTTCGCGCCCTGGGCCGCGCGGCTCGTGAGGCCCGCGCGCTGCTGATTGTGGACAACACCGTGGCGTCGGCTTTTAGCTGCGATCCACTGCGGCTGGGTGCTGCGCTGTCGCTCGAGGCGCTCGATCGTGTGTGCGCCGGCAAGGCTCCGCGCAAGCTTGTTGCCGCCTCGGTGGCGCGCTCGCAGCTCAAGCGCCATCGTGTGGATGCCGCTGCCGAGTGCGCGCATGCCCTGCTCGAGGGGTGCGGATTGGCTGCGCTCGACTTGTCCTCCGTTGAGTCCGAGGTTCTAGAGCACGGGCTCGAAACGCTCGACACCCGCATGCAGGCGCACTTCGACCGCGCCCGTGCGCTGGCCGAGTATCTGGTCGCGAACGAGATGGTGTGCAACGTTCGCTATCCCGGGCTGACCTCACATCCCGACCATGCCATCGCGACCGGCATCCTGGAGCATGGTTTTGGCCCGGCAGTAGAGTTTGACCTGATGGGCTACACCGCGGGCGAATTCTTCAGCATGCTGCCGGACGAATTCCGCGCATCACCCGCCGGCGGCGCAACGACGCGCCTCTCTGCTCCGCGAGGCAAGCAGGGGAGCACCATCCGCCTCTTCGCTGGCACTGATGATCCCCTGGTAGTGGCTGCCACCCTAGACACCGCCCTCCGCAAGTAGCTAGTATTGGGTCTGTGTCACGAAAACGGCCTATTTACTACGTTTAAGCAATAGGGGTCGACCATACCCGCCATTTTTGAAAAATGGCAAGCTGTCTACCAGCGGTTTTGTTTTCATGAAATCTGGGGTGGTCGAGGGTGCTCAACTAAACGTAGTAAATGGGCGCATTTTATGGCGCGCGTCTTAATTCGTTAGTGCGGCGGACCAATAATCAGCCCAGATAGTCTACTTTGCATTGATGCTGGCGATGAGGTCGTTGGCTTTGGTGGCAATGACTTGGTTTATGTCGGCCTGCAGCTCCTCGTAGACCGCGATGGCGCGTTCGCCGGCGGGGGTGAGCGATGATCCGCGGGCTCCGTCGCGCTCGATGAGCTTACAACCAAGCTGGCCTTCGGCTTCATTCACGATGCGCCACGCTTTGGAATAGGCCATTCCCATGCTCTTGGCGGCACGGTTGAGCGAGTGCTCGCGGGCAATACCCTGCAGCAGCAAGACGCAGCCATGACCAAACACGCCCGGCAAATCCTTGTCGCACGATTGAATGACCAGTCGCGCCGTCGTCTTGTACTCCATGTACTACACGTCTCCCCGCTAAAGTGTTTGCTGGGTAAACGCAATGCCCGCGTCAAACCCTCGTGTGCTCTTCTTAAATCATGCATTGTAGCAGTCAAAGTGCG
>CAUGJN010000108.1 GCA_959599635.1 uncultured Collinsella sp.
CCCGGTTACTACGTGGCCGCCGACAACGAGGCGCAAGGGCGCATTATCGCCGAGCTCGCCATCGCCCGCGGTGCGCGCCGTATCACCGTTGTGGGCAGAGCGGCATTTATGCAGCTCACCCTGCGCGTACTTGGCATTCACAAGGCCCTCGCCCTGCATCCCGATATCAAAATTGAGGTCATTGACGCCGGAGAATGGAATACCGCCGCCGACGGTTACAGCATCGGCGCTCAGATTGCCGAGCGCTCTACCGACGAGCGCCCCGATTTTGTCATCGGCCTTACCGATGTATTGGCCTCGGGCGTTGTCTCGGCGTTGATCGACAAAGGCATCTCCGTCCCCGAGCAGGTCCGCGTGGCCGGCTGCGACGGCAACCCACTTGCATGGAGCGGGTCGGTCCCGCTCACCACGGTAGCACCGCCTGGCTACGAAATCGGCCGTAAGGGCGTGCAGCTGCTCATGGAGCAGATCGAGAACAAGCCCATCGCCAAGGCCAAACGCGTCCGCATCGGCTCCACTGCGCGCACCGTCACCGCGGGCACGGCAACCGAGGACATCAACCGTCAGGAACTCGTGCGGCCGTTCCTCTTGGAGCGCGCCAGCACCCAGGCGAGCAGCCACACCGAAGCCACCGCCATCAACCTAGGCGCGTATCTATAGCACGTCGGCCAGTATGCCAAAACGCCGCTTAAGCAAAAGAGGCCCGACCATTGCCGGGCCTCTTTTGTTCAAACGCAAAGACGGCCAATTGCCTGTTTCAACGCCGCAATTGTCTAGCGTACGGCCTTGACCGCCGCCGTCAGGTCGAACAACGTATCGAGCACGGCCTCGCAGCCATCCACCACGTCCTGCGGCAGCGGAACGATGTCGGGAACGGCAAAGACATGGCAGCCGGCCGTAATGCCCGAGACGCAGCCGTTGCGCGAATCCTCGACCACGGCACATTCCTCGGGGGCAAAGCCCGCGCGCTCGCAGGCAAGCAGATACATCTCGGGATCGGGCTTGCCGTGCACGACGTCCTCGCCGCAGGTCACCGTCTCGAACTTGTCAAAGAGTCCGACCATCTTAAGGTTGCGCTCCGCTGTAACGTGGCGCGACGAGGTCGCAAGCCCCACGTGATAGTCCGCAGCCAGCAGCTCGTCTAGGCACTCGGCGGCGCCGGCCTTAAGCTCCAGTTCGGTCTTGACTATCTCGTCGCGAATCTCCTTGTGGCGGACATAGATCGCCTCGGCGGTTTCGCGACTACCGTAATGTTCATCAAGGATGTCCATGACATCGGGCAGTGTGCGACCGATAAACTGATGGATCAGCGCATCATCAATCGCGACCCCCAGCTCAGCGGCGCCTGCCTTCCAGGCCTTAATCCCCAAACGCTCGGTATCGACCAGCGTTCCATCCATGTCAAAAATAACAGCCTTGATCATATCGGCCCCTCACCGGATTGCATTACTCCCACTCTACCGCACTTTACAAACTTGTATATAACGTATATAGCATATTGCACTTTCGTTACATAGATAGAAGTCTTATGACAAGCAGCTCGGTAGAATTATAGTTTTCGACCGAGTACTCAATGGTAAGGATCGTTTCATGCTTTCAGACACTACCGCACCTGCAGAGGAGCTTCAGGACAAACTCGCGACGCTCGAGCAGTTGCTTTTGGCATACGGACGCGTCGCCATCGGCTTTTCCGGTGGCGTCGACAGCAGCTTTTTGGCCGCAGTCTGCGCCCGTATCATGCCCGCTAGCACGCTTCTCGTTCACCTCACCACGCCGCTCATCGGCACACCCGAGCAGGCTTCATTTGAGCGATCCGTTGACGGACAAGCCAGTGAAGAACCGCATTTTAAGCTCCCCGTACTCAATCTTTCGGTCGATCAGCTGCAGCTCCCCCAAGTAGCTTGCAACGACGCCAATCGCTGCTACCACTGCAAGCACGCCGGCTTTACTGCCATCGTGAACCACGCCAAGTCACTCGGCTTTCCCACCGTCATCGATGGCAGCAATGCAAACGATCGCGGTGACTACCGCCCCGGCATGCGCGCGGCAGAAGAGCTCGGTGTACGCTCCCCTCTTATGGAGGTCGGCTTTACCAAGGACGAAGAGCGCGAGCTGCTGCGCGCATGGGGCTATCCCGTCTGGAACCTGCCGGCGGGAGCCTGTCTTGCCACGCGCGTCCCCACGGGCGAGGAGCTTACGCACGAGAAGGTCGACCTGATTCGCGCCTGCGAGGATTACCTGCACGATCTTGATCTGGCTCAGGTCCGCACACGCCTGGTCGGCGGCTGCATGCATATCGAAGCCGCTCCCGCAGATGTCGCCAAGATTGCCGCCCTCGGCGGAACCGCCGTCGACGACAAGGGCAAAACCCCGTTGCCCGCCGCCATCGAGTCCGCGCTGCGCGAGCTGGGCTGCGGCCGCATCTCCCCCGAGGTCATCCCCTACATCCACGGCAACATGAACCAATAGCGCATCCCGATGAGTTGCGGTGGAATAGTTCCTGTTTTGCGGCCAATCGGGCACAAACAGGAACTATTCCACCGCAACTTCGTTTGGCGGGCATTGACCCGCAGACCTGCCAATATGGGACAGGTTCATTTTGGCAGGTTTTATCCGGAGAAACGCAAACAGGGCCACGACACCCATATGGCATCGCGGCCCCAGGGCATCTATGCCAGTACGTATTGATAAGTATCCCCCATGGGCACAAAGGTGACCGGCAAGCCTGCACCAGCGTCTCCGAGCGCAGCGGGCAACCATGTCGACATGCATTCCATACCCGGCTCTTCGCCGTTAAAGTGACCCATATGGATGGCGCATTTCCCCTGACCGAGCATTGCGGCGTCGCGGATGTACTCACTCACCGTAAAGTCGATAAACTCCATGGCCAAAATGCAATCGATGTCATCAGAGTCGATATGGGCAATCTCGTCGTTATCTCGTCCCATAATGTGCATGGGAATCTCGACATTGCGAACGAGCGCGTCACCGTCGCCGATCAAGCGCGTTCCATTTAATCCAAGCTTGTGTACGAGCGCCTGCGCAAGATCGCGGGCCGGCGTTGGCTCAATGCGGTACCTCATGAATGACTTGTCTACCGCGGAGCCAAGCCAGTCCATCTTGGCCGCAAATCCGTAAAAGATGCCGTCGACCATCGAACCGTCCGAGGCGAGCGGAACGCCCGAGTGGATATAGTCATGGCAACGCCAAACCGCTCCACCCCAATCGTCAAGCAAGGCGCACTTTGCCTCAAAGGTCTCGTTCCCCGCGACCACTTCACGGCTGTCTCCGTGGTTCCAGAACAGCGCCTCGTGCGGAACAATCAGGTTGGCGCCAAGCTCCTTGGCACGGCTAATTACCTCCGCCGTAGCCCAAATGCATGTAACGATTCCGGTACATTGCTGATCGACGTTGCCGTAAAGCACCCGATCGCGCGTCGTCGCAAGCTCGATGGGCTTACCGGTAAAAGCATCGATGCCGCCGCAATAGTCCTGGATAGCTTGAATAGCCTCACTGATAAGCATATGTAACAACCCCTTCGACATAATATGCAGGGCGGCAGCAAACATACCGCCCTGCGGAATCATCTATAGGCGGCATTTTTTGAGCTGAACCACCTATATGCGACCGCTTTTCTAGCGCTCGGAAATCGGACCGTTCTCCAGCTCATCCTCGCTAAAGCCAAAGAACCAGGCAACGGCAAAGCTTACGATAAAGCCAGCTGCCGAAGCGATAGCGGCACAGACCAGGTTCTCGTTGCCACCGCCGACAAACGTCATAATATTAAGCACGTTTGAAGCAGCACCAGCAAGATAGGCATTCACATGCAAAGCGATCGCCCCGGCACCGGCGACAAATGAACCCGCCATGCAGGCAACGAACAGCTTACGATAGCGGAACAGCATGCCATAGATGAACGGCTCGCCGACGCCTCCAATGAGCTGGGCGACAAGATAGCCGGCACATTGGCTCTTTTCCTCCTTGTTGCGGAGTTTGAGCCATGTCGCAATCTCCGCTCCATAGGCAGCCCACAGCGAAACCGTAGTAGCGACCATAATAAAGCTGTCAGAGCCCGTCGACATGAAGTTTGCAATGGCAATCATAATGACCGCGACATGCATGCCCGTAATGACCATGGGCAACCAAATTGCCGCAAGCAAGCCGCCACCAATAATCGCCGCGATGCCTCCCTCGGCGCCGAGGAACCCAAAGATTGCAGCCAGACCGTTGCCGCACAAAGAGCCAAGAGGGGCAAGCAGGCAAAGCGCAAAGGGGACAGTCAGAGCAAGCGTGCAAAGCGGCGTAAACACCGTAGTAAGCGAATCAGGCATATGCTTGCGCAGGAACTTTTCGAAGACGGACATCAAGGCCACTGTGAGCAGGACGGGAATGACCGTCTGTGCATAGTTTTCAGGCACGCAGGGGATGCCGTAAACGCTAAAGGCTTTTCCCTCGGCTGCCATTTGCATAAACGTCGGTTCGATAAGCACACCGCCCATAAAAGCACCGTACATAGGCGTGGCGCCAATGTTCTTGGCGGCCGAAAAGCCCAAGAAGACTGGTATAAAGTAGAACGTCACGTTGTAGAGCATATTGAGCAGGACATATAGATCGCTCGTATCCGCAATGAGATTGAGCATCGTTGGCCCGAGTACGACGGCAACGGTTTTGAACATGCCCGAAGCGAGCAGCAATGGAATCATCGGAACCATGGAGCCCGAGAGGTAGTTAAGAATCGCATTGCCAACGGCTGTCGGGGTAAGCGGTGTTTTGACTCCACTTGCATCGAGGTTCTCGTCGATACTCTCCTGCTTGGCCAAGCCGCTCATCTTGATGAGCTCGTCATACACCTTAGGCACGTTTTGCCCAATAATCACCTGGAACTGCCCGCCAGATATTTGAGCGCCGATGACGCCGTTAATTTTTTTAACAGCGTTAATGTCAGGCAATTCCATATCCTTAAGGTTAAAACGCAGACGCGTCATGCAGTGGGCTGCAAAGGTGATGTTGTCTTTGCCACCCAACGCCTCGAGCACATCGGCTGCGATCTTCTTATTGTCAGCCATATCATCTTCCCTTTCGAACGATCCGGTTCCTTCCTCGCTGCGCGCGCGAGGAGACAAAGCGGACGGTGGCCCGTCGTCCGCACAGAAGTATTCGATTGTTGAGGGAAACGGCGTAAAGACAAAGAGCTCCAAAACGAGACATCGACAGGTCGCTCTGTCTTTACGTCACGCTTCGGAAGCTCAGCTCTCGAATAACACCTTATGTCGCGCCAAGGTTATCAGCTCTGCCATGTGAACGGCGGCCTCATGGTGCCCAAAAGTCTGCGAGCGGTAGGCTTTCTTCCCTGAACGGTATAGAAAGCGCCTATTTGTCGGCTGACACCTCGCCCGTCACGTTGCCGGCATAGACCCGATTGACATGGAGCATGAGATACACCTTCTCCTCGGGCACGATGGAGGCATGATACGTTTCCTCGATAAGTTCTGCCATTTTGTCAACACAAGCCGCTATAGCCGGATGCTCTTCACAGAGAGGACGATAGAGCGCCGCATTATCGGTATTAAGCGGCTCCCCGGTGCGGACGCGCTCTAACAAGTAGCGTACATGAGTGTCATAGCGCGCATAGTCAAAAGCATCGCGGTCAACGGCGATAGCAAGATCTTTCTCGATAATCGCTACGAGCTTTTCAATCAGACGTTCCTCGCGGCGGACGTCGTTTGACTTTGCCTTACTAGAACTTGCCATAACGCTGTTAACGATGCAGAGCGCGATGCCTGCCCTCTCCCCGCGTGGCATAGATAAACCGAATTCGCGCTCTATGCCAGCATGGGCAAGCGCCGCAATCTTAAATTCAATGGGATATTGTTGCTGAACGTCACAAGAAAGCGGCATCTGAACATACATGTGCTCACGGCAGCGCTTGATGGCAAAACTGATATGGTCGGCAAGCGTAAAAGGGAGGTTCGCCGACAGCTCACGCGAAATGTTGGTGCGCGCGACATCGGCAATCTGCGCACTAAATTCCATTACCTTGGGATCGATCTCGTTAAGAAGTGGCAGGTAGCGTGCATCAACGTTGTAAAACGTGCGCTCAATCTGCGCAAGCGAAACCTCATCGGGGCCGTCAGGGAAACCAATGCCTTTCCCCAGCGCCACAAGCTCGGTTCCCTTATCGTTGACAAGCAAGGCGGCATTGTGATTAATGCGCTTAACGACCCTCATGATGCCTCCGAAAATAGGCGCAGCCGAAGGGCAAGCGCAATGAATTCCAGTTAAGATGGTTCGCCTCGATTATTCCACGCAACGTCACGCGAGACAAGCAAACCCGAGCCACCACAACCTACCAAAAAGGGACAGGTTTATTTTGGCAGGTTTTATCTGGGGAAACCCCGAATAGCCCCATATGCACAACCGCTGCAGCTCCATATGAGGCAAATGAATCAGTAGCGTCTATTCCAAATCTTGAGTATTTGTTCGACAGAACGGCCCCTGCTAGCTCCTGCTAGACTGGTAGATTCCCAACCGTCCATCCAGGAGCCTCAATGTCGCGCAAGTCCGCCTACAAGCAAGTACTTTCCATCGGCACCGCCGTGGTGCTGGGGTTTGCGCTGTTC
>CAUGJN010000109.1 GCA_959599635.1 uncultured Collinsella sp.
TACAGACGGAAGTAGTTCTGCAAGGTGATGGTGGCCAGCGTCTGGTTCTCCTCGCGCACGAGCACGCCCTCTTTGGCCTCGATGGCCTGATGCAGGCCCTCGGAGTAGCGGCGGCCTTCCATAATGCGGCCGGTGAACTCGTCGACGATCTTGACCTCGCCGTTGGTGACCACGTACTGCTTGTCGCGGTGGAACATGTACTGGGCCTTCAGCGCCTGCTGCAGGTGGTTGACCAGCTGACCGGAGAGATCGGCATAGATGTCATCGATACCCAAGCGGCGCTCAATCTTCTTAAGGCCGCGCTCGGTGGCGGCGATAGTGTGCTTGGCCTCGTCCATGACGTAGTCGCCCGTGGGCTCAACGTCCTCGGTGGCGGTGAGCATGTCGTGCGACACGTCCTCGCCGCGCTCAAGGCCGCGCACGGCACGCGCGAAGTCCTTGTAGGTGCTGGCGGACTTGGTGCCGGCGCCCGAGATGATGAGCGGGGTACGTGCCTCGTCGATCAGGATGGAGTCGACCTCGTCGACGATGGCGTAGCTGTGGCCGCGCTGTACGCGCTGCTCGGGGCGGGTGACCATGTTGTCGCGCAGGTAGTCGAAACCGAACTCGGAGTTGGTGCCGTAGGTGACGTCTGCCTGGTAGGCCGGACGCTTGAGCTCGAGCGGCATGTTGTTCTGGAGCAGACCGACGGTCATGCCCAGGTACTTGTAGATGCGGCCCATCCACTCGGAGTCGCGCTTGGCAAGGTAATCATTGACAGTAACGACGTGCACGCCCTTGCCGGCAATAGCGTTGAGGTAGCCGGCCAGCGTGGAGACGAGCGTCTTGCCTTCGCCGGTCTTCATCTCGGCGATATGCCCCTCGTGCAGCGCCATGGCGCCGATGAGCTGTACGTCAAAGTGACGCATGCCCGTGATGCGCTTGGAAGCCTCGCGCACGGTGGCAAAAGCCTCGGGGAGCATGTCGTCGAGCGACTCGCCGTTGGCGTAACGCTCGCGGAACTTATCGGTCTGGCCGCGGAGTTCCTCCTCGGTCATCTTCTCAAACTGGGGCTCAAGACCGTTGATCTGGTCGACGATCTTGTAGTAGCGCTTAAGGTCCTTATCGGATCCAAAGGACAGCAGCTTTGACATGAATCCCATGTGGTTTTCCTTTTTGGCCATCGCCCACGCCGTGCAGCTGCGGGCGAGTTAAACACAGATGATTGTACTTTAGCCAAACAAGGCGCGGCCTATACGGTCGAGCTCGACCGCCACGTAATAACTATGACCAACCTGCCGCAATGGAACGGGTTTATTTTGGCAGGTTTTATCTGAGCAAACGCCGTCTCTCTGCCATTTGGTGCCACGGGGACAGGTTAGCTTGCACCAATAAAAAGAAAAGGGCCGCGCACCCAAATGGATGCACGGCCCTTATGCCATGAATGCGAGCGATTCCGCGGCGAGCTATTTACTCAGCAGCCTCGGTGGTCTCGGCCTCGGCAGCGGCCTCCTCGACGGGAGCCTCTGCGGGAGCCTCGGCGGCCTGCTTGGCAGCCTCCTCGGCGAACTTAGCAGCACGCTTAGCCTTCTCGGCAGCCTTAGCCTCAGCGGCGGCCTTGCGAGCGGCCTCGGCCTCAGCAGCCTTGGCGGCCTTGGCAGCCTTGGCCTCCTCAGCCTTCTTGAGCTGGGCGGCAGCGGCGCCACCGAACTTGTCGGCGAAGCGCTGGACGCGTCCACCGGTGTCGACGAACTTCTGCTGGCCGGTGTAGAACGGGTGGCACTCGTTGCAAAGCTCGACCTTCATCTCGGACACGGTAGCGTGCGTCTTGAAGGTGTTGCCGCAGGAGCACGTCACCGTGCACTCGACATACTGGGGATGGATACCCTGCTTCATGGTAGGACTCCTTATTGGTCAGGCGCTGGTTACCGATCAGCGCATAAGGCGTCTTGGTTTCCGACCAAGACAACAAACTCGGCTATGGTACCACGGCGCCGAGCGTCCCACAAAAGGTTCACGGTCTTTTCGGCACAACACGAGCTGGACCTTAAATATCAACTTCATCCGAACACTCCCCCACATTCATCTCTCGTATGTATCGAGGTATTCCTGCTTGAGCGTCTGCGAGGACGACTTGATCTTTTCCACGAGCGTGCCGGCTTCGATGAAGTAGAACGAGTTGGTGAGGTCTGCCAGGTCGTCGAGCAGATGGCTTGAAATGAGCACGCTTCGTCCCCGCGCCACCTCGCTGCGCATCGCGTCGCAGGAGGTTTTCCGCTTTCCCGGATCGAGGCCGTTCAGCGGTTCATCGAGGATGAGGTACGGGCAATCGGTCGCTATCGCCATGGCAAGCTTTACCTGCTGCTTCATTCCCGTCGAGAGTTTACGGGCCGGCTTGTCGAGATATGGGGAGATTCCGAGGGAGCTGCAGAGCGAGTCGATGTCGGCGGCCGATTTCCACGCATCCCTAACGAAAGCAAGGTGCTCGAGGGCCGATAGCGTGGGGTAGAGATCCGTGCTGCCCGAAGAGCTCAGGTAGACGAGTTCTGCAAATTCGGCTGATCGACGTTGGCTGATTCCGTCTGCCGCCAGGCTTCCCGAGTGGATGCGGGTGGGAAATTGGCCCGACAGCGCTTCCAGGAGGGTGGTTTTTCCCGAGCCGTTGGGAGCAACGAGGCCCGCCGCCGTTCCCGGGCTTAGGAGAAGCGACCCGATTGAAAGTATCGTCGTGCTTCCGTATCCCACGCTCGCGTTTAGAAGCTCGAGCCCATGGTGCTTTTTAGCGGGTCCGGCCTGCTTGGGCGACCTTGCCGCAACGGCGCCGACTGCAAAAAGGACCGCGACGTATGCCAGGGCCACGGCAAGCATCGATGCGCTGCCTGAACCGGAGCCGATGAATTCCGTCGGGAAGCACCCTACGTAACCCGTTGCCTCGATAGGCGAAAACACGGCCAGCGGCAGGAGCCCGAGCACGGCATTATGCTCCAGCGCCGAATCGAACAATAACGGGAATGCCGGGGCTGCGACAAGCAGCGCTGAGGCAAGGGGGCCTGCGAAGACGCGCCTCGTTGCGGTCGATAGGACGACGGAGCAAACGGATATCAAGGTTCCGCCCGCAAGCAGCGCGAGAAGCAGGGTCGTGAAGACGTTTCCCGCGGTCGTGGTGGCAAGCGCGCCGTTATGGAAGAAGGCGATCGGGTACCCAATCTGCCCGAAGCCGTTTAGGACCAAGGCGCAAATGCTCCCGGGTGCAAGGCCGGCGAGGAGTATCGCGGTCCCCGCGGCGATTATCGAAAACACGATCTGGATAAGGCGCCGGAATTTGGGTGCGGGCGCCTTTGCCGCCAGGGTACCGGGCCTTGTGGCGCCGAGCAGGAGTATCGACGAGAGAAGGAAGGGGATGAAGGGAAGGAAAGACGGCGCCGCGGCAATGGCGTAAGGCAGGAAGGAAAGGAATGGCAGGTCGTTTGCGGAGGCCGGGATATCCGTGATGCCGGAGCTGCTCAGGGCGCGGCAATATGCGAGCGCCGCGTCATTGGTCTCTCGGTCTCCCACGATGGACCCGGATTGGAAGCCCTCGTCCATGAGCGCGTAGTAGCTCTCGGCAGAATCGAGAAAGGCGGCGTCGGTTTGAGCGGCAAGGGCGGCGTTCGCGTATCTTGCAAGCTCCGCGTCAGCTTGCTGCTCTGGAGATAGGTCTGTGCCGCTGGCCTGGGGCGCGCGCGTATTGAATGCGTCGACAAAGCCCTGCATGCCCTGCTTCATAAAGAAGGGCCCGTAGATGGGTGAATTGAACGCAATGGGGACGGAAAAGGCTGCAGCGAGAACGAGCGTACAAATCCATGCGGCCTTGTCTCTTAGGATCAGTTTGAGAAGAAGTCGACAGTACATTTGGAAGCACCTACGTTCCTCAAAGAATCGTTAGATTAAAAGTAACAGACCGGATGAAGATACGTGCGACGGGGGCGAGGCGAATGGCTGAGCGGTATCGATACGCGGGTTCAACGGTATTATATTGACTACATAGATTTTTAACTTGCATTTCTACCCGCCCTTTTCGTAGAGTCGCCGATACGTGCTTAGCGCACCCTCGGCGCGTCCGGCAGGCTTTGCGAAATGGGATCCAGGAGACTTCGGCGCAGCATCATCTTGCGGAATGCTTCTAATGAGCCTCCCATCCTTCAAAAACAGAATCTCATCGCACAGCCTATCGACCGAATCCAAGATGTGGGATGACATGATGATGCACGTACCAGAATCGGCCAGCTTCCTGAGAATCTCGGAATGCAAGTCCACCCTGCTGGGGTCGAGCGCGTTCATGGGCTCATCTAATAGAAGGTACCGCGCGCCCGTCGCATACGCAATCGCCAGGGTAAGCTGCTGCTTCATGCCCTGGCTCAGAGTGCGGATCCTCATCTTCGCGAACTCGCCTATCTGCGTTTGTTCCACTATCTCTTCGATATCGCGAGCATGCGGCCACATATCGCAAACCATCTTGAGGTGATCTTCCGCACGCAATCCGGGATACAGCAGCGTCCCCTCACCAGGTGCATAGAAGATCATAGAACGGACCTCTCTCGCACCCGTACCCTGCACCTCATCCAGAACGATGCTCCCGTCCACGCGAGGACCCGGCAAACCTGCCATCGCACGCAGCAACGTCGTCTTTCCATGCCCGTTCGGAGCGACGAGACCGTAGACCGTACCCGGGGCAAACTCAGCGTTCACCGAATCTACGAGCACCTTCTTTCCATAAGAGATCGTCAGCGTTTGAAGGTCAATCATCGAGATCATCCCCTTTCGATCTTTGGAACACTCAGGCGCACCATCAACGGAGATACGGCGCCCAAGACCACCAGCAGAGCGCCCGATGCGCCGACGACCTCTCCAAAAGGCATCGCGTTCGTCCCTCGCCCAAGGAACCCAATCGTCCCCACCTGGGAAGCGGGATCAAACGAGGCGAATGGAGCCAGCAGCGCGACGCCCATGCCCACGCTTTCAACATGAGCGCTCAACGAACCCAACACCAAGAGAACCGCGCAAACCATTCCGGTGACAACGGGGTTGCGGCTAATCGCTGCTGTCAACGCAGCGACGACGGAAATCACGCCGTATGCCATGACCAGCAACGGAATACTGCACAACACCGCCTCCCCCACCATGGACGTTGTCGAAGCTCCCGCCCGAATGAGAGCGACGGGATACTCCGATCCACCCGCACCGTTCTTAATCACGGACACAACGACAGCGGGAACCATCGACACCAAAAGCAGCACCAAGCCAAGCAGGAGAGCCAGCGCAACAGCCGTCAGAAAACGCACATGCGCTGTTGCGGGGATCTGGAGAACCAGAAGGGAACGACACTGCAGGTGGGTGCACGCGAGCGATGTGACAACCACGGGCAACAGCAAAAATAAGGAGGGAAGCACTGCCTGGAGATACGAAAGGAGGATTAATGGGGGCATCTTCGTACTTAACTCGTAAACCTTGGGGTCCGGCAAGCTCGCGATCGACTCAAGCAGAAGGGCGCGCGCCTCCGCACGAGAAGGAGTCTCCGGCTCGATTCCGATCGATTGCAGGAGAGTCGCATCTGCCGCGCCCAGCTTACCTCGAGCGCGCTCGTACGTCGCAAGGCTTCGAAACCCCTCCGCAGGCATAGGCGCGTACACGAAACCCGAAAGAGCATCCCGCATGTCTTCCAGGGCCGCTTTGCCCTCGACGTCCATATTCGCAGCGTTCTGCTCTAGATACCGATCTATTGAACGGAGCTCCCCATCCCTATACCGAACAGCGGAAACGTTATCAGCGTCAGGAAACATCTCGACCAGAGCCGGGGCCAGCATCGTCGTCGACATTGCAATCGCGCATACGGCGAGGGTAGGAGAACGCAGGAGCAGTTTCCCCATCGTTCTTACGTATGCAACGGCGGAGGCACAAGCGCTCGAACGAGTTGCCGTTCTCGATGCAGTGAAGGAACCTCTCTCAAGACAAATCGGGGATATCGGGCACGCGCAGCCGCTCTTTCCGGCAACGCAAAGCAGGCTAATTGCCAGCACCTCGATCCCGATTGCGCATACGAGGGCAATCGCGCCACGCTCGAAGCAAAGTCCAGGCAGATTCACTATCTGCGTTGTCGGGTACGGGCTATAGGCGCCGACGGTCAACTCAGTGTTCGCATACGTAAGGGGATTCAACAGGGCGAACTCACGTAAAGCGATGGATCTTCCGTAATACCCGGGAACCATCGTCACCCCCATCAGGGCACATACGAACACGATTCCAAGCGTAGGGTTATTGGCAATCTTCACGGCAAGGTGAACGACAAGCGAGATGAACGCTGCCACCAAGAATTGCAAGATGGCCGTCTGCGCGAACACCAGCCAAGCCGGTTTGATAACCGGAGTCGCATATTGAATGTAGCCTATCGGATAGAACGGCGAGCCCGGGCCATTCTTCACAAGCGCGGCGATTATCCCTGGAAGATTGATGGCGAGG
>CAUGJN010000110.1 GCA_959599635.1 uncultured Collinsella sp.
ATGGGGGCGTGGCTGAATAGGAGGGATGTCCAAATTTTGAGCGGAGCTCAAAATTTATTCGGTCGGCTTGCACCGACCGCACTGCGCTAAAAACGCGCCAGTGGCGCGTTTTCTTTACGCTTCGCGCCCTGGCGGGTTCGAATCCCTCCTCCTGCGCGTTATTGAAATGTGCTCAAAAAGAAAAAAGCCCCATTGCTGGGGCTCATACCATCTAATGGCGGAGGAGGAGGGATTCGAACCCTCGTGACCTTATACAGGCCAAACGGTTTTCGAGACCGCCGCATTCAACCACTCTGCCACCCCTCCGCGTGGGGTAAAAACAAAGCAGGCTCGAAGGCCTGCTTTGGAATTAACTGGCGGAGAGTCAGGGATTTGAACCCTGGAGACGCTTTTGACGCCTACACGATTTCCAATCGTGCTCCTTCGGCCACTCGGACAACTCTCCGTTAAATGCGAAAGTCAGTATACACGAGGAATCGCAAAGTGCAAACAGAAAAGTTGGCATTTTTTAAAACGCTCGGGCGCGCTTGGCGTTGCAGTGGGGTTTGAGGTGCAAAAAAAGGGCTTCCGACCAGCGTGGTTGATCAACTCAATTGTTCAAAAGGGGTATTCATAAGCGACTTGGCAATGAATTTAAAAATCTTTGGGTGGTGCTGTGGACCACTGGTATGCATTTTGCGACCACAGCCTTGTATCCGTTGACCTGCGGCTTGGCTCAGCTTGTCCCCACGGCGCCGTATCTTGTCCACAAATCCGTCAAGCTCTTGGTCAGCATTTGGTTGGAATGCGCATGAAACGTCGTGTGAGTATGGACATATGTGGAGGTCATGAGGTTGTAGCTGCATATTCTTGCAGCCTGGGAGGTTGAAAGATATTATTACCAAGTCTTTTCCTGCTTCAGGCGCACCTTCACGACCTGAAGCCACATTTGCCCAGAGGAGGTGACAATATGAAGGCTTATGAACTGCTGTTCTTTGTTGACCCGTCGCTCGACCCCGAGACTCGTCTCGCTGTTATGAAGCGTATCGATACCACGATCGCTGAGGGCGCTGGCAAGGTCGACTCCGTTGACGAGTGGGGCAAGCGCAAGCTCGCCTACGAGATCAACGACCTCACCGATGGTGACTACACCCTCATCAACTTCCACGCAGATCCTACCCAGATCGCCGAACTTGATCGCGTCCTGCGCATCACCGACGCTGTGGTCCGCCACATGATCGTCCGTCGCGACGACCAGGAGTAAGACTGTCGTTTTGGACTGGGCTTGTGCCCCAAGAGGAAGTAGTGAGTTATGAGCATCAATCGAGTGAACATCACCGGTAACCTCACCCGCGATCCCGAGCTGCGCGCCACCGCCGGCGGAACCCAGGTTCTGTCCTTTGGCGTCGCCGTGAACGATCGTCGCCGTAACGCGCAGACTGGCGAGTGGGAGGACTATCCCAACTTTGTCGACTGCACTATGTTCGGCACCCGCGCCGAGGCCGTGAGCCGTTTCCTGGCAAAGGGAAACAAGGTCGCGATCGAGGGCAAGCTGCGCTACAGCTCTTGGGAGCGCGACGGCCAGCGCCGGAGCAAGCTTGAGGTCATCGTCGATGAGATCGAGTTTATGAGCTCCCGTGGTGGCCAGGGTGGCTACGATCAGGGTGGTTACGCCCCCGCAGCTCCCGCGCCCGCAGCACGTCCTGTCGCACCGGTGGCTACGCCGCCCGCGGTCGACGTCTACGATGAGGACATCCCGTTCTAAGGGTTGTTCACCTATTTTTGAGTGAGAGGCGGCTTCGGTTCGCCGAAGTTGCCAAATGAAAGGTATTTTGACATGGCTAATGATTTTTCTGCACGTCAGCCGCGTCGTAAGTACTGCCAGTTCTGCAAGGAGAACACTGAGTTCATCGACTATAAGGACACTCAGCTTCTCCGTAAGTACATGACCGACCGTGGCAAGATCAAGCCCCGTCGCGTCACTGGCGCTTGCACGCAGCATCAGCATGACATCGCCAACGCCATCAAGCGCGCCCGCGAGATGGCTCTCCTGCCGTACACCGTCCCCGTGGTTTCCTCTCGTGGCAACCGCGACCGCGGCTAAGAAGGGAGACGCATCATGAAGGTTATTCTTCTCGATGAGATCAAGGGCAAGGGCGGCGAGGGTGACGTCGTAGAGGTCGCTCAGGGTTACGCTGAGAACTTCCTGTTCCCCAAGAAGCTCGCTGTTGCCGCCACCAAGGGCAACCTCAAGCAGCTTGACGAGCGTCGCAACAACATCGCCAAGCGCGAGGCCGTCCGTCTGGCTACCGCCAACGAGACCAAGGCTGCCTTCGAGGGCAAGACGGTCACCGTTGACGTCAAGGTCGGCGACGAGGGCATCCTCTTTGGCTCCGTTACCGCCGCTATGATCGCTGACGCCATCAAGGCTCAGCTCGGTATGGACATCGACCGCAAGCGCGTCGAGCTCGGTAAGCCCATCAAGGTTGCCGGTGCCCACACCGTTGCCATCTCGCTGTACCGCGAGATCAAGGCCGAGGTTGTCGTTCTCGTCGGCGTTACCGCCGAGGAGCTCGCTGCCGAGGCTGAGGCCGCTGAGGCCGCCGAGGCCGCCGAGGCCGAGACCGCCGAGGTCGAGACTGAGGCTGCTGCCGAGTAGCATTTGCTGCAACGCAACAATCTTGTTCTAAGAAGGGCGCTCTGGGAAACCAGGGCGCCCTTTTATTTTCTACGCTCAGCGAGCGCCGTGGCAGGCGTTGCGGTGAAGTCCTAAATGCGGGACCGTTCATCCGTTTCGTCCGGTGATGATTGCCGGGGCGCGGCCCGTTTTGGGACTGTGACTGATACTATGGATGCTCGCAAGCGATATGAATGAGGATGCTCATGGCATATGACGATAGGGAGACCGGGTTGACGGTCGAGGACCGTGGTTCCAAGTTGGGTCTCCCCCAAAACCAAGATGCAGAGGCCAATGTACTGGCCGCCATGCTGCTATCGCCCGAGGTAGTCGAAGAGGCCCAGGTCGAGCTGCAGCCCGATGACTTCTACCGGCCCATTCATAAGACCATCTATACCGCGATGGTCGATATGTACAACAGCCGCATTCCCATCGACTCCATCTCGCTGATCGATTACCTGCGAAGCATCAACAAGCTTGATGCCGTGGGCGGCGAAGCGTACATTTTGGAGTTGATGGGTCAGACCCTGTCGCTCGTCAACTGGCAGCACCATGCCGCTATCGTTCGCCGCGATTCGATGCTGCGTGAGCTGATCGGCGCCACCAACGAGATCAACGCGCTGGCATACAACGCCCCCACCGACACCAAAGAGGTCGTGGAGCTGGCCGAGAGCAAGTTGCTCAAGGTCACGGCGCGCGAGGTCAAGTCGAGCTACAAGACGCTGACCGAGTTTATGGTCGAGGCCTATAACGAGGCCGAGGAAGTGTGCCAGGCCGGCGGCCAGGCTGCGGGCGTGCCCACGGGCTTCCCGTCGCTCGACCGCATGCTCATGGGTTTTCGCGAGGGCCAGCTCATCATCATCGGCGCCCGCCCTGCTGTGGGTAAGACGTCGTTCGCCCTGAACCTGGCGCTCAACGCCGCCGCCGCCGGTTATACCGTCGGCTTCTTCTCTCTGGAGATGTCGGGCAAGGAAATTGCCCAGCGTCTGATTTGCGCCTACGCCATGATTTCGATCAGTGACTTCCGCATGGGCCGCATTAGCCCCGAGCAGTGGGCAAATATCAACGAGGCCACGCAGACCTTGTCCAAGCTCGATATTCTGATTGACGATACGCCCGGCACCACAGTGACCGAGATTCGCGCCAAGAGCCGCCGCATGCTCCACAACAAGGAGAAGGCCATCATCATCCTGGACTACCTGCAGCTGGTGAGTCCTCCGCCGGGACGCCGCTCCGAGAGCCGTACCGTCGAGGTCTCCGAGATGTCGCGTGGTCTGAAGATCATGGCCAAGGAGCTCAAGATCCCGCTCATCGCGCTGTCGCAGCTCTCGCGTCAGGTCGAATCCCGTACCGGCAAGCGCCCGCAGCTTTCCGACCTTCGTGAATCGGGCTCCATCGAGCAGGACGCCGATATCGTTATGTTCTTGGACCGCTCCGCCGACGAGGCCGAAGCCTCGCGCGACGATCGACCCGACGAGGGCGTTACGCGTATCGTCGTGGCCAAGAACCGTTCGGGCCCGATCGGCGACGTCGACCTGATGTTCCTGCCGGCATCCACTAAGTTCTATGAGCTTGATGGGGCACATGCCGAGGAGTAGGACAGGCGCCCGTTGCACGGGTATACTGGGAATGTTTTGTGCTTCTGCGTGCCGGCGTGGCGCGTAGACAGTCCATGAATGTAAGGAGTAAACATGCCGTCAACCGTTTTGGTCGGTGCCCAGTGGGGCGATGAGGGCAAGGGTAAGATTTGCGACCTGGTCGCCGGCGACTTCGATGCCGTCGTGCGCTACTCGGGCGGCAACAACGCCGGCCACACCATCGTCGTCAACGGCAAGAAGTACGGCCTGCACCAGGTGCCCTCCGGCATCATGTATTCCGACCACGTGTCGGTGATCGGTAACGGCTGCGTCGTCAACCCCAAGGTTGTCCTTGAGGAGATCGACATGTTCGAGGCCGACGGCATCACCACCAAGAATCTCAAGATCAGCGGCAACGCGCATGTCATCATGCCGTACCACATCGATCTGGATGGCGCCTTTGAGCAGAAGCTCGGCAAGAAGAACATCGGTACCACCAAGCGCGGTATCGGTCCGTGCTATCAGGACAAGATGGCCCGCATTGGTCTGCGCATGCAGGACATGCTGGACGAGGCACTGTTCCGCGACAAGCTGGAGACCGCTCTCGCCCGCGTGAACCCTGAGCTCGAGCTCATCTACAACCTGCCCACCTACACCGTGGACCAGATTTGCGACGAGTACCTGCCCATGGCCGAGCGTCTGCGCCCCTACATCACCGAGACGAGCCTGCTGCTCAACAACATGATCGATGAGGGCAAGGACCTGCTGTTTGAGGGCGCCCAGGCGACGCTGCTCGACATCGATCACGGCACCTATCCGTACGTGACGTCTTCCAACTGCACCGCCGGCGGCGCCATCACCGGCTCCGGCGTGGGCATGAAGAACGTCGACCGCGTGCTGGGCGTCATGAAGGCCTATATCACCCGCGTCGGTTCGGGCCCCATGCCCACCGAGCTTTCCTATGAGTCCGAGGCCGGTCACACGCTGACCGAGGAGGGCTATGAGTACGGCGTGACCACCGGTCGCCGTCGTCGCTGCGGCTGGTTCGACGGCCCCATCGCCAACTACGCCTCGCGCGTCAACGGCCTCACCGATATCGCCCTGACCAAGCTCGACGTGCTTTCGGCCTTCGACACCATCAAGGTGTGCGTGGCCTACGACGTCGATGGCGAGCGCTACACCAGCGTGCCCGAGCATCAGGTGCGCTTTGAGCATGCCAAGCCCATCTACGAGGAACTCCCCGGCTGGAAGTGCGACATCACCGGTTGTCGCAGCTTTGATGAGCTGCCGCAAGAGGCTCAGGACTACGTGGCGTTTATCGAGGATCTGGCACACACCCGCGTGACGTTCATTGGCGTTGGCGCCGGTCGCGAGCAGATCATCAACCGATTCTGGAAGTAATCGGGACTATTTGGTTATTGCGATATACCCCTTTGCAGCCCGGACGGGCGGCCGAGGGGTATATTTGCTTGCAAAGGGCTCGCGCGGAGCGGGCCATTCATCCATAGAGGAGGCACCCTTGAAGGCGGACACTCAAACCATCGACATCCTGTTGTTGGGCAGCGGCGGCCGTGAGCATGCTTTGGCAGCTAAGCTCGCAGCATCACCGCGCGCCGGCAAGCTCTACATCGCGCCGGGCAACGGCGGCACCGCGAGCTGTGGCGAGAACGTCGTTCTCGACGATTGCGATCCTGCGGCCGTGGCGGCGTTTGCGCAGAGCCACGGATGTGGACTCGTGGTAATTGGCCCCGAGGCTCCGCTCGTGGCGGGCGTGGCCGACGCCGTGCGCGCGGCGGGTATTCCCTGCTTTGGCCCGGGTGCCGAGGGTGCCCAGATGGAGGGTTCCAAGCTGTTCTCCAAGCAGCTCATGGAGCGTGCGGGCATTCCGACGGCAGCCTATGGTTCGTTTACCGACGAGGCTTCGGCTCTCGCCTACGTGCGCGAGCAGGGCGCTCCGCTGGTCGTGAAGGCCGACGGCCTTGCCGCGGGCAAGGGCGTTATCGTGGCGACCGAACTTGAGCAGGCCGAGGAGGCCGTGCGCGAGTGCTTTGGCGGCACCTTTGGCGATGCCGGCAACACCGTGGTTATCGAGGAGATGCTCGTTGGTCCCGAGTGCTCACTGCTCGCCTTTACCGACGGCAAGACCGTGCGCCCCATGGCCACCTCGCAGGACCACAAGCGCGCCCTCGAGGGCGACAAGGGCCCCAACA
>CAUGJN010000111.1 GCA_959599635.1 uncultured Collinsella sp.
ATGACCGACCTTGCCGAGATCAAGGCGGCCGTCCTCGCCTGCCGCGAGAACTCCGACCTGCCCGTCTTTGCCACCATGACCTTTGAGGAAGACGGACGCACCTTCTTGGGCACGAGCCCCGAGGTCGCCGCCATCACCCTCGACGCCATCGGCGCCGACGTTTTGGGCATCAACTGCAGCCAGGGCCCGGCCGAGCTCCGAGGACTCGCCGCGCGTATGCTCACCGTTACGGACAAGCCCGTTATGGTGCAGGCCAATGCGGGACTGCCCCGCGTGGACGATGACGGAAACACCGTCTTTGATATCCAGGCACCCGAATACGCCGAGGCCGTCGCTGGCATGATTGAGGACGGCGTGAGCGTCGTGGGCGGCTGCTGCGGCACCACGCCGGCGCACATGGCCGCTTTGCGCACGCTTATCGATAACCACACGCCCAGCACGCGCCGCCGCAAGCCCAGCATGTCGGTCACGAGCGCCCAAACGGTCGTGGACCTTCCCAGCGACGGCCACAAGATCGCCGTCATCGGCGAGCGCATCAATCCCACCGGCAAAAAGCGCCTGCAGCAGGCCCTGCGCGACGGCGACCTGGACTACGTCGTGAGCCAGGGCATCAGCCAGCAGGAACAGGGCGCCGACATCCTGGACGTCAACGTGGGGCTGCCCGAGATCGACGAGGTTAAGATCATTCAACAGGCGACCGAGCAGCTCCAGGGCTCCACGCTGCTGCCGTTGCAGATCGACTCCACCGATCCCGCCGCTGTCGAGGCCGCCGTACGCCGCTATGCCGGCAAGCCCATCATCAACTCCGTCAATGGCAAACAGCAGATCATGGATGAAATCTTTCCGCTGGTCGCCCACTACGGCACCAACGTCGTCGGCCTCACGCTCGACGAAGGCGGCATCCCCGATACCGCCGAGGCCCGCTTCGCCATCGCCGAGCGCATCGTGGCCGAGGCCGCCCGCTACGGCATCGGCCCGGACCGTATCCTCATCGACTGCCTGGTCATGACTGCCTCGACCAACCAGCGCCAGGCCGAGCAGATCCTGCGCGCCATGTCCCTGTGCAAGGAGCGTCTGGGCGTCAAATGCGCGCTCGGCGTGTCGAACATCAGCTTTGGTCTGCCCGCCCGCCCGCTGCTGGGCTCGGTCTTTTTGGCTGCCGCCTTCGGCGCGGGCCTGGACGCCCCCATCATGAACCCGGGCTCCAAGCGCTTTATGGATACCGTCTACAGCTATCGCGTCCTGAGCGTTGAGGACGAGGGCTCGACCGGATACATCGAACGCTACGCCGGCTGGACCGACCCGTACAAGATCGCCGCGAACCCGGCGGCGGCTCAGACCGCATCGACCGACGCCGCGCCCGCTGCCAGCGCCACCACCCCCGACGGCAATGACGACCCGATTCGTCGCATGGTCGTCTCGGGCCGCAAAGGCGAGATCGCTGCCGAGACCGAGCGTCTGCTGGCAGACCACGACGCCATGGACCTCATCAACAATCACTTTATCCCCGCTCTCGACGAGGTTGGCGTCCTCTTTGACCAGGGAAAGTTCTTCTTGCCGCAGCTCATGGCCTCGGCCGAAGCCGCACGCGTGGGCTTCGACACCATCAAGCGCCTGATGCCCGCCGGCGAGATTGCCGACAAGGGCAAGATCTGCGTGGCCACCGTCAAGGGCGACATCCACGATATTGGCAAGAATATCGTCAAAATGCTGCTCGACAACTACGGCTACACCGTCTTTGACCTTGGCCGCGACGTCGATCCACAGGAGGTACTCAAGACCGTCAAGGAGCGTGACATCAAGCTCGTCGGCCTCTCGGCGCTTATGACCACCACGGTCGTCGCCATGGAGGAGACCATCAAGCTGCTCCATACCGAGGTGCCGGGCGTCAAGATCATCGTAGGCGGCGCCGTGCTCACCCCCGAATACGCCAAGCAGATCGGCGCGGACTACTACGCCAAGGATGCCGCCGAAAGCGCGCGCATCGCCGAAGAGGTCTTTGGGCAGTAACACAACGGAAACAACCGAGCACCAAAACGTGCCGCACGCGCCACTTGGCACGTGCGGCACGTTAGAATAGATAAGACTATGCTCGTTTTGGCAGATAGGAGCGCAAGGATGGCGATCACGCCCGCAGAAATCGCGGAAACCCGCGGCATGGTTGAGGAGCAGAACCTCGACATCAGGACCATCACCATGGGTGTTTCGCTCATGGGTTGCGGCGACGAGAACCTCGACCGCATGTGCACGAAGATCTACGACCACGTGACGCACACGGCTGAGCATCTGGTCGAGACCGCCGAGAACCTCGAGCGCGAGTACGGTATCCCCATCGTCAACAAGCGCGTTTCCGTCACCCCGGTGGCGCAGATCGCCGCGTGCTGCAAGGATGAGGACCTCACCCCCATCGCGCATGCCCTCGACCGCGCAGCCGAAACGCTCGGCATCGACTACCTGGGCGGCTTCTCCGCGCTCGTCCAGAAGGGCATCGGCGACGCCGATCGCCGCGTTATACAGTCCATTCCGCAGGCGCTCGCCACCACGAGCCGCGTCTGCTCCAGCGTCAACGTCGCCAGCCTGCGCGCCGGCATCAACATGGACGCCGTGCTCATGGCCGCCCAGACCATCATCGATGCCGCTAAACTCACGGCCGACCAGGATTCCGTTGGCGCTTCCAAATTTGTCTGCTTTGCCAACATGGTCGAGGACTCCCCGTTTATGGCGGGCGCCGTCCACGGCGGTGGCGAGGCCGACGCCGTCATCAACGTTGGTGTCTCGGGCCCCGGCGTTATGGCTGCTGCCTTGGAGACGCTCCCCGATTCCGCATCGATGATGGAAGTCGCCGAGAAGATTAAGCAGACCGCCTTTAAGATCACCCGTGCCGGCGAGCTCATGAGCCGCGAGGCCGCCCGTCGTCTGGGTGTCGAGAAGGGCATTGTCGACCTGTCGCTGGCGCCTACGCCTGCCATCGGTGACTCCGTCGCGCGCATCCTCGAGATCATCGGCGTGGGCACCTGCGGCGGCCCGGGCACGACCTGCGCGCTCGCTATGCTCAACGATGCCGTCAAGAAGGGCGGCGTCATGGCCAGCTCCAGCGTGGGCGGTCTCTCCGGCGCCTTTATCCCCGTGTCCGAGGACGCCGGCATGATCGCCGCCGTCGAGGCCGGCGCGCTCTCGCTCGAGAAGCTCGAGGCCATGACCTGCGTGTGCTCCGTTGGCCTGGACATGATCGCCATCCCCGGCGACACCCCGGTCGAGACCATCGCCGGCATCATCGCTGACGAGATGGCCATCGGCGTCATCAACAACAAGACCACGGCCGTCCGCGTGATCCCTGCCATCGGCAAGGGCGTGGGCGACTGCGTCGAGTACGGCGGCCTGTTCGGCCGTGCGCCCATCATGCCGGTGAACCCCAACGCCGGCACCGTACTTGCCCACCGCGGTGGACGCTTCCCGGCACCGCTGAACTCGCTGAAGAACTAGCCTAGGGATACGAGGCGAGGAGCCCCGCCGCCGGGCGGCAGACATATAAGGTCGCCTGCTCGGACAGTCCTGACTCGCACGGAGAGCACATTAAGTGCTCTCCGGCTCGTGCGGAACTCGCGATCGACCTTATATGTCTGCCGCCCGGCGGCGGGGCTCCCGCACATCTCAACCTTGGCTGGGTTCTGGCTCAGTGGCAGTCGCTTCGCTTCTGCCCGCCTTGGTTGGTGTGGCGGTTTGGCGTTGGAACGGTTCTTTTTCTGATATATGCTGGTTGCGGCTCTTCTTTTGGGAGGAGTCGCTTTTTTGTTGCTAGGAGGTTGGCCCGTGGCTGATGGGGAGAATCGTTCTGAGCTGCTTTCCACAGATTGGAATCTGGAGTGGATGCAGATGCAGGCTGATCGGCGGCGGGCTGATGATTCTTTTGAATGGGATAAGCGGGCTCGGCATTTTCGGCCGTTGGAGACTGCCCCGTATGCCCGGGACTTTATGAAGCTGTTGGCGTTAAAGCCTGGTGAATCGGTGCTTGATATGGGGTGTGGGGCTGGGTCGATTGCTATTCCGCTTGCTCAGGCTGGGCATCCTGTGATTGCGGCTGATTTCTCCCCTGCCATGCTGGGCACCCTTGATGCTGGCATTGAGTATTACGGACTCGAGGATCTTATTACGCCGCTTGAGCTTGCTTGGGATGATGATTGGGATTTGGTTGGACCGGTCGCGAAAGCGGTAGATGTTGCCTTTGCCAGTCGTTCTGTCACCACGACCAACCTAAAAGGCGCGCTTGCCAAGCTTGATCGAACGGCTCGTCGCCGTTGTGCTGTCACGATGGTCGCCAACTCCAGCCCGCGCTATGATCTGCACCTGATGAACGCCATTGGTGCCTCGGTTACCTGCAGCAATGGCTTTGTGTACGCCTTCAACATCCTCATTCAGATGGGTGCGTTGCCGCAGGTTACATACTTTGAATCGCCTCGTCGCGATACCTTCGATAGCCTTGAGGCAGGCGTGGCGGATTTTTCCCGTATGCTCGAGCATGGCAACGAGGATAAGATCGACCGCCTGCGCGACTATATCGCTCAGCACATGATCGAAAACCCCCATGCCGGCGAGCCGGGCTCCAAGGGCGTGCCGCAGGGGCGCTATATGCTCGACCATATCCGTAAGGTTCGCTGGGCGTTTATTGCATGGGAACCGGTCTCTGCGCCCAGCTCATAGCCTGTTCGCAGCCCGCACCGCCCACTCACTCGGCATCCGCATTCTTTTTGAACTGGGCAAACGCGCTCCACACCGCGCCGTTCCTGCGCTATCGTGGGACAGCTCACGTAGATTAAGGCCCCGTCGCGGGGCGCCCCATACATAGAAAGCGAGAACCCATGGCACTGACAGGAGCCCAGGTCAAGCAGCTTCGCAGCATGGCCCATCACCTCAACCCCGCCATCATCATCGGTAAGTCCGATGTCAACGAGGGCACCGTCGAGCAGACGGTCGCCTACCTGGAGAAGCATGAGCTCGTTAAGTGCTCCGTGCTCGATGGCTCCAGTCTTTCCGCCCGCGAGGCCGCCGAAGAGCTCTCCGAGCGTTGCCACGCCGAGGTCGTCCAGGTCATCGGCCGCAAGTTCTCGCTGTATCGCGAGTCCTCGCGCAAGGACATCGAGAAGATCAAGCTCGTCTAAGAGCCAATGATCCGGCGAGCCAACACATAGCAAGCTTACGGGTGCCCAAGTACTTCGGGCGCCCGTTTTTTATCGCTCGACCAGCACGCGATTGAGC
Organism: uncultured Collinsella sp.; assembly: GCA_959599635.1. Taxonomy (GTDB): domain Bacteria; phylum Actinomycetota; class Coriobacteriia; order Coriobacteriales; family Coriobacteriaceae; genus Collinsella. Next base: position 5,254 of record CAUGJN010000111.1, read on the forward strand.
CGCCCCTCCACCAAGCGCTCGTATAGACGCCGCGTCTCGGGCTCGGGCACGCCATTGACCTGCTCCCTTAGATGGTGCATATGCCCGCTGTACAGCTCGACGATATCGCGCCGCCGCCCCGCCGCACTGTAGACGCGCATGGCGCAGCGCACCATATCCTCACGCGCCGTTTCCTGCCGAAGCCCCGACTCCGCCAGCCAAATCGCCGACTGCAGGTCGTTTTCTTCTAGGGCGGCATTTGCTCCCTTAATCATGCAATCGATGTACTTTGACTGCATAATGCGTCGCATACGTAAAAAGTAGGTGGGGTTACAGCCATTGGGAACATACAGCGGTCCGGCATAAAGCTGCTCAATCTTAAGGCACAGCTCAACTAAATGGGGCCCGCGTGCACCCGTGCGATTTCCCAAAACCTCGCGGCTTATCTGGTCAAACAGCCGTACATCGGTCTTGACGTAGTCGCCGTTGAGTCCGATGCATTCATTTTGGATGAGCACACACGACTTGCCATCCGGCGTCGGTCCCAAAGCCGACCGCAAGCGCGATATCGTCGAGTACAGGTTGTTGCGGGCGCTATTGAACTCGGCATGGGGCCACAACTCCATTGCCAGCGTCTCGCGGTCGACGAGCGCATCCATGCCCAGTGCAAGCCGCTCGGCAAGCGTCGCCGCCTTCTTGCGGCGCCACATTTTGTCCGTGATGGGAAACCCGTCGCGCTCGGCGCGGAACGCACCAAACATGCGAATCTCGATATGGTCGATGGTATCAACGGCTTCAACCTCGCCAGCCTGGAACAGGCGCTCGCCCTCCCCTTCCAAATCGTCGCGCAGCGAGTACCGCGACAGCTCGCGCACGGGAAGCTTCTTGCGAATCCTGGTCGCCGGCTCGCCCAGACAATGCATGGCAAGGCGCGCAAAGAGCCGATACGATGGCTCCAGAATCCCCGCACGATTCATGGACATCCAGGCCGCAAGATCGCTGTCTCGGCCCGCACAGGCCAAATGCAGCGCCACCATCCAGGCCTCCGCTCCACCAACCTGCGTCTGGCTTATATCGAGCAACTCCGCTTCCTCGCGTACCGAAACCATCGAGGTGTTACGCAGATACGCCGCGCGCTCCAGCAGCAATGCGTTATCGCGCATGTACGCAATCGACTCCTCGGCAAGTTTGAGCACT